>NZ_JBEZDW010000131.1:0-1009 GCF_040802045.1 Microbispora sp. NPDC049125 | reverse complement strand
GTGGCCGCGTTCAACCGGTTACGCAACTCCACCGCCGACAACGACGTGAAGCCCAACTCCTTGAACGCCCGGCCCGGCTCCACCTCATCAGCCGAACCGAACCCCAACACCCCCGCCACCTCGGCCCGCACCAACCCCAGCACCAACCGAGGCCGCCGCACCTGCGACGCCTCAGCCAACCGGGCCAGCCAGTCTTCGGCCGCGACCTGGGGAGGCTCCGCCGGCCGCGCTTCCGTCAGTTGCTCCAGGAACGAATGCGTGCCTGTGCTCGCCGCGTAGCGGTCCCATCGGATGTCGGCCACCGCGACGCATGCCTCGTCACCGGCGACGGCCTGCCGCATCGCGGCCAGCGCGAGCTCCGGCACCATCGGCGCCACCCCACTACGCCGCAACCGCCGCTCCACCACCTCATCAGCGGCCATCCCCGCCTCAGCCCACGCCCCCCACGCAATCGACGTCGCCGCCAACCCCGCAGCACGCCGCACCTGCGCCAACGCGTCGAGGAAAGCGTTCGCCGCCGCGTAATTGCCCTGCCCCGCGTTGCCGAGCACGCCTGCCGCAGCGGAGAACATCACGAAGGCGTCCAGGTCACTGGTCAACTCATGCAGATTGACCGCCGCGGCCACCTTCGCCCGGAACACCCGCTCCAACCGCTCAGGAGACAACTGATCCAGCACCCCGTCATCCAGCACCCCCGCCGCATGCACCACCGCATCCGGCGGATACGCCGCCACCACCCCGGCCAGCGAATCCCGGTCGGCCACATCACACGCGGCCACCACAACCGAGACCCCAAGCCCCTCCAACTCCGCAACCAGCTCAGCCGCGCCCGGGGCGTCCAGGCCGCGGCGGCTGGTCAACACCACCTCATCGGCCCCGTTCACCGCCAGCCACCGGGCCACATGCCCGCCCAGCGCACCCGTGCCACCCGTCACCAGCACCCGCCCCCGCGGACACCACCCCACCTGACCCACCCCGGAAGCACCAGCACGCACCAACCGCCGGACGA
>NZ_JBEZDW010000130.1:0-1010 GCF_040802045.1 Microbispora sp. NPDC049125 | reverse complement strand
GCCAACCACGAACGATCACCACCACCAGCCCCCACCGCAGCAGCGACCGCCTCCACATCCCCACTGTCCACCGCCGCCCAAAACTCCCCATCCCCCAACACCCCAGCCCCCGCCGAGGCCCCCGGCTCCGACCCCGACCACCCCGACGACTCCGGCCAAAAATGCTCCCGCTGGAAGGCATACGTCGGCAGCTCCACCCGGCGGCCACCGGGGAACAGACCCGTCCAGTCCACCTCGATGCCCTGGACGTGGGCCTCGGCAAGGGAGGTGAGGAACCGGTCCAGCCCCCCGTCGTCGCGGCGCAGCGAACCGACCACCACCGCCACCGGACTCATCACCGGCGCCAGCGCCTCAGGCGTCCCCACCGCCGTGGCCTTCCCCGGCGTCGTGTTCGCGGCTGTGGTGGCCTGTGTCGTGGTCGTGTGGTGGGCGTCCAGGGTTTCCTGGACGGCCATCGTCAGCACCGGATGCGGGCTCATCTCGATGAAGGCGGTATGTCCCTGCTCGGCCAGCACCCGTACCGTCTGCTCGAAGGCCACCGGCTCACGCAGGTTGCGATACCAATACCCCGCCCCCAACTCCAAGTGATCCACCAGCCCACCGGTCACCGTCGAATAGAACGGCACCTCCCCCCGCCGGGGAACCACCCCCTCCAGCAACCGGCCCAGCTCATCTTCGATCACCTCCACCTGCGCGCAATGCGAGGCGTAATCCACCGGCACCCGCTTGGCCCGCACCCCCCGCCGGCCACACCAGGCCAGCAACTCCTCCACCGCATCGACCTCACCGGCCACCACCGTCGCCGACGGACTGTTCACCACCGCCACCGACACCCGCCCGGCAACCCCCGACAACCCCCCACCAGCGCTGGCATCGCCGGCATCGGCCTGGCCGGACAGCAGGTCGCGCACCCGGTCGGCGGGCAACGCGATCGAGGCCATCGCCCCCCGACCCGACAACACCCCCAACGCCCGACTCCGCAACGCCACCACCCGCGCCCCATCCGCCAA
>NZ_JBEZDW010000129.1:0-1099 GCF_040802045.1 Microbispora sp. NPDC049125 | reverse complement strand
CCGACCTCATCGACGGCATCCACCCCACCGCCGGCGGCTACGACAAAATGGCCGCCGCCTGGTACACCGCACTCCAATCCGTCCCCGGCAGCATCAGCCCCAATCCGTCACCGAGTCCCACACCGACGCCGACCCCCACGCCGACCCCCACACCAACGCCGACGCCGACCCCCACACCGACTCCTACGCCGACCCCGACGCCCTCGCCGTCCGGTAGCCGTGGATGTACGGCCACGTACTCCCCTGTGAATGAGTGGCCGGGAGGCTTCCAAGCCTTGATCACCGTCACGGCGGGCAGCTCGGCCATCTCCGGCTGGACCGTCACCTGGCGGTTCGACGACGGCCGCGCGGTCAGCAACGGGTGGAACGCCGCGATCACCACCAGCGGAAACGTGATCACCGCCCGCAATCTGAGCTACAACGGCAGCCTGAACCCCGGTGCGAACGCGTTGTTCGGAATCCTCGGCACCTCGAGCGGCCCCGGCAGCGTGCCCGTCCTGACCTGCACGGCGTCCTGACCCGTACAGCCTCTGACCCCGCACGGCGTCCTGACCCGTAGAGCGTCTGACCTCGCACGGCGTCCTGACACTCGGCGAGGACTGGCCTGAGCCCCCGTGCCGGCGACCTGCCGGCACGGGGGCCACCCCGATCCCGAGCGCAGGCCACAACGGTTGGATTCCGCCCGGCGGCTCAACCAGCTTCGGGTTCCGGGCCGACCACACCGGCAGCGCAGCGAAACCCGCCGCATTCACACTCAACGGAGCCGCATGCACTGTGTCCCTGGCGAAGTCCACCGCGACGCGCCAACTCCTCAATAAGACGCACTGAGCTCGCCGGCATCGGCGTCGCCCACAGTGACGGCACCGGTCACAGCACCGGCGCCGTCACTGTGGGCGTATAGGTGCCGGCGCCACGAAGCGGGATCGCCTCGGCGGCGCCGGCAACCAGAGATGGGCTCGTAGTTAACGACAACGTTAGGGGTGATTGTGAGATTCGCGTTTGGATTATCGGCTGTGGTCTCGGTCAGGCGGTGGGTCGTCTGGGCGGTGGCTGTGGTGGGTGTGTTGGCGTTGTTCCCCGCTGGTGCGGCCAGGGCGGA
>NZ_JBEZDW010000128.1:0-1128 GCF_040802045.1 Microbispora sp. NPDC049125 | reverse complement strand
CTGGTCGACCAAGCCGGCAGGTGGACGGTCGGGGAGTTGATCGAGCACATTCAGCGGCTGGTGCTGGCGATCGACCCGGGCTGGGCGGAAAAGCGCTACACCGAAGCGGTCAAACGCCGCCGCGTGGTCGGCACCCGCAACGACGACGGCACCGCCAGCGTCTCCGGCCTGGACCTGCCGGTGGACCGGGCCGCGGCCGGCTGCGAACGCATCGATGAACTGGCCCGCTCCTGCAAACGCGCCGGAGACCGCCGCCCAATCGACCACATCCGCGCCGACCTGTTCCTCGGCTCCCTCGACGGCACCTTCGAAGGCCTGACCGACGAACAGATCATCACCCACATCCGCACCCACCCCTTCCTCGACACCCCACCCACCACCAGCACAGACACCCATCGCGACCCAGGCGGCTCCACCTCCGGCGCAACCCCAGGCAGCCCCGACACCAGCACGGACACCGACCCAGGTACCGCCACCGACCCAGGCCCAAGCGCCCCGGACCCGAGCGGCCCAGACCCCGACGCAGGCCCGGACGGCCTCGACACCAATCCAGGCAGCCCCGACTCAGACGTAAACCCAGACGGCCCCAACACTCGACCCGCCACCGATCTCGACGCAGGCTCGAAGGGCCCCGACACCGATCCAGGTGTTGATCCCGACGTAGGCCCGAGCGGCCCGGACACCGATCCCGGCGCGGGCCTGGACGGTCCTGACACCCCACTTCCTGATCCACCCGGCCGCACATCGACCAACCCGCCCTCAGGCCCGACAGTCGGTCCATCTGAGGGCACTCCAGCCGGCCCGCCAGTTGATCCAACCGGCGGCACTACGACCAGCCCGCCAACTGATCCACTTGGTCGCGCCCCGGCCAACCCTCCGGATGGCCCTTGCGGTGGTGCCCCGGTCGGAGGCTCGGAAGGCGGCGCGCCCCACCCGGGTGCCGCGTCCCCCGGACAGGCCCACCCTCAGGACACGCCCGCACCTCCACCGCGCGACTCCGGCGCAGCGATACAGGCCGCGCTTCCCGAGCCCGGCACCGCCGCACCGGCCGTTCGTGGCCGCCCTGATCGTCTATCCGATGGCATGCGGGGACGGGCTGTCCCCGAACTGCGGGTCGAGCTCAGCACA
>NZ_JBEZDW010000127.1:0-1149 GCF_040802045.1 Microbispora sp. NPDC049125 | reverse complement strand
GCGTCCAGCTGCGCGCCACCGGCCCGCATGTACCGGAACTTCACATCCGTGAAGTAGTTGCTCGGCGGATTCGCGGCGTTCTCCGTCATGCCGTAGATCCACCCCGACGCCCGATAAGTCGGCGAACCACTCGCGGAGGCGAAATTGACGCTGATGGACTGGTCCGCCGCCTGCGCCGGACCAGCCGTGACGACGGATGCGGCGGCCAGGGCACACGCGGTGAGCAGGGCGGCCAGCCCGCGCCGGCGTCTACGCCGCCTCATGGGTGTGACGTCCACTGGTGACTCCTTGCTAATTGGGGGTCGCAGGGCGGGCCGGAGGTCCGTCCTGGGCTTATGGCGCCGCCGCGCCAGGTGCGGCGGCGGAACCGGTGCCGGCTCGCGGCGAGCTGCGTCGCCGCGATCGTGAGCCTGTCGGCGAGATGACCGGGCCACGGCCGGGTGGGGTCGTCCATGACCGCGGCTTCGGCCGGCGACCCACCTCGTGGACCGCGGCCTTGGCGGGCCGCATGGTCGCATCGAAGACAGCCCGCCTCCCGCTGAGTGCACACGACACGGTGCTGTGGCCCACCTTGCCGCTGGTCATCCCGCACTCCTCGCGAATGGATTCGGATGCCGAACCATCTGCCTGAGCAGCTTGACCGGCCGCCACCACACAGGGGCGTGCGGGCCATAGTCGAATCGGTTCGCTCGCAGACTAAAACTCGCCCCTGGGGATGTCAATGGCACATGTCGCGGACGTGAACAGTGTGTATCGTTCCATCAGAAAGAGGGTCGCGCGTCTCCTGCGTATCCCCTGGCTGACGCCCGATCAGGCAGCGTCCGCCCCGGTGTTCCCGGCCGCCGCGCCTCTGGTGCGCGGTCAGCAGGCGGCACTCCTAAGAGTGAGACGAAACGCTTCCCCGCATCCCGGAGCGGACTCGCCGGCCCGGGACGATCTCACTTCACGGCGGGCGGGCGGACACCCGGTGGGGTCTCCGCCCGCGCGCTCACAACGCCCGGAGGCGGGTCCGCTCATGGATCGGCGCGGACCCGCTCGGTAGTACGGTCAGAGACGGTCAGCTCCGGTTCCACTTCTGGCTGGTGGTGCCGGTGCAGGACCACAGCTGCACCTTGGTGCCGTTGGCGGTGCCGAAGTTGCTCGCCTCCA
>NZ_JBEZDW010000126.1:0-1169 GCF_040802045.1 Microbispora sp. NPDC049125 | reverse complement strand
GTGCGGAACGCCGATGCGTTGATCGCGTTGCTGGAGCAGCAGATCAACGCCGAACTGCTGGTGATCGTGCCGGCCGAATCCCTACCCGCCGACCCGCCTAGCGCCCCACCGACCGGTCCGCCCAGCGACTCGCCGACCGCTTCATCGACCGGCCCGTCCAGCGGGTCACCCGCTCAGGCCCCAGTCGCCGACCCGCCTAGCGATCCACCGACCGGTCCGCCCAGCGGGTCACCGGCCAAGCCCGCCGCCGATTCGCCGGCCGATCTGTCTGCTGAGCCCGCCGCCGGTGTCCCGGCTGACCTGCCGCCCGATCTGCTCCCTGAGCGCGCCGCCGGTTCGGCCGCCGATCCCGCTGCCAGACCCGCTCCTACTGCCAGGCCTGCCCCTACTGGCGAGCCCGCCCCCGGTGCCGACCGCATTGCTGATCAAGAGTCGTGGTTGGACGCGGTTGGCGGCCAGGAGCCAATGGCTGACCCGGGGGTGGTTAAGGGCTCATCTCCGATGACGGGCGGGGCAAGGGCGATGCGAGGGCCTGAGGCCGGGCCGACAGACAACACCACCTCTGACGCCGGACCGCACAGCGGTACCGGACCCGATGGCGATGCGGGCACCGAACACCATGCCGAGCCCGATATCGAAGCCGCCATGACCGATGCCGACGTGAATGCCGGGCTTGATGTCGGGAAGGGGCCGAGACCCGCTGTGGAACCGAGCGCCGAGTCCAGCGCCCATCCCGACGCCGAGGCTGGTAGCGACGCGAATGCCGGGCATGGCTTGGGGCCTGGTGCCGAGCCGAGTGCCGATGCGGGCACGGGACATCGTGCCGAGCCAAGTGCCGGGGCTGGCGTCCGGCCTGGTGCCGGGCCTGGCGGCGGCGCCGGTGGTGGGCGGCTGGTGGGAGGGGTGCTGCCAGGACGATGGCCAGGACTGCTGCTGGCCACCGGGCACCTGTTACCGCAGTCGGACATCGAGCGGCTGGCTCGCACCTCCACGCTGGTGCGCCTGGTGATGGACGCCGAAGGCCAGGTGCTCGACATGGGCCGCAACGCCCGCCTGGCCACCCCCGCCCAGCGCCGCGCGATCGCCGCCCGCTACGCCACCTGCTGGATCGAGCACTGCCCCCTGCCGACCAGTCTGTGCCAGGTCGACCACGCCAACAACTGGACCCA
>NZ_JBEZDW010000125.1:0-1208 GCF_040802045.1 Microbispora sp. NPDC049125 | reverse complement strand
CTCCGCTTCACCGGCGGAAGCGGCACCCTGTTCAACATGAACTGGTGGCAGTTCAACGGCACCGGCCCAACCCCCACACCCACCCCCACACCCACCCCGACACCGACACCCACCCCGACACCGACACCCACCCCGACACCGACACCCACGCCGACCCCGTCCCCGACACCCACGCCGTCCCCGACACCCACGCCGACACCCACTCCGACGGGCGGCAACGCCTGTAACGCGACCTACCGGACCGTCAACTCGTGGTCCGGCGGCTACCAGGGCGAGGTCACGGTGACCGCCGGCAGTGCGGCGATCAACGGCTGGACCGTCAGATGGAATCTGGGCGACGGCCAGTCGGTCAGCCAGGTCTGGAACGGCACGCTGAGCACCAGCGGCTCGACCGTGTCGGTGACGAACGTCTCGTACAACGGCTCGCTCCAGCCGTCCGCCTCGACGACGTTCGGCTTCCTCGGCGGTGGTGCGGCGCCGGCCTCATCCTTCACGTGCACCGCTTCGTGAGGGCGACGGCGCCCTGAGGGGCGCCACCGGTAAGACGCGGCGAACCCAAGGAGTCCGAGCGAGCGCCGGCCGCTACGCGACGACGACATGGGTTCGCCGCCTGCCGTTTCACCATCCGACCACCATGGGATACGGGTCGCCTGACTGGAGCCGGCCGGCCCGGACGGGCCACTGGTGCCGGCTCACCACTCTGTGCAGGGGGACCGGGGAGACCTCCGCCCGCCTGGCTGACGCGTACGGCGCCGAGGTGGTCAGGTGGCCGCCCGGCCTGTCCAGCCCGGCTCCGTCAAAAAGCCGCAACGAGTCACTCCGGCACCCCTGCCGATGAAAGGCGAAACCCTCGCCGGGACGGTCAGCCCGTCCCGGCGAGGGTTTCCGGTGTTTCGAGGGTGTCTTTTCGAGTCTGTCTAGACGCGGGTCCAGCGCTGGTTGGTTCCGCCGTTGCAGGTCCAGATGGCGAGCTTGGTGCCGTTGGCCGTGGCGCTGTTGGGCACGTCAAGGCACTTGTTCGCGCCGACGGCGGTGATGGTGCCGTCGGAGTTGAACCGCCACTTCTGGTTGTTCTGGCCGTTGCAGTCCCAGATGATCACGGTGCTGCCGTCGGCGGTGCCTGCGCCGTTGACGTCCAGGCACTTGTTGCCGAAGACCCGCAGCTCACTCGCGCTGGTCGAGGTCCACTGCTGGTTGGCCTGCCCGTT
>NZ_JBEZDW010000124.1:0-1281 GCF_040802045.1 Microbispora sp. NPDC049125 | reverse complement strand
GGCGTTGCAGGTCTTCGCCCGCGGCACCGACGGATCCCTCAAGCACTGGTACTGGTCCAACGGCTGGCAGTACGACGTCCCCGGCAACGGCATCGCCTGACCGAGAGCCATCGCGACACGCGTGTGGACCCACCGTCCTGGTGGGTCCACACGACTTCCGCAAGGCCTGCCACGAGATTCGCGGTCGGCGGAAGGTGTCCAGCTTGAGCAGTTCGCCGGAGCTCACGACTTCGGATCAGGCAACCCCTCAATATCTCTGCACAAATGGAGCAGACATGTCCGCGATACCAGCACGGCCGGGATGGATCCGCCGCCTCGCCGCCGCAGCCGTCGTCACTGCGGGGCTCACCGGGGCGCTCGTACAGCCGGCCGGCGCGTCGTCCGCCAGTCCGCAGCCGGGAGCGTACCCGGTCAGGGGTGTGGACATCACCGAGTACCAGCACCCCGGAGGGGCCTCGGTGAACTGGGCCCAGATCCGCCAGTCCGGGGTCACCTTCGCGACGCTCAAGGTGACCAGGGGCACCAACAAGAAGAACAGTTACTTCAGCGGCGATCTGAGCAACTCCCTCGCGCAGGGAATCGCGACCGCGCCGTACCACTACCTGACCGGCACCAGCTCGGACGCCGCCGCCCAGGCGGACTTCTTCGTCAACACGGCGCGTGCGGCGGGCTACACCGGGCACCGGGCGGGTGAGCTGCCGCCGATCCTCGACCTCGAGTGGACCGACGACGGCACCAGCTCCTGCCCGCCCTACACCACCGTCACGTTCGCGCGCACCTGGCTGGACAGGGTGCAGGCGGCTTTCGGCATCAAGCCGTGGATCTACACGGCGAAGGGGTTCATGACCGGCTGCATGGGCAGCACCACCGCCCTGTCCTCGTACGGGCTGCAGGTCGCCGACTACACCAGCAGCCACACCACCCCGGCGGTTCCCCCCGGCTGGAACTCCTGGCTGATGTGGCAGTACGCCGACGTCGGCAACGTTCCCGGGGTCCCGACCACGAACGTGACCCTGAACGTCTTCAACGGCACGCAGGCGCAACTGGACGCCCTCGCAGCCGTGTCGAGCGATGCCGATCGGCAGGGTCCCTCCAGTGCCACGGACGGCAACGGAGCACTCCAGGTCTTCGCCCGCGGCACCGACGGATCCCTCAAGCACTGGTACTGGTCCAACGGCTGGCAATACGACGTCCCCGGCACCGGAATCGCCGGCTCCCCCACCGTCAAGGTCGACCCCGCCGGAATGGTCCACGTCTTCGCCACCGGCACCGACGGATCCC
>NZ_JBEZDW010000123.1:0-1291 GCF_040802045.1 Microbispora sp. NPDC049125 | reverse complement strand
ACCCCCCTCCTCCCCGGCACCGCCTTCATCGACCTCGCCCTCCACGCCGCCGACCACACCCCCCACACCACCATCGACGAACTCCTCCTCCACGCCCCCCTCCCACTGCCCGACAACGGGACCGTCCAGATCCAGACCATCGTGAGCGGGCCGGACCAGCGGACCGTGGAGATCTACTCCCGGCCGGAGGGCTCCACGGACGACTGGACGCGCCATGCGACCGTCACGCTCAGCGCCGACGGCCCGGCAGCGTCCTTCGACCTCGCGGCGTGGCCACCGGCCGACGCCCGGTCCGTGGACCTGGATGACGCATATGCGCGGTTACGCGGGAACGAGCTGCGTTACGGGCCGGCGTTCCAGGGGTTGCGGGCGGCGTGGCGACGCGGCGACGAGCTGTTCGCCGAAGTCGCCCTTCCCCAGGAACAGCACGACGACGTCGCGCGGTTCGGCGTGCACCCGGCGCTGCTGGACGCGGCGTTGCACGCCGCCGCCCTGCACTGGCTCGACGGGACCGAGGCCGGGACAGCCAACCTGCCGTTCGCCTGGAGCGGGGTTCGGCTCCACGCCTCCGGCGCGACGGAGCTACGGGTGCGGATCGAGCTGGGCGAGCCGGGCTCGCTGTCCCTCCAGGCCGCCGACCCTTCCGGCGCCCCCGTCATCTCGATCGACTCACTGCAGGTGCGGCCCGTCCCCCGGGAGCAGCTACGGGCGACCGCGCGCGACCGTACGGACGGCCTGTACCGGGTCGAGTGGGAGCCGCTGACCCTGGACGCCGCGGAGCCGGGATCGTGGGGATCGTGGGCCGTGCTGGGTGATCGGGAGTTGTACGACAGCCTGCGTGGGACCGGGCTGGCCGCCTCCCTCTACCCCGGCCTGACCGCGCTGACCGAAGCGATCGAGGCCACCGAACCCGTCCCCGACGTGATCGTCCTGCCCATCACCACCCCCAGCACCAGTCCGGCCCCCTCACACACCACCCTCACCGGCACCGGCGAGGACGTCGGCCCGTCCGCCGACACCGACCGGCCACCACATCCGGCCATCCCCGACAGCACCGATGACGGGCTCGTGGCGGCCGTTCACGCCGTCCTGGAAGACACCCTGCTCACCGTTCAGCAATGGCTGGCCGACGACCGCCTCGCCGACACCCGCCTGCTCGTCGTCACCCACCACGCCGTCACCACCTCCCACGACCACACCACCCCCCACGACCACACCACCCCCCACGACCAGACCACCGGCCCGGCCAGGCGCTCCCCCGGCATCGACCTGACCGCCGCCCCCGTCTGGG
>NZ_JBEZDW010000122.1:0-1353 GCF_040802045.1 Microbispora sp. NPDC049125 | reverse complement strand
AACGCCGTCAGCGGCAGCACCGGCACCATCTCGGCCAGCGTGCCGGCGCACGGCACCGTCGTGTACCGAGTCAGCGGCGGCACATCACCGTCCCCCACACCCACCCCCACACCCACCCCCACGCCGACCCCGACCCCCACTCCGACTCCGACTCCGACACCCACGCCGACGCCGACGCCGACGCCGACGCCGAGCGATCAACCGGGGAACTGCACGGCGACGTACAGGCTGGTCAACGACTGGGGCGGCGGTTTCCAGAGCGAGGTGACCGTCAGCAACAGCGGGTCGTCCGCACTCAACGGCTGGACTGTCACGATGACGCTGGCCGGCGGACAGACCATCACGAGCCTGTGGAACGGCGTGAACACCGGGACAAGCGGCGCGATCACCGTCAAGAACGCCGCCTACAACGGCACCATCGCAGGCAACGGATCGACGACGTTCGGATTCACCGCCAACGGCAGCGGGGCGACGGCCCCCACCGGCGTCACCTGCACGAGCCCGTAGCCGGACACGGGTCGCGCGGCATCGGCCCGCCTCTCCGCGGAGCGGGAAGCCCCGCTCCGCGGAGAGGACATCACATCTCAAGGAAAGGTACACGCGAGTGCGGCAAATCAGCTTCTTACGCCGGCGGTTGAGGCTCTCGGCCGCCGTCGTCGCCGCGCTGTCGATGGCCGGCGCCGGCATGACCACGGCACACATGGCATCGGCGGCCACGGTGGGATGCAAGGTCACCTACACGGTGACCAACCAGTGGCCCGGCGGCTTCGGCGCCAACGTGATCGTCGACAACCTCGGTGACCCGATCAACGGCTGGACGTTGACCTGGTCGTTCACCACCGGGCAGAGCATCACCCAGCTGTGGAACGGCACTCACACCCAGTCCGGCTCCCAGGTCTCCGTGACCAACGCCTCATACAACGGGAGCATCCCCAGCGGGGGCAGCGTCAACTTCGGGTTCAATGCGAGTTGGAACGGCTCCAACCCGGTGCCGTCGAGCTTCGCCCTGAATGGCGTCACCTGCGACGACGGCGTCACATCCCCCTCACCGTCGCCGTCCGCGTCGCCCTCGCCTTCACCGTCGCCGTCGCCTTCACCGTCCCCGTCGCCCTCGCCTTCCCCGTCCCCGTCGCCTTCACCGTCACCGTCGCCGTCGCCGTCGACGAGGCAGCCCTGTGACATCTACGCCTCGGGCGGCACGCCGTGTGTGGCCGCGCACAGCACCACCCGTGCGCTGTACGCCAACTACAACGGCCCGCTGTACCAGGTGCGCCGTTCCTCCGACAACACCACCCGTGACATCGGCGTCCTGGCCGCGGGAGGAGTGGCCAACGCCGCCGCGCAGGACTCCTT
>NZ_JBEZDW010000121.1:0-1379 GCF_040802045.1 Microbispora sp. NPDC049125 | reverse complement strand
CTAGTGTCCTGCGCCTGAAATTCGTCGGCAATATCGTGCGAGGGATTCGAGGATCTCCTCTGCGGTCTTCTTCCATACGAACGGCCGAGGGTTGTCGTTCCACTGAGCGATCCAGTCGCGGATGTCCTTCTCCAGGGACTGGACGCTCTTGTGCACTCCGCGCCGGATGAGCTGATCGGTCAGGAACCCGAACCACCGCTCCACCTGGTTGATCCAGGAGGAGCCGGTCGGGGTGAAGTGCATGTGGAACCGCGGATGGCGGGCCAGCCACGCCTTGATCGCCGGAGTTTTGTGAGTGCCGTAGTTGTCGCAGATCAGGTGGACGTCCAACTCGGTGGGAACCGTCTTGTCGATCGTGATCAGAAACTTCTTGAACTCGGCGGCGCGGTGCTGGCGGTGCAGCTCACCGATGACGGTGCCGTCTGCGACGTTGAACGCTGCGAACAGGCTCGTGATCCCGTTGCGGACGTAATCGTGGGTACGCCGCTCGGGCATGCCCGGCATCATCGGCAGCACCGGTTGCGACCGGTCCAGGGCTTGGATCTGGGACTTCTCGTCCACGCAGAGCACCACCGCCCGCTCAGGCGGATTGTGATAAAGCCCCACGACATCGACGACCTTCTCCACAAACAGCGGATCGGTCGAGAGCTTGAAAGTCTCGGCCTGGTGGGGTTTTAGCCCGAAGTCCCGCCAGATCCGGCCGATCGTGGACTTCGACAGTCCGCTGCGACGAGCCATCGATGCCCGGGACCAGTGCGTGGCGTCTTTGGGCGCCCTTTCCAACGTGTCCACTACGACCCGCTCGACCTGGTCAAGGGTGACGGACGGTGGCCGGCCAGGCCGCTGTTCGTCTATGAGCCCATCAAGGCGCAGCTTGACGAACCGGTTGCGCCACTTGGACACCGTGTCGGGGTGGACCCGCAACTGCTGGGCGATCTGCTTGTTGTCCTTGCCATCCGCGCACGCCAGCACGATCTTCGAGCGCATCGCCAGGACTTGCGAGGATTTACTGCGCCGCGCCCATCGTTGCAGAGTGGCGCGTTCGGCGTCGGTCAGCGTCAACCCGGCCTTTGGCCGCCCCGTCCGGGGCCTGTCGAGCAGGGCGTTCCTTCCCCCTTGGGCATAGGCGGTCCGCCACCGGCGGACCGTCGCCACGCTCATACCGAGATCCCGTGCCACCTGCGCATTGCTGGCCCCGGACTCGGCACAGGCCACTACGATCTTCGCTCGGCTCGCCAGCTCTGACGTCCCCGCTGTGAGGCCATGCAGCCAAGCCCGTTCAGCATCGGTCAACTCGATCGGTACCGCGGACGGGCCCGGATTCCCCATACGCATCAGGATAAGTATTTATCCGACGAATTTCAGGCGTATGGCACTAG
>NZ_JBEZDW010000120.1:0-1406 GCF_040802045.1 Microbispora sp. NPDC049125 | reverse complement strand
TTATCGGCTGTGGTCTCGGTCAGGCGGTGGGTCGTCTGGGCGGTGGCTGTGGTGGGTGTGTTGGCGTTGTTCCCCGCTGGTGCGGCCAGGGCGGACAACCCGATCGTTCAGACGGTCTATACCGCTGATCCGGCTCCGCTGGTCTACAACGGGCGGGTGTATCTGTATACGGGGCATGACGAGGACGGCTCGACGTACTTCACGATGAAGGACTGGCGGGTCTGGTCGTCGACGGACATGGTGAACTGGACCGATCATGGTTCGCCGCTCAGTGTGGCCACGTTCAGCTGGGCGAAGTCGGATGCGTGGGCGGGTCAGACGATCTACCGGAACGGCAAGTTCTACTGGTATGTGCCGACGACGAATCGGTCGAGCGGGCGGATGGCCATCGGGGTGGCGGTCTCCGATAGTCCTACCGGGCCGTTTCGGGATGCGATCGGGCGTCCGCTGGTGGAGAACGGTGAGATCGATCCGACGGTGTTCATCGATGATGATGGGCAGGCGTATCTGTATTGGGGGAATCCGCATCTGTCGTATGTGCGGTTGAACTCCGACATGATCTCTTACTCGGGTGGGGTGTCGCAGATTCCGCTTACTACGGCGGGGTTCGGTACTCGGACCGGGGATGCGAACCGTCCGACGTTGTTCGAGGAGGGGCCGTGGGTTTACAAGCGTAACGGCATCTACTACAACGTGTTCGCGGCCAAGTGCTGTTCTGAGTTCATCGCGTATTCGACGGCGACGGGTCCGACGGGGCCGTGGACCTATCGTGGGACGGTGATGCCGACGCAGGGTGGTAGTTTCACCAACCATCCCGGTGTGATCGATTACATGGGTGGGTCGTATTTCTTCTATCACAATGGTGCGTTGCCGGGTGGTGGTGGTTATACGCGTTCGGTGGCGGTGGAGAAGTTCACCTATGGTTCGGGTGGGACGATCCCGACGATCAACATGACCACGACGGGGGCGCCGCAGATCGGGACGCTGAATCCTTACGTGCGTCAGGAGGCCGAGACGATCGCGTGGGAGTCGGGGGTGGAGACCGAGCCGTCCAGTGAGGGCGGGATGAACGTCGGCTGGATCGAGAACGGCGACTACATCAAGGTCAAGGGTGTCGCCTTCGGCTCCGGTGCGACGTCGTTCACCGCGCGGGTGGCCTCGGGGGCCGGTGGCGGGCGTATCGAGGTCCGCCTGGACAGCGCCACCGGCACCCTGGTCGGGACGTGCACCGTCGCGGGTACCGGCGGGTGGCAGAACTGGACGAGCGTGTCCTGCCCGGTGAACGGCGCGACCGGAACACACGACCTGTTCCTCCGCTTCACCGGCGGAAGCGGCACCCTGTTCAACATGAACTGGTGGCAGTTCAACGGCACCGGCCCAACCCCCACACCCACCCCCACACCCAC
>NZ_JBEZDW010000119.1:0-1422 GCF_040802045.1 Microbispora sp. NPDC049125 | reverse complement strand
AGCAGTTCGTTGACGGCGCTGACGAGCCGCCGGTCGTTGATGGGGTCGATGAGCGGCCGGTGGTGTGGCCGGTGTCGGCCAAGAGCGCGGCGGCGCTGCGGGATCAGGCCGTACGGCTGCACGCGCACCTGGTGGCGCATCCTGAGTTGTCGCCGCAGGACGTCGGGTTCTCCCTGGCGACGACACGGGCGGCGCTGGAGCGCCGCGCGGTCGTCGTGGGTGCCGACCGGGCCGCCGCTATCCAGGCGCTTGAAGCTCTGGCCGAGGAGAGGCAGGCTCCCGGCCTCTTCAAGGGGATGGTCTCTGGTGGCAAGGTGGCGTTCCTGTTCACCGGTCAGGGGTCCCAGCGGGCGGGGATGGGCCGGGAGCTGTATGACGCTTTCCCGGCTTTCGCGGATGCCTTCGACGAGGTGTGCGCGCATCTGGATGGGCGTCTTGATCGGCCTGTCCGGGAGGTGGTGTTCGGGGACGGCGAGTTGCTGGACCAGACCTGTTTTACTCAGCCGGCGTTGTTCGCGGTTGAGGTGGCGTTGTTCCGGCTGGTGGAGTCGTGGGGCATCGTGCCGGACTTCCTGGCGGGGCATTCGATCGGGGAGATCGCCGCAGCGCACGTGGCCGGGGTGCTGTCGCTTGAGGATGCCTGCACCCTCGTCGCCGCCCGGGGCCGGTTGATGCAGGCCCTTCCGGAGGGTGGGGCGATGGTCGCCCTGAACGCCTCAGAAGATGAAGTCTTGCCGTATCTGACCGACCGGGTGAGTGTCGCGGCTGTCAACGGCCCCGCATCGGTCGTGGTGGCGGGTGAGGAGGATGCCGTCGCCGCCGTGGTCGCGCGGTTCCCCGATCGCAAGTCCAAGCGGCTGAAGGTCAGCCACGCGTTCCATTCGCCGTTGATGGACCCGATGCTGGACGACTTCCGCCAGGTCGCCGAATCGCTGACCTACAACGCGCCGCGGATCCCGATCGCCTTCGGCTCGGACGCCGACTACTGGGTCTCCCACGTCCGTCAGCCGGTCCGGTTCCTGGACACCATGCGGTCGTTGGTGGCTGACGGGGTGAGCACGTTCCTTGAACTGGGGCCGGATGCGGTGTTGTCGGCGATGGGTGCCGAATGCGTCGAAGGTGTCTTCATTCCGGTGCTGCGGCGGGAACGGCCGGAGGCGGAGACGGTCGTCGCGGCGTTTGCTCGTCTTCATGTTGAGGGTGTGACGGTCGATTGGGAGGGGTTCTTCCCGGGTGGCCGTCGGGTGGAGTTGCCGACGTATGCCTTCCAGCGAGAGCGGTTCTGGCCGGAGGCCGGGCCTGTGGAGGCGGTGGCGTCGGCGAGTGTTGATGAGGTGGAGGCGCGGTTCTGGGAGGCGGTGGAGCGGGAGGACCTGGAGGCGCTGGCGGGGGCGTTGGCGGTGGATGCCGATGGGTCGCAGT
>NZ_JBEZDW010000118.1:0-1449 GCF_040802045.1 Microbispora sp. NPDC049125 | reverse complement strand
GCTCGACCGCGTGATCATCCGGTTCGCGGGTGACTCCGGCGACGGGATGCAGCTCACGGGAGACCGGTTCACGGCGGAGACGGCCCAGTTCGGCAACGACCTGTCGACCCTGCCCAACTTCCCGGCCGAGATCCGCGCCCCCGCGGGCACGCTGCCCGGAGTGTCAAGCTTCCAGCTGCACTTCGCCGACCACGACATCCTGACTCCCGGCGACGCACCCAACGTGCTCGTCGCCATGAACCCCGCAGCGTTGAAAGCCAACCTGGCCGACCTGCCCCGCGGGGCCGACCTGATCGTCAACACCGACGAGTTCACCAAACGCAACCTGCAGAAGGTGGGCTACACCACCAACCCGCTCGAGGACGAGTCACTCAGCGAGTGGCGGGTCCACGCGGTGCCGCTGACCTCGCTGACGGTGCGCTCCCTCGAGGGGTTCGACGTCAGCAAGAAAGACGCCGAGCGGGCCAAGAACATGTTCGCGCTCGGCCTGTTGTCGTGGCTGTACCACCGGCCGACCGAGGGGACGATCAGGTTCCTGGAGGCGAAGTTCGCCACGAAGCCCGAGATCGCCAAGGCCAACATCGCGGCGTTCCAGGCCGGCTGGAACTACGGCGAGACCACCGAGTCGTTCTCGGTCTCCTATGAGATCAAACCGGCCAAGCTGACCCCCGGGGTGTACCGCAACATCTCCGGCAACCAGGCCCTGGCCTATGGGTTGATCGCGGGGTCGGTGCAGTCGGGGCTGCCGCTGTTCCTCGGGTCCTACCCGATCACCCCGGCCTCCGACATCCTGCACGAGCTGTCCAAGCACAAACGGTTCGGCATCCGCACCTTCCAGGCCGAAGACGAGATCGCCGGCGTCGGCGCGGCGCTGGGGGCCTCCTTCGGCGGGTCGCTCGGGGTGACCACGACCTCCGGCCCCGGTGTCGCGTTGAAGGCCGAGACGGTGGGCCTGGCGGTCACCACCGAGCTGCCGTTGATCGTCGTGGACGTGCAACGGGCCGGACCGAGCACTGGTATGCCGACCAAGACCGAGCAGACCGACCTGCTCATGGCCCTGTACGGCCGCAACGGCGAATCCCCCGTCCCGGTGCTGGCCCCCGCGACGCCGTCGGACTGCTTCCACATGGCCCTGGAGGCGGCGCGGATCGCGCTGAAGTACCGCACACCGGTCATGCTGCTGTCGGACGGCTACCTGGCCAACGGCTCAGAGCCCTGGCGGATCCCGGACGTCGCCGAGCTGCCCGACATCTCGGTCGGCTTCACCACCGAACCCAACGGCGACGACGGGTCGTATTTGCCCTTTAAGCGCGACCCCGGCACGTTGGCCCGTCCGTGGGCCGTGCCCGGCACCCCAGGGCTGGAGCACCGCATCGGCGGCATCGAAAAAGCCGACGGCACGGGCAACATCTCCTACGACCCCGACAACCACGACCGGATGGTACGGCT
>NZ_JBEZDW010000117.1:0-1503 GCF_040802045.1 Microbispora sp. NPDC049125 | reverse complement strand
ACCCCCTGGCCCACCACCGGCCACCCCCGCCGCGCCGCCATCTCCGCCTTCGGCGTCAGCGGCACCAACGCCCACGTCATCATCGAACAAGCCCCCGACCCCACCCCGGCACCACCGGCACCGCAACCGGTCACAGAGGCCGACTCAGTGGCAGCGTCGGCTCCGGTCACAGAGGCCGGGCCCGGGACGAGCCCGGTGCCGGGCTCAGAGCCGGTGCCGGTGGCGTGGGTGGTCTCGGCCCGCACCCCTGAGGCGTTGCGGGGGCAGGCCGACCGGCTGGCCGCCCATCTGCAACGCCACCCCGACCTGGACCCGGTCGACGTGGCGCATTCGCTGGCCACCACCCGGGCCCGACTGGACCACCGCGCCGTCCTGCTCGGCACCACCCGCGAGCAACTGCTGGACCGCACCCGCGCCCTCGCCGAGGGAACCACCACCGGACCCGGCGTCATCACAGGAAGCGGCAGCGGGGGACCCATCGCGTTCGTGTTCACCGGCCAAGGCAGCCAGCATCCCGGCATGGGCCGCCAGCTGTACGCCGCCTTCCCCGCCTTCGCCCACGCCTACGACCAGGCCATCACCCTGCTCGACCAGCACCTGCAAGACCAGCCCGGCGGCCAGCAGAACGTGCCGCTACGCGAGGTACTGCTCGGGGACGCCGACCCGGCCCTGATCGACCAGACCCTCTACACCCAGACCGGACTGTTCGCCCTCCAAATCGCCCTGGTCGAGCTGGCCGCCTCCTGGGGCATCACCCCCACCGCCGTCGCCGGACACTCCATCGGCGCCATCACCGCCGCCCACACCGCCGGCATCCTCACCCTCCCCCACGCCGCCGCCCTCGTCACCACCCGCGCCACCCTCATGCACACCCTCCCCCCCGGCGGCGCCATGACCGCCATCACCACCACCGAAGACCACATCACCCAAACCATCGCCGACGAAGGCCTCACCGGCATCAACATCGCCGCCATCAACACCCCCACCTCCACCGTCATCTCCGGCGACACCACCGCCGTCCACCACCTCACCAACCTCATGCGCTCACGCGGCCACAAAACCCGCCACCTCACCGTCAGCCACGCCTTCCACTCCCCCCACATGAACCCCATCACCGACCAGTTCCAAAAGGCCGTCCAGGCACTCGGCATCACCCCACCCACCGGCCCGACCATCCCCTACATCTCCGACCACACCGGCGACCTGGCCACCCCCGACACCCTCACCACCCCCCGATACTGGGCCGACCACCTACGCGGAACCGTCCGCTTCGCCGACGCCGTACGCCGGTTGGAGCGGGGCACGGAGCCGGACGAGCCGATCCGACGGTTCGTGGAGATCGGGCCCGACGCCGTCCTGACCGCTTTGGTCCGCGACACCCTCCAAACACACCAAAACGTCCTGGCCGTCCCCCTCCTGCGCCGCAACCAACCCGAACCCCACACCGCCCTCACCGCCGCCGCCCACCTCCACACCACCGGCACCCCCATCAACTGGCCCAAC
>NZ_JBEZDW010000116.1:0-1514 GCF_040802045.1 Microbispora sp. NPDC049125 | reverse complement strand
AACGCCAACAAGACCCGCGGCGTCTACAACATGGTCAAGGACTTCAAGGCCCGCGGCGTCCCGATCGACTGCGTCGGCCTGCAGTCCCACTTCGGGTCGGTGCCCTCCAACTACCAGCAGAACATCGCCCAGTTCGCCGCCCTCGGCGTCGACGTCCAGATCACCGAGCTCGACATCGACGGCAGCACCACCGCCCAGACCGACAACTACCGCCGCGTCACCCAGGCCTGCGTGAACGTACCCCGCTGCGCCGGCATCACCGTCTGGGGCATCACCGACAAATGGTCCTGGCGCGCCCCGAGCGCCGTCCTGCTCTTCGACGGCAACTACAACAAGAGGCCCGCCTACACCGCCGTCCTCGACGTGCTCAACAGCGCTCCCAACCCCTCGCCCAGCCCGTCACCCAGCCCCTCGCCGAGCCCGTCGCCGAGCCCGTCGCCGAGCCCGTCGCCGAGCCCCTCGCCGAGCCCGTCCCCGAGCGGCGGGACCTCTCCGTGCCAGGTCGCCTACACCATGAACCCCTGGAACACCGGGTTCACCACCTCGATCAAGATCACCAACACCGGCTCCTCGGCGGTCAACGGCTGGTCGCTCCGGTTCACCCTTCCCTCCGGGCAGACCATCACGTCCGGGTGGAACGCCACGTACTCGCCCACCAGCGGGGCCGTGACCGCGCAGAACGTCAGCTACAACGGCTCGATCCCGTCTGGCGGCTCCACCGAAATCGGCTTCCAGGCCACGCACACCGGCAACACCGGAGCGCCCACCGCCTTCACCCTGAACGGCGCGACGTGCACGACGGCGTGAACACGCCTCCTCGGACAACGCTCGCCGATTTCCTGGAGCTCAGATGAAGATGTTACGAAGGCGCTGGATCGCGGCCTTCGCGGCCGTCGCGCTCGGCGCGCTCGGGACTGTGGGGGCCCAGCCGGCCCAGGCCGCGGCCGGATGCAAGGTCGTCTACAAGATCACCAACCAGTGGGGGGGCGGCTTCGGCGCCGACGTGACCATCACCAACGTCGGTGACCCGATCAGCGGCTGGAACCTCACCTGGACCTTCACAGCCGGGCAGACCATCACGCAGATGTGGAACGGCACGCCCACCCAGTCGGGCAACCGGGTCTCGGTCGCCAACGCCAGCTACAACGGGAGCATCGCCACCGGCGGCAGCACCAACTTCGGGTTCAACGGCGCCTGGACCTCGTCGAACCCGGAGCCGACCGACTTCGCCCTCAACGGCACCACCTGTACGGGAGACGTCACCTCGCCCAGCCCCAGCCCTTCCCCGAGCCCGTCCCCCAGCCCTTCTCCCAGCCCGAGCCCTTCACCCAGCCCGAGCCCGTCACCCAGCCCCAGCCCGTCACCCAGCCCCAGCCCGTCGCCGAGCCCGTCCGGCCCGTGGCCGCCGTCCTCCACGTACTCCAACCCGGTGTTGTGGGAGGACCTGGCCGACATCGACATCTTCCGGGTCGACAACACGTACTACTACTCGGCCTCGACGATGCACTACTCGC
>NZ_JBEZDW010000115.1:0-1537 GCF_040802045.1 Microbispora sp. NPDC049125 | reverse complement strand
GAACGCTTGATCCGATGGGGTAGTAGGTAAGCGATGGGGTGACGCAGGAAGGTAGCCCATCCCGGGCGGTGGTTGTCCCGGGGTAAGCATGTAGGGAGAGAGATAGGCAAATCCGTCTCTCACATATCCTGAGGTGTGATGCCGAGCCGATTGTGGCGAAGTGGGTGATCCTATGCTGCCGAGAAAAGCCTCTAGCGAGTGTCGTGGCGGCCCGTACCCTAAACCGACTCAGGTGGTCAGGTAGAGAATACCAAGGCGGTCGGGTGAACTGTGGTTAAGGAACTCGGCAAATTGCCCCCGTAACTTCGGGAGAAGGGGGACCTTTACTGGTGATCGGACTAGCTTCGTGAGCTGGTGGGGGTCGCAGTGGCCAGGGGGAAGCGACTGTTTACTAAAAACACAGGTCCGTGCTAAGTCGTAAGACGATGTATACGGACTGACGCCTGCCCGGTGCCGGAACGTTAAGGGGACCGCTTAGCCAGCTTGTCTGGCGAAGGTGAGAACTTAAGCGCCGGTAAACGGCGGTGGTAACTATAACCATCCTAAGGTAGCGAAATTCCTTGTCGGGTAAGTTCCGACCTGCACGAATGGCGTAACGACTTCCCCGCTGTCTCAACCACAGGCCCGGTGAAATTGCAGTACGAGTAAAGATGCTCGTTTCGCGCAGCAGGACGGAAAGACCCCGGGACCTTCACTACAGCTTGACATTGGCGTTTGGAACGTCTTGTGTAGGATAGGTGGGAGACTGGGAAGCTGTAACGCTAGTTACGGTGGAGTCATTGGTGAAATACCACTCTGGTCGTTTTGGACGTCTAACCCGCGCCCGTGTATCCGGGTGGGGGACAGTGTCTGGTGGGTAGTTTAACTGGGGCGGTTGCCTCCTAAAAGGTAACGGAGGCGCCCAAAGGTTCCCTCAGCCTGGTTGGCAATCAGGTGTCGAGTGTAAGTGCACAAGGGAGCTTGACTGTGAGACTGACGGGTCGAGCAGGAGCGAAAGCTGGGACTAGTGATCCGGCATCGGCGTGTGGAAGCGGTGTCGCTCAACGGCTAAAAGGTACCCCGGGGATAACAGGCTGATCTTCCCCAAGAGTCCATATCGACGGGATGGTTTGGCACCTCGATGTCGGCTCGTCGCATCCTGGGGCTGGAGTAGGTCCCAAGGGTTGGGCTGTTCGCCCATTAAAGCGGTACGCGAGCTGGGTTTAGAACGTCGCGAGACAGTTCGGTCCCTATCCGCTGCGCGCGCAGGAGACTTGAGAGGGGCTGTCCCTAGTACGAGAGGACCGGGACGGACGAACCTCTGGTGTGCCAGTTGTTCCGCCAGGAGCACGGCTGGTTGGCTACGTTCGGTAGGGATAACCGCTGAAAGCATCTAAGCGGGAAGCTCGCCTCGAGATGAGGTCTCCCACCACGAGAGTGGGTAAGGCCCCCTAGAGACGATGGGGTTGATAGGCCGGAAGTGGACGCATCGTAAGGTGTGGAGCTGACCGGTACTAATAGGCCGAGGACTTGACCATGAAACCCGCCCTGCAGGCGC
>NZ_JBEZDW010000114.1:0-1614 GCF_040802045.1 Microbispora sp. NPDC049125 | reverse complement strand
CAGGCCAGGCCGTGGCCCGAGGTCGACCGGCCCCGCCGGGCAGGGGTGTCCTCGTTCGGGATGAGCGGCACCAACGCCCACACCATCATCGAACAGGCACCCCAACAAGATCATGCAGGTGTCTCGCCACGTGCGCTTGAAGGGAACGGTTCCACGGGCGAGCGCGCTCGCGCCGAGTCGCTGTGGCTGGTCTCAGGAAGAACCCAAAAGGCGCTCCAGGAGCAGGCCAGGCAGTTGCACACCTACATCGGCGCGCGTACGGAGCTCGCCGTTGGCGATATCGCGTACTCGCTGGCTACCTCCAGGTCCGCCTTCGAGCACCGAGCGGTTGTGTCAGGCGCCGATCTGAACGCCCTGATGAATGGCCTGGAGGCACTGGCCCAGGGGGCGCCTGCGGGGAACGTGACGCATGGAGTGGCCGGCGAGGGCGGCAAGGTGGCATTCCTGTTCACCGGTCAGGGCAGCCAGCGGGCCGGGATGGGCCAGGAGCTGTACGGCGCTTTCCCGGCTTTCGCGGACGCCTTCGACCAGGTATGCGCTCATCTGGACGGTCATCTTGACCGGCCGATCCGGGAGGTGATCGCACGGGACGGCGAGCTGCTGGATCGTACGGAGTTCACCCAGCCGGCGTTGTTCGCGATCGAGGTGGCGTTGTTCCGCCTGGTGGAGTCGTGGGGCATCGTTCCGGACTTCCTGGCGGGGCATTCCATCGGTGAGATCGCCGCCGCTCATGTGGCCGGCGTTTTGTCCCTTGAGGACGCCTGCACATTGGTGGAGGCCCGGGGCCGGTTGATGCAGGCCCTTCCCGAGGGTGGGGCGATGGTCGCCCTGAACGCCTCAGAAGAAGAGGTCCTGCCGTATTTGACCGACCGGGTGAGTGTCGCGGCGGTCAACGGTCCTTCGTCGGTCGTGGTGGCTGGTGAGGAGGATGCCGTCGCGGCGGTGGTCGCGCGGTTCCCCGGCCGGAAGTCGAAGCGGTTGAAGGTCAGCCACGCGTTCCATTCGCCGTTGATGGATCCGATGGTGGAGGACTTCCGCCGGGTCGCCGAGTCGCTGACCTACAACCCGCCGCGGATCCCTATCGCGTTCGGCTCGGATGCGGACTACTGGGTCGCTCACGTTCGTCAGCCGGTGCGGTTCCTGGACACCATGCGGTCGTTGCAGGCCGACGGGGTGAGCACCTTCCTGGAGCTCGGCCCTGACGCGGTGCTGTCGGCCATGGGCCCCGACTGCGTCGAAGGCGCCTTCGTTTCCGCTCTTCGCGGGGAGCGGGCAGAGACGGCGTCGGTGATGTCGGCGTTGGCGCGGCTGCACGTAGCGGGGGTGAGTGTCGACTGGGAGTCGGTGTTCGCCGGGTCGGATGCGCGGCGGGTGGATCTGCCGACGTATGCCTTCCAGCGGGAGCGGTTCTGGCCGGAGGCCGGGCGGCTGGGGACGTCTACGGGCATGGTGACGCCGGTCGCTGATGAGGTGGAGGCGCGGTTCTGGGAGGCGGTGGAGCGGGAGGACTTGGAGGCGTTGGCGGGGGCGTTGGCGGTGGATGCCGATGGGTCGCAGTCGTTGGGTGTGGTGTTGCCGGCGTTGTCGTCGTGGCGGCGGGGGCGTCGTGAGCGG
>NZ_JBEZDW010000113.1:0-1646 GCF_040802045.1 Microbispora sp. NPDC049125 | reverse complement strand
CTAGGGCCTGTACGGACTTCGGATCTTCAGATGAGTCAGAGGCTGATAGCCCGCGCGGCAGAAAATACCTCGCCGACCCGCTCCGGATCATCCAGACTGGCACGATGCCCGACCTCCAGCCCTCTTCAGCCGCCCTCGCCTGGGCCACGCGTATACCCGGTACAAGCGCGACAGTGCGGGAGGTACAAGTGCTCACCGGCGGCACTCATGCCAGTACGCATCTGATCCGGACGGCTGACCCGGACTGCGAGCTGGTTCTGAGACGGTACGCCGCCGGGGACGATGCGGCGTATCGCGAGACACACGTGCTGACCGCGCTCGACGGGCTGGGCGGCCTCGCGCCGCGTCTACTCGACTCCGATCCGGCGGGGGAGCGGTTCGGCGAGCCTGCCGTTCTGATCTCGCGGCTGCCGGGGCGAGCGGACATCATGCCCACCGATCCGCTCCCGTGGGCTGCGCGACTGGGACGCACACTCGCCCGTATCCACGCTGCACCTCTTACCGGGATGACGGGATTCCGCGACGTTCTTGGTGATATCCCCGGCATCGTAGGCCGGGCCGATGGCCCGGTGCGGAAGCGATGGGTCGATCTTGCCGCCGAGTCGAGGGTGCTCACACATTTCGACTACTGGTCGGGAAATGTCCTGTGGGAAGACGGTGAGCTCACGGGGGTCGTCGACTGGTCGGGGGCCTCTCTTGCACCCCGCGGATTCGATGTCGGCTGGTGCCGCCTGGACCTGGTGTTGCTCCACGGTACACACGTCGCCGACGCTTTTCTCCTTGCCTATGAGGACGCCGCCGGTACGCGCGTGCCACACCGGGAACTTTGGGATTTGTTCGCCATTCAACGCTCCCGCGGCGAAGTGGAGAATTGGCTGCCCAACTATCACGATCTCGGTCGCACCGACCTCACCCGCCAAGAACTCAGTCACCGGCACGGTGCCTGGCTCGCTGCCATGTGATCAGGCGGGGTCCCCGCCTGATGTGTATCGAAGGGTTGGTCGCCGCGTCCGATGAGCCGGTGCGACGGGCGGTCGCGCCGGTATCCAACCTCATAGAGGAGGTACGGGCCGATGCTCACAACCGACAGCTCAATAAAGTTGAGATCATGAGCTTCGAGGATTCCAGCTGCTCTTGGTCTTCGGTCTTGGTAGGCCATCGCTATGGCGCGTGGAGACCTTACCGATGAGGAGTGGTCGTTGATCGAGCCTCACCTGCCCGTGGGTGAGCGCGGTCCGATCCCGGATCTGCGGCAGCAGTTCAACGCGGTGATGTGGCGGTTTCGTACCGGCAGTCCGTGGCGGGATCTGCCCGCCGAGTACGGGCCCTGGTCTACTGTCTACGACAGGTTCCGGTCGTGGGTGATGTCGGGCGTCTTCGAGCACCTGATGCAGGCCATGATCGCCGAAGCCGCGGCCCGGGGGCAGACCGACCTCGACCTGGTCAGCGTGGACTCCACCACGGCCCGCGCCCACCACCACGCCGCCGGGATGATCCTGGACGGCGAGCTGGTCAAGGCGCTAGAAGAAGCCGCCGAACAGGAAAAGGGGCTGCCCCAAAGGGGCAAACCCCCCAGGACGGCGGACTCGGCGAAAGCGGGGATCGGGACGGAGAGCGGGACGGACGCCGGCGGTTGCGGCTGCGGC
>NZ_JBEZDW010000111.1:0-1720 GCF_040802045.1 Microbispora sp. NPDC049125 | reverse complement strand
CCTGGGAGGTCTTCGAGCGGGCCGGCATCGACCCGGACACGATCCGCGGCAGCCGTACCGGCGTCTTCGTCGGCTCCAACGGCCAGGACTACGGCGCGCTCCTGATGCAGGCCCCCGAGACCAGCGAGGGCTACCTCGCGACAGGCAACGCGGCAGCCGTCGTCTCCGGCCGGTTGGCCTACACCTTCGGGCTGGAGGGTCCGGCGGTCACGGTGGACACCGCCTGTTCCTCCTCCCTGGTCGCTCTCCATCTGGCCGCCCAGGCGCTGCGCCAGGGCGAATGCTCCCTCGCGCTGGCGGGTGGGGTGACGGTGATGGCGACGCCGGGGGCGTTCATCGAGTTCTCCCGGCAGCGGGGGTTGGCCGCTGATGGGCGGTGCAAGGCGTTCGCGGCGGCGGCGGACGGCACCGGGTGGGGTGAGGGTGTCGGCGTGCTGCTGCTGGAGCGGCTGTCGGACGCCGTCGCGAACGGGCATGAGGTGCTGGCCGTGGTCCGGGGCAGCGCGGTGAACCAGGACGGGGCGAGTAACGGGTTGACGGCGCCGAACGGTCCGGCTCAGCAGCGGGTGATCCGGCAGGCGCTGGCCAATGCCGGGCTGAGCCCGGCGGAGGTGGACACGGTGGAGGCGCATGGCACCGGGACGGTGCTCGGTGACCCGATCGAGGCTCAGGCACTCTTGGCGACCTACGGCCAGGACCGTGACGAGCCGCTGTATCTGGGGTCGCTGAAGTCCAACATCGGGCACACCCAAGCCGCGTCCGGTGTCGGCGGTGTGATCAAGATGGTGATGGCCATCCGTGAGGGTCTGCTGCCGCAGACGCTGCACGTGGACGAGCCCACCCCACACGTGGACTGGACGGCCGGGGACATCGAGCTGCTCACCGAGGCCAGGCCGTGGCCCGAGGTCGACCGGCCCCGCCGGGCAGGCGTGTCCTCGTTCGGAGTCAGCGGCACCAACGCCCACACCATCATCGAACAGGCTCCGGCCCACCCTCCGGTGATCCAGGGCGAGATCCTTCCCGCCCTCCCGGCGCTGCCGTTGGTGCTGTCGGGCCGTAGCGATGACGCGCTCGGCGAGCAGGCGCGCCGGCTGCGGTCGCACCTCGCTGACGGCTCTGACATCAGCCTGCTTGACCTTGCCTTCTCCCTGTCCACATCCCGGGCCGCGATGGACCACCGCGCCACAGTGATCGCCACCTCCCGCGATGACGCTCTTGACGGCCTTGACGCACTCGGACGCGGCGAGCCGGCGGCGAACCTCTTCCGGGGGGCCGTGACCGGTGGCAAGGTGGCGTTCCTCTTCACCGGCCAGGGCAGCCAGCGGGCCGGGATGGGCCGGGAGCTGTACGAGAGCTACCCGGCCTTCGCCGACGCCTTCGACCAGGTGTGCGCCCATCTCGACGGGCATCTCGACCGGCCGATCCGGGATGTGGTGTTCGGGGACGGCGATTCGCTGGTTCGTACGGAGCTCACCCAGCCGGCGTTGTTCGCGGTCGAGGTGGCGCTGTTCCGCCTGGTCGAGTCGTGGGGCCTCCGGCCGGATTTCCTGGCGGGGCATTCGATCGGGGAGATCGCCGCCGCTCACGTGGCCGGGGTGCTGTCCCTTGAGGACGCCTGCACCCTGGTCACCGCCCGAGGCCGTCTCATGCAGGCCCTCCCCGAGGGTGGGGCGATGGTCGCCCTGAACGCCTCAGAAGACGAAGTCCAGCCCCACCTCAC
>NZ_JBEZDW010000110.1:0-1769 GCF_040802045.1 Microbispora sp. NPDC049125 | reverse complement strand
GTGGCCGCGTTCAACCGGTTACGCAACTCCACCGCCGACAACGACGTGAAGCCCAACTCCTTGAACGCCCGGCCCGGCTCCACCTCATCAGCCGACCCGAACCCCAACACCCCCGCCACCTCGGCCCGCACCAACCCCAGCACCAACCGAGGCCGCCGCACCTGCGACGCCTCAGCCAACCGGGCCAGCCATGACGGCTCGCTCCGCGCCTCCGTCGCCGCGGTGACGAGCTCGTGCACCTCCGGGAGATCACTGACCAGCGGGCCGGACATTCCCGCCTCGACATAGCGGTCCCATCGGATGTCGGCCACCGCGAGGCATGCCTCGTCACCGGCGACGGCCTGTCGCATCGCGGCCAGCGCGAGCTCCGGCGCCATCGGCGCCACCCCGCTACGCCGCATCCGCCGCTCCACCACCTCATCAGCGGCCATCCCCGCCTCAGCCCACGCCCCCCACGCGATCGACGTCGCCGCCAACCCCGCAGCACGCCGCACCTGCGCCAACGCGTCAAGGAAAGCGTTCGCCGCCGCGTAATTGCCCTGCCCCGGCGACCCACACGACCCCGCCAGCGAAGAAAACACCACGAACGCATCCAGCTCACCGGTCAACTCATGCAAATGGACCGCCGCGGCCGCCTTCGCCCGGAACACCCGCTCCAACCGCTCAGGAGACAACTGATCCAGCACCCCGTCATCCAGCACCCCAGCCGCATGCACCACCGCATCCGGCGGATACGCCGCCACCACCCCGGCCAGCGAATCCCGGTCGGCCACATCACACGCGGCCACCACAACCGAGACCCCAAGCCCCTCCAACTCCGCCACCAGCTCAGCCGCGCCAGGGGCGTCCAGGCCGCGGCGGCTGGTCAACACCACCTCATCGGCCCCGTTGACCGCCAGCCAGCGGGCCACATGCCCGCCCAGCGCACCCGTGCCACCCGTCACCAGCACCCGCCCCCGCGGACACCACCCCACCCCCGAACCTGAACCACCAGCACGCACCAACCGCCGGACGAACACCCCCGACGCCCGCACCGCAACCTGATCCTCACCAACCAACACCGAAGACCCACCACCAAACGCGGACGCCGAGGCAGCGGCAGGGGCAGTGTCGGAAGCCGGGGCGGTGCCGGAAGCAGAACCAGACGCGGCACCAGAGACGAGGGCCGATCCGGAAGCCAGGGCCGCGCCGGATACGGTGCCGGAAGCCTGGGCGGTGCCGGAGGCGGAGACAGTGGTGTTGGCGGCCAGCACGGCGAGCAGGCGGGCTCCGGCACGCTCATCCAGCTGGGAGGGCACGTCGATCAGACCGCCCCACCGCTCCGGATGCTCCAGCCCCACCACCCGGCCCAGCCCCCACACCGACGCCGCACCCGCATCGCCAAGCCGCTCAGCCCGGCCCACCGCAACCCCACCCGACGTCAGCACCCACAACGGGGCCCCCACCCCGGCATCACCCAACGCCTGCACCACCATCAACGTCCCCGCCACACCCACAGGAACACCGGATCCGCCGAGCACCCCGGCCCCATCACCCCGACCGGCCCGACCACCCCGCTCCGCCTGGCCCGCCTGGTCCGCGTGGCCCGCCTGGCCGGCGTGGTCGGATTGGCCAGCATGGTCGGCGTGGTCGGCCAGAGCCACCAGCGACACCACACCTGCCACCGAGCCAGGCCCCGAACCCACCGCCGAACCGGAATCCTCAGACCCCGGAACAGAAGCCACCGCCCGGCCGATCAGCTCCGCCAGATCCGCCCGATCGACACCGGC
>NZ_JBEZDW010000109.1:0-1771 GCF_040802045.1 Microbispora sp. NPDC049125 | reverse complement strand
GGGTGGTCGCAGACGGCCTGGCCGACCAGGTGGTTGGAGATCGTCCACACCCGCAGGTTGTACTTGGCCAGCACCTCCCGCTTGCGCTCGACGTAGGAGTCGTCCGCGACGGCCTTGTCGACCTCGAAGTGGTCGCCCCAGCAGGCGATCTCCAGGCCGTCGTAGCCCCACTCGGAGGCGAGCCGGCACACCTCCTCGAAGGGCAGGTCCGCCCACTGCCCGGTGAACAACGTGATCGGTCGCGTCATCGCCCTCTCCTCACTCCGAAACCGTCACTGCGAAACTTCTCACCGCGAGACTTCTCACCGCGAGACTTCTCACCGCGAGACTCCTCGCTACACAACCGCGGTCCAGCGGGAGTCCGCCGCCGCGCTGGCCTCCACCGCGGCGAGAACCTGCTGCACCCGCAGCCCGTCGTCGAACGACGGGGTGGGGTCGGCACCCTCGGCCACCGCCTCCAGGAAGTCCTTCACCTCGTGGACGAACGTGTGGTCGTACCCGAGCCCGTGCCCCGGCGGCCACCACGCCCCCGCATACGGGTGATCCGGCTCGGTCACCAGGATCCGCCGGAACCCCGCGTCGGGCTCGGTGGCATCGTGGAACCACAGCTCGTTCATGGCCTCGAAGTCGAACGACAGGCTGCCCAGGGAGCCGTTGACCTCGATGCGCAGCGCGTTCTTGCGCCCGGTGGCGAAGCGGGTGGCCTCGAAGGATCCCAGCGCGCCGCCCTCGAACCTGCCGATGAACAGCGCGGCGTCGTCCACCGTGACCTCGCCCTTGGCGTCCGTATTGCTTCCGGCCGCCAGGCCGCTGGAGACCTCCGCCAGGGGCCTCTCCTTGATGAAGGTCTCGGTGATCGCCGATACGCCGGTCAGCAGGCTTCCGATGATGAACTGGGCGGTGTCCACGGCGTGGGCGCCGATGTCGCCCAGCGCCCCCGACCCGGCCTTGTCCTTCTGCAGCCGCCACACGAGGGGGAAGTCCGGGTCCACGATCCAGTCCTGAAGGTACTGGGCGCGTACGTGCCGGATCTCCCCCAGCCGCCCGTCGGCGACGAGCCGGCGGGCCAGGGCGACGGCGGGCACCCTGCGGTAGTTGAACGCGACCATGCTCCGCACGCCCCGCGCCGCCGCCTCACGCGCCGCCGCGGCCATGGCCTCGGCCTCCGCGACGCTGTTGGCCAGCGGCTTCTCGCACACCACGTGCTTGCCCGCGGCGAGTGCGGCGATGGCGATCTCCGCGTGGGAGTCGCCCGGCGTGCACACGTCCACGATCGACACGTCGTCGCGCTCGATCAGCCGCTTCCAGTCGGTCTCGACCGCGGCCCAGCCCAGCGAGGCCGCCGCTGCCGCCGTGCGGTCCGGGGACCTGCCGGAGAGGACGGCCATCACCGGCCTGACCGGCAGGTCGAAGAACGCGCCGACGTTGCGCCATGCCTGCGAGTGCACGCGTCCCATGAACGCGTACCCCACCATGCCGACTCCGAGCGCCGGCCTGTTGTCTGTCACTGAATCTCCTCCTAGATCAGGATTCGAAGCCAAGGGGCAGGTAGTCCTGCGCGTTGTCCTTGGTGATGGTCTCTGAGGCGAGGGTGATCGACTGCGGGATCTCCTTCTCCAGCAGGTCGCTCATGCCCTTGCCCTGGCCGAGCAGGCGGGCCAGCTTGATGGCGGACGCGGCCATGGTCGGGCTGTAGGTGACCGTGGCCTTCAGCACGCCGTTGTCGGCCTGGATGTCGCGCATCGCGTTGGCCGAACCGGCGCCGCCGACC
>NZ_JBEZDW010000108.1:0-1869 GCF_040802045.1 Microbispora sp. NPDC049125 | reverse complement strand
GGGTGGAAGCCGGCGGATGGCCTCGGCGGGTGGCGTGGGGACTTCGGCGCTGGCGGAGCGTCTGGCCGCGTTGCCCGACGCCGAGCGGGACAAGGCCATCCTCGACCTGGTCAGGACCCATGTCGCCGGAGTGCTGGGACACGCCTCACCCCAGGGCATCGGCCCCGGCAAACCGTTCAAGGAGCTGGGCTTCGACTCCCTCACCGCGGTCGAGCTGCGCAATCGCCTCAAGGAGGCCACGGGGCTGCGGCTGACCGCGACGCTCGTCTTCGACTACCCGACCCCGGTCGTCCTGGCCGAGCACCTGGCGGCCGAGCTTCTCGGCGCCAGGGGCGCGGAAGAGCGGCAGACGGTGACGGGCGCCGCCGACGACGAGCCGATCGCGATCGTCGGCATGGGCTGCCGCTATCCGGGTGGGGTGACGACTCCCGAGGAGCTGTGGCAACTGGTCTCCTCCGGCGGCGACGGCATCTCGGCCTTCCCGATCAACCGGGGCTGGGACGTCGACGCCATCTATGACCCCGAGCCCGGCCGGCGCGGCAAGACCTACTCCACTGAGGGTGGATTCCTTCACGAGGCGGGCCGATTCGATCCGGCGTTCTTCGGCGTGAGCCCCCGTGAGGCGCTGGCGATGGATCCGCAGCAGCGGCTGCTCCTGGAGGTCTGCTGGGAGGCGTTCGAACGAGGAGGAATCGACCCGGAATCGCTGCGCGGCAGCCGGGCCGGAGTGTTCGCGGGTGTGATGTACCACGACTACGCGGGGCTTGTTCAGCAGGGGCGCGAAGACGTCGAAGGGCACCTGGGCACGGGTAACGCGGCCAGCGTGGTTTCGGGGCGCGTGGCCTACACCTTCGGGCTGGAGGGTCCCGCGATCACCGTGGATACGGCGTGTTCGTCGTCGCTGGTGGCGTTGCATCTGGCGGTTCAGGCGCTGCGGCAGGGGGAGTGCTCGCTGGCGCTGGCGGGTGGCGTAACTGTGATGGCCACGCCGGCCGCCTTCGTGGAGTTCTCCCGGCAGCGCGGGCTGGCGGCGGACGGCCGGTGCAAGGCGTTCTCCGAGTCGGCCGACGGGACGGGCTGGGGTGAGGGCGCGGGCGTGCTGCTGCTTGAGCGGTTGTCGGATGCTGTCGCGAACGGGCATGAGGTTTTGGCGGTGGTGCGGGGTTCGGCGGTGAATCAGGACGGTGCTTCGAATGGGTTGACGGCGCCGAATGGTCCGTCGCAGCAGCGGGTGATCCGGCAGGCGCTGGCGAGCGCACGGTTGTCGGTGGCGGATGTTGATGTGGTGGAGGCGCACGGCACGGGCACCACGCTCGGCGACCCGATCGAGGCCCAGGCGCTTTTGGCCACGTACGGCCAGGAACGTGACGAGCCGCTCTACCTCGGCTCGCTGAAGTCGAACATCGGTCACACCCAGGCGGCCGCCGGTGTCGGCGGTGTGATCAAGATGGTCATGGCGATGCGGCATGGGGTGCTGCCGAAGACCCTGCATGTGGATGAGCCGTCGTCCCACATCGACTGGTCCGCTGGTGCCGTGGAGTTGCTGAGGGAGTCGCGACCGTGGCCGTCGATCGACCGTCCGAGGCGGGCGGGCGTGTCCTCCTTCGGCTTCAGCGGCACGAATGCGCATGTGATTGTCGAGCAGGCGCCTGTGGTGGAGCCGGTGGAGCCTGTCGCCGAGCCGGCCTTGGATGGTCCGGTGGCGTGGGTGGTGTCGGGTAAGAGTGAGCGGGCGTTGCGGGATCAGGCGTTGCGGTTGCGGTCGTTTGTGGGTGATCGGCCGGGGGTGTCGCCGGTGGATGTGGGTTTGTCGTTGGTTGGTTCGCGGGCGTTGTTCGATCATCGGGCGGTGGTGGTCGGTGGTGGTCG
>NZ_JBEZDW010000107.1:0-2004 GCF_040802045.1 Microbispora sp. NPDC049125 | reverse complement strand
TCCTTGGGTGTTGATGACCAGGCGGGTCAGGCGTGAGGTGCGGGCCAGGCGGTGGATGTCGCTGATCGGCAGCAGGTGCCCGGTGGCGATCAGCAGCCCAGGCGCGAGCCGATCGGGGGCATGCCCACACGTACGACACGCATCCGGGGATGCTTCGGTACCCGCAGACCCGCCGGTGTCCTCGCGCACACCCGCGCCCGTGTCTGTGCGCGTGCCGGAGCCCACGCCCGTGCCGGTGCCCGCGCGTGTGGCTGGGTCCGGTTGCGGGTGATCGTGCCCAGGCGGGGATGTCCCGCCGGGTGGTGCCTGCTGGCGGGAGTGCTCCTCGGGTGGCCGGGGAGGATCGGGTTGGTGGGTTTCGGTGTCCGGCTGGAGGGCCGGGGTGGGGATCGGCTTGGCGGGGCCGACAGCCTGACCAGGCTCGGTGGGCTTGGCGGGGCCGGCAGGCTTTGCGGGCTGGCCGGGCTCGGTGGCCGGGTCGCCGGTTGCTACGGCGTTGTCGGTGGCTGCGGCGTCGGTGGGCTCAGGGCCGGCAGGGGTGCCGGTCGAGGGTGAAGCGGTGCTGCTGTTGCAGGCTGGAGTGGTGCCTGCCGCCGGGGGATCGCCGCAGATGGTGGGTCCGGTGGCCGGGCCGGTGGTGGGCCCAGGGGTGGGTCCGGTGGCCGAGTTGGGGGTCGGGTCGGGGGTGGCAGTGGGCGGCTCGTCCGGGGTGTGGGCGTTGTGGGCAGTCTCCTGCCGGGGGTCGTCGTCCTGTCGGAGGTCGTCGTCCTGCCAAGTGCCGTCTTCGTCCTGTTGGGGGTCGGCGTCCTGTTGGGGGTCGGTGTCGCTGCTGTTGTCCGTGTCGGGTGCGGCAGGTACGTCGTCGGGCATCGATTCGGCGCGGACCAGGACCAGCAACTCGGTGGAGACCTTCTTGGTCAGCAAGGCGGCGAAGGCGTCGGCTTGGCGGACTCGCAAGGGCCGGTCGTCGTCTTTGTCTTTGGGGCGGGCGTAGGCGGTCATGAACTCCACCAGCGCGGCGGCAGCCTCGCGCGGAAGGCGGAACTCTCCCTCGACTCCACCGGTGGGGGACTGGCGCAGCTGCAGGAAGCGGGCGGCGTAATCGTCGTCGCATTCCTTGTCCAGCGTGCCCGGGTTCAGCAACTCCCGCAGGTATCGGCCGGCCTTGGCCACCTCGGCCGATGAGGCGGTGTCGGCCAGCTTCGCCAAGATCGGCTCGGCCTGCGCGGCATGCTCGTCGCTCAACTTTGCGGTGACCGCCGTGATCGCCTCAACCGACCCCTCTGACAACAAGCCGGCGGCGAACCGCTCCCGCACCAGGGGCAGACGCCCCAACTCCACCGCGATCCGCTTCATCCGGGCCGCACCCGCCCTGGTCATCCCCGGGCCGATCCTCCCGGCCCGGGTTCCGCCAGGGCCCGCCGCGTAGGGACCGCCCTCCTGAGGGCCGACCTCAGGGGAGTCGGCCGCTGGAGAGCCGACTGTGTCACTCGGGTCGGTCGCCCTCAGGTCGGTCGCCCCAGGATCGGTGGTTCCCGGGGTGGTGGCCCCTGGGGTGGTGGTGTCCGCCGGGGGTGACGTTGTTTGCCACCGCAGCCAGGTGCTGGTGGAGGCATGGCCATGCGCCTTGGCCTCACCGGTCACGTGTACCCGCTCCACCCGGGCGGCCAACGCGCAGGTCACCAGATCCCGCGCCCGTATCAGCGTCTCGGCTTCATCCAGGCACAGTGCTGGGATGTCCGGCACGGCGGCGACCGCCAACCGTGCGGCGATCCGCAGCAACTCACCCGCCAACACACCCGACATATCGGCGGCACCACCGCCGACCGCGTCGTAATCCGTGTCGCAGCCCATGTCGCGGCCTATGCCGTCGTCGTCCCTAGATGCCTCGCCACTGGGCGCACCACTAGGCGCTCCACCGGAGACGCCATCGGGCGCCTCACCACAGGGGATGCCGCCGGGCGTCTTGCTACCGGGGACCTCCTCACCCCAGGCGGCACCATC
>NZ_JBEZDW010000106.1:0-2068 GCF_040802045.1 Microbispora sp. NPDC049125 | reverse complement strand
CGTCAACGGTGCCGGCACCGCGGACGGCACCAGTGTCCTCATCTGGGACTGCAACGGCCAGAACAACCAGAAGTGGCGCCTCAACTCCGACGGCACCATCACCGCCGTCGGGGCCGGCAAGTGCCTGGACGTGTCCGGCAACGGCACCGCCAACGGCACCAAGGTGCACATCTGGACCTGCCACGGCGGAACCAACCAGCGCTGGACCCGCACCTGACCCACCTTTCGTGCCGGGGCGGCCTCTCGGGCCGTCCCGGCACGCGGGCGTCGCCGATCGGCACAGCGCGCGCGCAGCACCGAATCCATCCGTGAGGAGTGCGAGATGAACATCGGCGAAATCGCCCGCCGGGCCGGGGTGTCCCGTAGCACCGTCTCCTACGCCCTCAGCGGCAAGCGGACGATCTCCGAGGAGACCAAGCGGCGCATCCAGGCCGTCATCGAGGAGTTGGACTACCGGCCCAACGCCGCGGCCCGGGCTCTCAAGGAGGGCCGGACCCGCACCCTCGGCCTTGTCATACCGCCGGCGAGCCTGCGCCTGACCGACACGCAGCTCGGCATCGTGGCCGACGTGGTGGAGGCCGCGGCCCGCGTCGATCTCGACGTGCTGCTCTCCCCGTGCGCCAGCCGCCACGACCGCTCCTTCGAACGGATGGTCAGTGGCCGGCGCGTGGACGGCGTCATCGCGATGGAGATCCGCCTGGAGGACGAGCGAGTCACCCGGCTGCGGCAGACCGGCCTGCCGTTCGTCACCATCGGCCACACCGCGGACCCGCAGGGGACCTGCTGGGTCGACCTCGACTACGCCACGGTCGTCGCCAGATGCGTGGACCACCTGGCCGACCTCGGCCACCGCCACCTCGCCCTGATCAACCGGTCCGCCGAGCTGGTCGCCTCCGGGTACGGGCCGGCGCGGCGCGCCTCGGCCGGTTTCCTCGACGCCACGACCCGGCGCGGAGTGAGCGGCGTGGATCTGAGCTGCGCCGACGATCCGGCCGCCGGCAGGGCCTGCCTGGAACGCCTGCGCGCCGAACACCCGGACGTCACCGCGATCGTCACCATCAACGAGACCGCCCTTCCCGGCGTCCAGCGGGCTCTGGACGAGGAGGGCGTCGCAGTGCCCCGCGACCTGTCCCTCACCGGTGTCGTCGCCCGCCGCTGGGCGGAGAACTTCCGCCCCTCGCTGACCGCCGTCGACGTGCCGGTGGAGATGGGCAGGCACGCCGTCGAGCTGCTCCTCGAACGGATCGCGGTGCCGGAAGCGCCCTCCCGGCACCTGCTGCTCACCCCGCCGATCTCGCTTCGAGCCAGCACCGGCCCCGCACCCGCCCGCCGGTGAACCGGGTGCCTCGCGCCGTCGAGCTGTTCATCGGGCGCATCGCCGATCGGGCCGGGGCTCCGTAACGACTTCGCCGGGGCGGCCCCGAGAGGCCGCCCCGGCGAAGGGGAGAAGGAGATGGATCAGGTACGGGTCCACCTCTGGTTGGCCCCGCCATTGCAGGACCAGATGATGAGCTTGATGCCGTTGGCCGTGGCGTTGTTCGGCGCGTCCAGGCACTTGCCGGCGCCGACGGCCGTGATGGTGCCGTCGGAGTTGAAGCGCCACTTCTGGTTGTTCTGGCCGTTGCAGTCCCAGATGATCACGCGGGTGCCGTCGGCGGCGGCCGCCCCGGTGACGTCCAGGCACTTGCCGCCGAAGACACGCAGCTCATTGGAGCTGGTCGAGGTCCACTTCTGGTTGGCTTCCCCGCTGCAGTCGTAGATCTGCGCCTGCGCGCCGTTCGTCGCCGAGCCGCCGGTGACGTCCAGGCACCGGCCCGACCCGACACCGCGGATCGCACCCGCCGCGCCCGGAGACGGTGACGTCGAAGGGGACGGCGAAGGGGACGGGGAGGCCGACGGAGACCTCGTCGGCGAGGGAGAGGCCGACGGAGACCTCGTCGGAGAGGAAGAGGGAGAGGGAGAGGTGCTGGGTGTCGCGGCGTTCAGCGCGTCGAGGACCGAGGTGTAGGCGGGCCTCTTGTTGTAGTTGCCGTCGAAGAGCAGGACGGCGCTGGGGGAGCGCCAGGAG
>NZ_JBEZDW010000105.1:0-2076 GCF_040802045.1 Microbispora sp. NPDC049125 | reverse complement strand
GCACCCACCGCTCTCTACCACGACGGCTTCACCAGCGTTTTCACCGTCAACGCCTCCGGTGGTCATCTCCAGGAGACCTACCTGCCGAAGATCGGTTCCGCCTGGTACACCCAGGACCTCAGCAGCGGCGCCCTGCCCGCCACCTCCTGACAACGGCGATGCCGCACCGCGACCCCGGTGCGGCATCCCTTCCGGCGTGTCGGTACAGGGGCTGACAAGACCGCGCGCGGAACGGCCGGCATCTCGCCACGGCGGTCGCCGGAGGATCACCGACATATGCGGGTGACGGCGTTCGGACGCGCCGAACCACAGGGACGCTCACCTTCGTATCGGCAGGCATTCACTTCATCGTGCCATCGAATAACTAGGACCTGACATCATGCGTAAAATGCTGGGGCGACTTCGGGTCGTCAATACCTCTCGGCTGTTCGACAGCCACCGGCGTAAGGGCCGCGGTGCGCCCGTGACGGCCGCTTTCCGCTCGACTGCCGTCGGTGTGGCGGCCGCCGTCATGGTCGCAGTGACCGCCGCTCCGGCGGCCGCCGTTCCGTCCGGCTACTCGGTCGGCGGCACCGACGTGTCCAATCACGACGGCACCATCAACTGGAGCCAGACTGCCGCCAAGGGCGTCAAGTTCGGGTGGGCCAAGGCCACCGAAGGACTCGACTTCGTCGACGGCCAGTTCAACGCCAATTACCACGGCGCCAAGGACAACGGCGTCTACATCGGCGCCTATGCTTTCGGCCGCCCCGACAAGGGCGTCAACACCGGCAGGGCCCAGGCCGACTTCCTCATCGACCACGCGCAGTACGTCAACGACGGCAAGACCCTGCCCCTCCAGCTGGACATCGAATGGCCGTGGTGGACCACCAGCGCGCCTGTCTATCCGTGCTACGGACTGACACCCAGCCAGATGGTCACCTGGATCCGCGACTTCGTCAACGAGGTCAAGGCACGGACCGGGCGCGAGGCCGCCATCTACACCAATGCCAACTGGTGGAACAACTGCACCGGCAACAACACATCCTTCTCAGCCAACCCGCTGGAGACCGCCCGCTACGGCGACTCCCCCGGCACTCTCCCGGCCGGATGGTCCCGCCCCACCGCCTGGCAGTACGCCGGCTCATCCAGCACTCTGCCCGGCTCGCCGACCGTCTTCAACGGCAGCGCCGACGACCTCGCCGCATTCGCCCGTGGATCAGGTGCGAGTACGCCATCACCCGTGTCCGGTAGTCCGGCGGTGGTGCATGAGGGTTTCGTCAGCATGTTCACGCGTAGTGCCGGTGACGGTCATATTCAGGAGGCGTATCTGCCGAAGATCGGCTCGTCCTGGTACACCCAGGACCTGAGCAGCGGGGCCGGCATCCCGGCGTCGGCGACGAAGCCGGTGGCGATCGTGCATGAGGGGTACACCAGCGTTTTCACCGTCAACGCCTCCGACGGCCATCTCCAGGAGACCTACCTCCCCAAGATTGGCTCCGCCTGGTACACCCAGGACCTCAGCAGCACCGCCGGTACTCCGGCCTCGGCCGATGTGACACCCGCCGTGGTGGTGCATGAGGGGTACACCAGCGTCTTCACCGTCAACGCCGCCGACGGCCATCTCCAGGAGACCTACCTCCCCAAGATCGGCTCCGCCTGGTACACCCAGGACATCAGTGGCACGGCCGGCACTCCGGCCTCGGCCGATGTGACACCCGCCGTGGTGGTGCATGAGGGGTACACCAGCGTTTTCACCGTCAACGCCTCCGGTGGTCATCTTCAGGAGACGTATCTGCCGAAGATCGGTTCGGCGTGGTACACGCAGGACATCAGTGGCACCGCCGGCACTCCGGCTTCGGCCGATGTGACACCCGCCGTGGTGGTGCATGAGGGGTACACCAGCGTTTTCACCGTCAACGCCTCCGGTGGTCATCTCCAGGAGACCTACCTCCCCAAGATCGGCTCCGCTTGGTACACCCAGGACATCAGTGGCACCGCCGGCACTCCGGCCGTGACGGGCACACCCGCTGTGGTGGTGCATGAGGGGTACACCAGCGTTTTCACCGTCAACGCCTCCGGTGGTCATCTCCAGGA
>NZ_JBEZDW010000104.1:0-2105 GCF_040802045.1 Microbispora sp. NPDC049125 | reverse complement strand
CCCCTCTGCTGTCACCGTGGAGGGTGATCAAGGTGGAGGACTGGGCGGAGATCCGCCGGTTGCACCGAGCCGAAGGTATGCCGATCAAGGCGATCGCTCGGCGGATGGGCATCTCGAAGAACACCGTGAAGCGTGCGTTGGCGGCCGAGGCGCCGCCGAGATACCAGCGGGCGAGCAGGGGGTCGATCGTGGACGTGGTAGAGCCGCAGGTCCGGCTGTTGCTGGAGGAGTTCCCCGATATGCCCGCGACCGTGATCGCCGAGCGGATCGGCTGGGCCAACTCGCTCACGGTGCTCAAGGACCGCATCCGGGTTCTGCGGCCGCAGTACAAGCCCGCCGATCCGGCGTCACGGACCAGCTATCAGCCGGGCGAGCTGGCTCAGTGCGATCTGTGGTTCCCGCCGGTGAAGGTGCCGGTGGGTGCCGGGCAGACGGCGAGCCTGCCGGTGTTGGTGATGGTCTGCGGGTACTCGCGGTGGCTGATGGCACAGATGCTGCCGTCCCGGGCGGCCGGTGACCTGTTTTCCGGGATGTGGACACTGCTGCGCGGCTTGGGCGCCACGCCGAAGACGCTGGTGTGGGACAACGAGAGCGCGATCGGGCAGTGGAAGGGCGGCCGGCCGCAGCTGACCGGTGAGGCGAATGCGTTCCGCGGCACCCTGGGGGTGCGGATTCTGCAGTGCAGACCGGGCGACCCGGAAGCCAAAGGGCTGGTCGAGCGGGCCAACGGCTACCTGGAAACCTCGTTCCTGCCGGGCCGGTCGTTCACCGATCCACACGACTTCAACGCCCAGCTGGACGCCTGGCTGGCGCATCGGGCCAACACCCGCCATCATCGGCGGATCGAGTGCAGGCCCGCAGACCGGATCGTGGCCGACCGGGCTGCGATGGTGGCGCTGCCGCCGGTCGCCCCGGTGGTCGGGTGGCGCAGCGCCATCCGATTGGCCCGCGATCACTACGTGCGCGTTGCCTCCAACGATTACTCGGTGCACCCCTCGGCGGTCGGCCGGCTGGTGCAGGTGGTCGCCGACCCCCAGCAGGTCACCGTCACCTGCGCCGGGCAGGTCGTGGCCCGCCATGAGCGGTGCTGGGCCGCCCATCAGACCATCACCGACCCCGACCACGCCCGAGCCGCGGCGGCGATGCGCCGCGCCGCCCACGTCCAGCTGGCGACGGCTCCGGCCGAAGTCGAGGTCGAACAGCGCAGGCTTGGCGACTACGACGCTGTGCTCGGCGTTGAGGGGGTGGCGTGATGGCCAGCGGCACAACCGCCGCCGCGACTGCCGGCAGGAACGTCGCGGCCGAATTGGCCTACCTCACCCGGGTGCTGAAGGCCCCGTCGCTGCACGCGGCCATCGAACGGCTCGGTGAGCGGGCCAGGGCCGAGTCCTGGACGTATGAGGAGTTCCTGGCCGCCTGCCTGCAGCGTGAAGTCGCCGCCCGCGAGTCGCACGGCGGCGAGGCCCGCATCCGCTCGGCACGCTTCCCTGCCCGAAAGGCGCTGGAGGACTTCGACTTCGACCATCAGCGGTCGTTGAAGCGGGAGGTCATCGCCCATCTGGGCACCCTGGACTTCGTCACCGCCAAGGAGAACGTCGTCTTCCTCGGGCCGCCCGGCACCGGCAAGACGCACCTGTCGATCGGGCTGGGTATCCGGGCCTGCCAGGCCGGGTACCGGGTCGCCTTCTCCACCGCCGCCGGGTGGGTCGCCCGTCTGGCCGAGGCCCACGCCGCCGGGCGACTCCAAGACGAGCTCATCAAACTCGCCCGCATCCCCGTCCTCATCGTCGACGAGGTCGGCTACATCCCCTTCGAGCCCGAGGCGGCGAACCTGTTCTTCCAGCTGGTCTCCAGCCGATACGAACGCGCCTCGCTGATCGTCACCTCCAACAAGCCGTTCGGCCGCTGGGGTGAGGTCTTCGGCGACGATGTCGTCGCCGCCGCGATGATCGACCGCCTCGTTCACCACGCCGAGGTCATCAGCCTGAAGGGAGACAGCTACCGGCTCAAAAACCGCGACCTCGGCCGTGTCCCTGCAGCCGAGACCAGCAACGACCATCAGTAACAATCCGCAGCAACATCAACGCCAGGGGGTCAACTTTCAG
>NZ_JBEZDW010000103.1:0-2215 GCF_040802045.1 Microbispora sp. NPDC049125 | reverse complement strand
GGCTTCGACTCCCTGACCGCGGTCGAGCTGCGCAACCACCTCAAGGCCGCGACCGGGCTCAAACTCCCCGCCACACTCGTCTTCGACTACCCCACGGTCGCCGCTCTCGCCGAGCGGTTGCGCGCGGAGCTCGTCGAGGACGGCGTGCCGGCCGTCGTGCCGCTGCTCGCCAACCTGGACCAGCTCGACACCGCTGTCTCCTCGTTCGACGAGGCGACGCGAGCGAGGGTCGCCACCCATCTGCAGGTCCTCCTCGGCAAGCTCGCCGACATCGAGGAGGCCGAGACGGAGACGGCGATCACGGAGGAACTCGAGGCCGCGTCGGACGCGGAGATCTTCGAGTTCATCGGCAGAGAGTTCGGAATTTCCTGAGATTGCGCGGATTCCCCCGAAAGGTGATGTAAGCCGTGAATGAAGACAAGCTGCGTTATTTCCTAAAAAAGGTGACGGCTGATCTCCACGAGACTCGCCGGCGGCTTCGTGAGGCCGAGGCGGGGGAGCAGGAGCCGATCGCGATCGTGGGCATGGGCTGCCGCTTCCCCGGAGGCGTGGCCACCCCGGAGGACCTTTGGCGGCTTGTCTCCGGCGGAGAGGAGGCGCTGTCCGGATTCCCCGCCGACCGGGGCTGGGACCTCGACGCGCTGTATGACTCCGACCCTGACAACCCCGGCACCAGCTACACCCGCGAGGGCGGTTTCCTCCACGAGGCGGGCCGGTTCGACCCGGCCTTCTTCGGGATCTCACCGCGTGAGGCGCTGGCGATGGACCCGCAGCAGCGGCTGGCGCTGGAGACGTCGTGGGAGGCCTTCGAGCGGGCGGGCATCGACCCGGCCTCCGTGCGCGGGGCCCGAGTGGGCGTTTTCACCGGCGTCATGTACCACGACTACGCCTCCCGCCTGCTGGCCGTGCCCGCGGAGGTCGGTGGCTACCTCAGCACCGGCACCTCTGGCAGCGTCGTCTCAGGGAGGGTCGCGTACGCCTTCGGGCTGGAGGGCCCGGCGGTGACGGTGGACACCGCGTGCTCCTCATCCCTCGTCACCCTTCATCTGGCCTGCCAGGCGCTGCGGCAGCGGGAGTGCACGATGGCCCTGGCCGGCGGAGTGACCGTGATGTCCACGCCGGACACGTTCGTGGAGTTCAGCCGCCAACGCGGGCTGGCGCCCGACGGGCGGTGCAAGGCGTTCGCGGCGGCGGCGGACGGCACGGGCTGGGGTGAGGGCGCGGGTGTGCTGCTGCTTGAGCGGCTGTCGGACGCCGAGCGCAACGGGCACCCCATCGTCGCCGTCGTCCGTGGCACCGCCGTCAACCAGGACGGCGCCAGCAATGGCCTGACCGCGCCGAACGGTCCCTCGCAGCAGCGGGTGATCTGGCAGGCGCTGGCCAACGCCGGGATCACCTCTGACCAGGTCGACGCCGTCGAGGCGCATGGCACGGGCACCACCCTGGGCGACCCGATCGAGGCGCAGGCGCTTCTTGCCACGTACGGCCAGGAGCGGGAGACGCCGCTCTATCTCGGTTCGATCAAGTCCAATTTCGGTCACACCCAGGCGGCCGCCGGGGTGGCCGGAGTGATCAAGATGATCATGGCGATGCGGCATGGGGAACTGCCGAGGACGTTGCATGTGGATGAGCCGTCGCCGCATGTGGACTGGTCGGCGGGTGCGGTGGAGTTGCTGACGGAGGCGCGGCCGTGGCCCGTGGTGGATCGTCCGAGGCGGGCGGGTGTGTCGTCGTTCGGGATGAGCGGCACGAATGCGCATGTGATTGTCGAGCAGGCGCCTGTGGTTGTGGAGCCGGTGGAGCCTGAGGTTTCGGTGGGTGGGGGAGACGCCGCTTTGGTCGCCGGGGGGGATGGTCCGGTGGCGTGGGTGGTGTCGGGTAAGAGCGAGCGGGCGTTGCGGGATCAGGCGTTGCGGTTGCGGTCGTTTGTGGGGGATCGGCCGGGGGTGTCGCCGGTGGATGTGGGTTTGTCGTTGGTTGGTTCGCGGGCGTTGTTCGATCATCGGGCGGTGGTGGTCGGTGGTGGTCGTGGGGCGTTGATGGCGGGGTTGGAGGCGCTGGCTGCTGGGGGTGTGGCGGCTGGTGTGGTGCAGGGTGTCGCTTCCGGTTCTGCGGGTTCTGGTGGGCCGGTGTTTGTGTTTCCGGGTCAGGGGTCGCAGTGGCGGGGGATGGCGGTGGAGTTGATGGGGGCTTCGCCGGTGTTTGCGGCGGGGTT
>NZ_JBEZDW010000102.1:0-2341 GCF_040802045.1 Microbispora sp. NPDC049125 | reverse complement strand
CCGAAGGACGACACACCGGCCCGGCGCGGACGGCCGGTCTCCGGCCAGGCCACCGGGTCGGACAGCAGGCGCACCGCCCCCGACTCCCAGTCCACGTGCGGAGTCGGCTCGTCCACGTGCAGCGTCTTGGGCAGGATGCCGTGGCGCATCGCCATGACCATCTTGATGATCCCGCCGACACCGGCAGCCGCCTGCGAATGCCCGATGTTCGACTTCAGCGAACCCAGCCACAGCGGGGTCTCTCTGCCCTGTCCATAGGTGGCGAGCAGCGCCTGCGCCTCGATCGGGTCGCCCAGCGTGGTGCCCGTGCCGTGCGCCTCCACCGCGTCCACGTCGGTCACGGAGAGACCCGCGTTGGCCAGCGCCTGGCGGATGACCCGCTGCTGCGACGGGCCGTTCGGCGCCGTCAGCCCATTCGAAGCACCGTCCTGGTTGACCGCGCTGCCCCGGACGATCGCGAGCACCGGATGACCGTTGCGCTCGGCGTCCGACAGCCGCTCAAGCAGCAGCATGCCGACGCCCTCCGACCAGCCGGTGCCGTCGGCGGCGGCGGCGAACGCCTTGCACCGGCCGTCGGCCGCCAGGCCGCGCTGCCGGCTGAAGTCGATGAACGCGCCGGGGGTCGACATGACGGTCACACCGCCGGCCAGGGCGAGGGAGCATTCCCCCTGGCGGAGAGCCTGGGCGGCGAGGTGCAGGGCGACCAGCGAGGACGAGCACGCGGTGTCGACGGTCACGGCCGGGCCTTCGAGCCCGAAGGTGTACGCGACCCGGCCCGAGGCGATGCTGCCCGAGGTTCCTGTGCCCAGGTAGCCCTCGGCGCCGTCGGGCACCGAGTGGAGCAGCATGGAGTAGTCGTTGTACATGACCCCGGCGAACACGCCGGTCTGGCTGCCGCGCGCCGTCGCGGGGTCGATTCCGGCCCGCTCGAAGGCCTCCCACGACGCTTCGAGCAGCAGCCGCTGCTGCGGGTCCATCGTCAGGGCCTCGCGCGGCGAGATGCCGAAGAAGGCCGGGTCGAACTGGTCGGCGTCGTGCAGGAAACCGCCTTCGGCCGTGTAGCTCGTGCCCGACTGATCGGGATCGGCGTCGAACAGCGCCTCGACGTCCCAGCCGCGCTCCATGGGGAACCTGGAGACGCCGTCCCCGCCCAGGGCGACGAGCTGCCACAGCTCGTCAGGAGTTCGCACTCCGCCCGGATAGCGGCAGCTCATGCCCACGATCGCGATCGGCTCGGTGTCCGGAACCGCCGTCGCGTACGGCGTGGCGAGCTCGACCACGCCACCGAGGAGCTCGGCGCGAAGGTGACCGACGAGGGCGGCCGGGCTCGGGTAGTCGAAGACGAGTGTGGCGGGCAGGCGGAGGCCGGTGGCCGCGTTGAGCCGGTTGCGCAGCTCGACGGCGGTGAGTGAGTCGAAGCCCAGCTCCTTGAACGCCTTGCCCGGCTCGATCCCGTCGCCTGAGGCATGGCCCAGCACTGCGGCGAGCTGTCCCGTGACGAGGTGGAGCAGGGCCTTGTCCCGCTCCTGTTCCGGCAGCGCGGCGAGCCTCTTCCCAAGCGCGGCTCCGGCTCCGGCGGAGGCGTCCACGGTGCGGCGGGCCGGTGTCCGGACCAGCCCCCGCATGATCGACGGCACCGCCCCCGACGCCGCCATCGCGGCCAGATCCAACCGGATCGGCACCAGCACCGGCCGATCCGCGCCCAACGCCGCGTCGAACAACTCAAGACCGTGACCCACACTCAGCGGAGCCACACCACCCCGGCCCATCCGCTCCACATCGGCCGCGTCCAAGCTGCCGGCCATGCCTCCCGCCTGCTCCCACAACCCCCACGCCAACGACACCCCAGCAAGGCCACGGGAACGGCGATAGGCCGCCAGCCCGTCCAGGAAGGCGTTCGCCGCCGCGTAGTTGCCCTGACCGGCGTTACCGAACACCCCCGACGCCGAAGAGAACAACACGAACGCCCGCACATCACCGGCCAGCTCATGCAGGTTCAGCGCCGCGTCCACCTTCGGCCGCAACACCTTCTCCACCCGCTCCGGGGTCAAAGAGGTGATCACACCGTCGTCCAGCACACCGGCGGTGTGCACCACCGCGTCCACCGGATGATCAGCCAGCAACCGCGCCACCGCGTCCCGGTCGGCCACATCACAGGCCACCACCGCGACCGACGCACCCAGCTCCTCCAACTCGGAGACCAGGTCACCCGCACCCGGAGCCTCCAGACCACGCCTGCTGGTCAACACCAACCGCCGCACCCCACGCACCGTCACCAGATGCCGGGCCAGCAACCCACCCAACGTGCCCGTCCCACCCGTGATCAACACCGTGCTGTCGG
>NZ_JBEZDW010000101.1:0-2436 GCF_040802045.1 Microbispora sp. NPDC049125 | reverse complement strand
AGGGATCCCACAACGTGTAGGTCCCACCCCCGGCGGCCTTACTGGCCCCCGCCGAGGCGGTGCCGGCGGCTCCGCCGTCGTCCGAGGACGAGCACCCGACGAGGCTGCCGGCGGCCGCGAGAGCCGCTATTCCAAGGCCGGCCGCACGCCGGCTGACTGCCGCTGATGCCATGGTTATGACCTCCGCTGACGCGTATTGAGTCGCTGACTCCCCCGAATCGAATCGGTTCGCCCGAAGATAGGACCAGAGAACACCCGCGTCAATGGGGTGGGAGGAAACGCCCTCGTAACGACACCGGTTGCCCTTGTCTGCTCGATTCGACCTACGATTTCCCTGTCGGCCGTTTCAGGTGGAGGAGCGCGAGTGAACATCGGGGAGATCGCCAGGCGATCGGGCGTGGCGCGCAGCACCGTCTCCTACGCGCTGAGCGGCAAGCGTCCCGTCTCGGAGGAGACCCGCCGGCGCATCCAGGCGGTCATCGACGAGCTGGGCTACCGGCCGAACGCCGTCGCGAAGGCGCTCAAGGAGGGCCGGACCCACACCATCGGCCTGGTCATCCCTCCGGCCAGCCGGCGCCTGACCGACATGCAGCTCGGCTTCGTGGCGAGCGTCGTCGACGCGGCGGCGCGCGCCGACCTGGACGTCCTGCTGTCGCCGTCGGGGGGCGAGCACGACCGCTCGTTCGAGCGGGTGATCAGCGGAAAACGGGTGGACGGCGTCATCGTCATGGAGATCCGGCTGGAGGACGAGCGCGTCGCCCGCCTGCGGCAGGCCAGGCTGCCCTTCGTCGGAATCGGCCGCACCCGTCACCCGGAGGACATGTCCTGGGTGGACATCGACTACGAGAAGCTGATCGCCAACTGCGTGCACCACCTGGCCGACCTCGGCCACCGCCGCATCGCGCTGGTCAACCGCTCCGCCGAGCTGGTGGCGGCCGGGTACGGCCCCGGCTATCGCGCGCAGATGGGATTCACCCGGGCGGTGGCCGAGCGGGGCCTGCACGGCGTGGAGACGTGCTGCGCCGACGACATCAACTCCGGGGGGGCCTGCGTCGAACGGCTCCTCGAAGAGCACCCCGGCGTGACCGCCATCGCCACCGTCAACGAGGCCGCCACCCCCGGCGTGTACCGCGCGCTCACCCACGCCGGCCTGGTCGTGCCCCGGGACTTCTCCATCGCCGGCGTCGCCGCCGGCCAGCTGGCGGAGAACCTGCACCCGCCGCTCACCGCGGCCGACGTCCCGGCGGACGAGCTCGGCGCCCAGGCCGTCGAGATGCTCATCCAGCGGATCGCCGACCCCGCCACCCCGCACGGCCACGTGCTCGTCGCCCCTCCCATCTCCCTCCGCGGCACGACCGGACCGGCCCGCTTGCCCGACCCGCTCGCCTGAAGCCCTCTCGTACGGCTCTCCGTCTCACGGGGGCCGGCCGCCTGGTGACCGTCCGGCTCCTGGCCGGGCCCTCCACGCTCGCCGCGCCCTGGGGCGAATCGGTTCGTACGAAGGGACCGGTCCTGGCCGGGCGCGCACACCGGGCAGCCGTACGGCGAGACGCGGTCAGACGGCCGGAAGCCGGCCCGCGCGTGTCGGCGCGGACCGGCTTCCGGAAGGGGGAGAGAGGGTCAGGAGCGGGTCCAGCGCTGGTTGCTTCCGCCGTTGCAGGTCCAGATGGCGAGCTTGGTGCCGTTGGCCGTGGCGTTGTTCGGCACGTCCAGGCACTTGTTCGCGCCGACGGCGGTGATGGAGCCGTCGGAGTTGAAGCGCCACTTCTGGTTGTTCTGGCCGTTGCAGTCCCAGATGATCACAGTGGAGCCGTCGGCGGTGCCGGCGCCGTTGACGTCCAGGCACTTGTTGCCGAAGACCCGCAGCTCACTGGCGCTGGTGGAGGTCCACTGCTGGTTGGCCTGCCCGTTGCAGTCGTAGATCTGCGCCTGCGCGCCGTTGGTGGCCGAGCCGCCGGTGACGTCCAGGCACCGGCCCGACCCGACACCGCGGATCGCGCCCCCCGTGCCGGGAGACGGGGTCGTCGACGGCGACGGGCTGGGGTCGGGGTTGGGGTTCGCGGCGTTCAGCGCGTCGAGGACCGAGGTGTAGGCGGGCCTCTTGTTGTAGTTGCCGTCGAAGAGCAGGACGGCGCTGGGGGAGCGCCAGGAGTACTTGTCGGTGATGCCCCAGGTGGTGATGCCGGCGCAGCGGGGCACGTTCACGCAGGCCTGGGTGACGCGGCGGTAGGCGTCGGCCTGGGCGGTGGCGCTGCCGTCGATGTCGAGCTCGGTGATCTGGACGTCGACGCCGAGGGCGGCGAACTGGGCGATGTTCTGCTGGTAGTTGGACGGCGGGTTGCCGAAGTGGGACTGCAGGCCGACGCAGTCGATCGGGACGCCGCGGGCCTTGAAGTCCTTGACCATGTTGTAGACGCCGCGGGTCTTGTTGGCGTT
>NZ_JBEZDW010000100.1:0-2504 GCF_040802045.1 Microbispora sp. NPDC049125 | reverse complement strand
ACTTTCTCGCTCGCGCCGGTCACCGTGAACACCCCGGACATCCCTGCGTCGGAGTGGCTCTGCACGTGGCAGTGGTACATCCATTTCCCGGGGCCGACGCGCTCACCGGCGATCACCTGGAAGCCGAACGACTCGGCGGGCCCTGTGGTCTTGGTGTCGATGATCCGGCTCTGATCCTCCGAATCCGCCAGCAGGCCGGTGCGGTTGTCGGCCCAGCGGTGTCCGTGGATGTGGAACGTGTGGAAGAGGTTCCCGTGGGCGATCACGATGAACTCCACCCGCTCGCCGAGCTTGGCGGTGAAGTCGGGCGCCTGGGTGAGGTTGTTGGTCTTCATGTCGTTGAAGACGACCGTGAAGGTCCTGTCCGGGAGCACGTCGCCTGTGCGGCGTACCACCAGTGGCCCGTAGAGCCCGCGCAGGATGCCGCCCGTGCCGTGGTCGGTCCCCACGACGTGGTCGTGGTAGTGCCAGTAGCCCGCGCTGCCGGGTTCGAAGGTGCCGTCCGGGCGGTCGGCCGGGGCGTGGGTGCGCCAGGTGTAGACGTACCGGCCTCCCGGCTCCACCACGCTGTCGTTCATCCGCGTGCCGTCGCTGTTCCATTCATAGTCCACCCCGTGCACGTGCAGGCTGGCGGTCACGTCCGTGTTGTTGACCAGCTCGATCTCGAGGATCTCGCCCTCGATCATCTCGATGAGGGGACCGGGGATCGTGGGCTTGCCGGGCTCCAGGCCGTAGCCCATCTGACCGTCCGGCAGGTTGTCCACGTAGAGGGTGATGCGGCGGACACCGCCCGGCTCGCCCGCTGTCTTGTCCGCAGGCGCCGCGGTCGCCTGGCTCGCCACGGCGAACGGCGCGATCGCGGCGGCTGTCACCGCGGTGGTGGCGAAGACGCGCCGCGAGAGTAGGCGTCGCGTCACATCAGTGCTTTTCTCGGTCATGGTTCCCAATCGAGGACGGCGCTCGCCGGGGACGGCGAGCTGGGGGGTGGTCCGTGATGCCGACGGCGAGCCGGCAGAGACGACATGAGGTCGAGATCCCAAGGCCGGCCCGCAGAGCGTCGGGCATGCCGATCCGGAGGAAATTCGGGCAGGTCTAAGGGCACTTCCATCGATGCGTAATAGGTCTTTTGCCGACTTTCGGTACATAGGGTAACGAACGAGTCAACTTAGTAATAGATGTGGACTAAATGCAGCCAGACTGTTACGTTTCCAGCCGAAGCGCCTGAGGAGCGGCCACCAGCCTCTGAAGGGATGGAGGACGTCACAGCACCGATGCCGTCGCCGGGAGTGATCGATCGGCGCAGGGACGAGGAGCTTGACAAGGTCGGCGCCACGTCCGGCATCGGCGAGCCCAGTGCCCACTGCGGCCGATCAGGTAGTTCTTCCGAAGGTTGCTGTTGCCCCCCCACAACCGAAGGAGCGGACGATGGGACGAAGAGACCTCTTCGCGTACCCCGGCCACCCGCCTGGCGCCGCGCCGTGATCATAAGGGGAACGTCGCCCTGACTCTGGGCGTGGCGACGCCGCCCGTCATGGCCGCCAGACCTACCACCGCTCCGAGGCCGACACCGCCTGGCCGACACCGCCTGGCCGGGGTCCGCGACGCCCGTGTGCGCGAGCTCTCCCGCCCGGCACGCCCTCGGAGTGACGTCGGCCAAAGCACGATGTCCGCCGGCCGGCGCATCAGATCATGAGAGGTACACGGTATATGCGCAACAGATTCTTCTCGGGCTTCCTCGGTGGTTTGCGGAGGGCGCTCAGAACCCCTGCCACGCTCGGACGCATGGTCCTGGTGATCGCGGCAGTGGCACTGCCGACGGCGTGGCTGTCGGGAGTCGGAGCCGCGGCGCAGGCTCAGGGACAGCAGGTCGCCCAGGCGGCGGAGCAGACGCTCGTCTGGACCGCCGACAACGGTTACACCGCGTACAAGTCCGCGCCGACCACGGCGACGGCCGGCCCTACGACGATCATCTTCGAGACGAACGCGTCGACCGGCAACACCTCCGGGATGACGCACACGCTGACGTTCGACATCTCCAGCCCCGGCTACAACCACGACGTCGATGTCAACTTCATCGCCAGCCCCTTCGACGCGAACGGGGGCAGGCACGAGGTTCAGGTGAACCTCACCCCGGGAACGTACCGCTTCTACTGCGCGATCCCCGGTCACTCGGGAATGGTCGGCGAGATCGTGGTCACCAGCGCTGGTCCCACCGACACGACGCCGCCGCAGGTGTCGGCGGATGTGTCGGGCGAGAAGAACGCCGATGGTGACTACGTGGAGTCCGCCGCGGTGACCGTCTCCGCGACCGACACCGAGTCCGGTGTGGACACGGTGGAGTACGCCCTGGATGGCGGCGCGTTCCAGGCCTACACGGCTCCGGTGTCGGTGAACCAGGTCGGCGAGCACACTGTGCGGTACCGGGCGACCGACAAGGCCGGCAACACCTCCGACGTCGCCGCCACCGACTTCACGGTCGTCGCGGCGCCGCCGCCCGTCGAGAC
>NZ_JBEZDW010000099.1:0-2517 GCF_040802045.1 Microbispora sp. NPDC049125 | reverse complement strand
GCCGACACCGCCACCAGACTCGCCAGCCGAACCACTGGCCGATCCACTGGCCAGATCAGCGCCACAGCCGACGCCAGGAGCCGGGACGATCACCAACCACGTCCCCGACAACACCCCCCGCGCCACCCCCTGCGAGGTTGAGGCGACCGGCTTCCACGCCACCTGGTAGCGCCAGCCGTCCACCACCGACCGCTCACGACGCCCCCGCCGCCACGACGACAACGCCGGCAACACCACACCCAACGACTGCGACCCATCGGCATCCACCGCCAACGCCCCCGCCAGCGCCTCCAGGTCCTCCCGCTCCACCGCCTCCCAGAACCGCGCCTCCACCTCATCAGCACTCGCCGCAGCAGCAGTGCGTGACGACGGCTCCAACCAGAACCGCTGCCGCTGGAAGGCATACGTCGGCAACTCCACCCGACGGCCACCCGGGAGGAACCCCTCCCAATCGACCGTCACACCCTCAACATGAAGACGAGCAACCGCCGCGACAACCGTCTCCACCTCCGCCCGCTCCCGCCGCAGAGCGGGAACGAAGACACCCTCGACGCACTCAGGGCCCATCGCCGACAACACCGCGTCCGGCCCCAGTTCCACAAACACCCGCACGCCATCGCCCACCAGCGACCGCATGGTGTCCAAGAACCGCACCGGCTGACGAACGTGAGCGACCCAGTAGTCGGCGTCCCAACCGAAGGCGATCGGGATCCGCGGCGCGTTGTACGTCAGGGACTCGGCGACCCGGCGGAAGTCCTCCACCATCGGATCCATCAGCGGGGAATGGAAAGCGTGGCTGACCTTCAACCGCTTCGACTTGCGATCGGGGAACCGCGCAACCACCGCCGCGACGGCATCCTCCTCACCCGCCACCACGACCGACGAAGGACCGTTGACAGCCGCGACACTCACCCGGTCGGTCAAATACGGCAAGACCTCCTCCTCGGAGGCGTTCAGAGCGACCATCGCCCCACCCTCCGGAAGGGCCTGCATCAACCGGCCCCGGGCGGCGACGAGGGTGCAGGCGCCCTCAAGGGACAGCACCCCGGCCACATGAGCGGCGGCGATCTCCCCGATCGAATGCCCCGCCAGGAAGTCGGGCACGATGCCCCAGGACTCCAGCAGCCGGAACAGCGCCACCTCGACGGCGAAAAGCGCCGGCTGGGTGAAGGAGGTCTGGTCCAGCGACTCGCCGTCCCCGAACACCACCTCCCGGATCGGCCGGTCGAGATGCCCGTCGAGATGAGCGCACACCTGGTCGAAAGCGTCCGCGAAGGCCGGGTAGGTCTCGTACAGCTCCTGCCCCATCCCCGCCCGCTGGGACCCCTGACCGGTGAACAGGAACGCCACCTTGCCACCAGAGGCCATCCCCTGAACAACGCTCCCCGCACGCTCACCCTCAGCCAGCGACCCCAGACCGGCGAGCAGCTCTGCCACATCCGCGCCGACCACCGCCGCCCGATGCTCGAACCCCGACCGCGACACCCCCAGCGAGAACCCCACATCAACCGGCGACAACTCAGGATGCGCCACCAGATGCGCGCGCAACCGCACCGCCTGATCCCGCAACGCCGCCGCGCTCTTGGCCGACACCGGCCACACCACCGGCCGCTCATCGACCCCATCAACGACCGGCGGCTCGTCAGCGCCGTCAACGAACTGCTCGACGATGGTGTGAGCGTTGGTGCCACTGATGCCGAACGACGACACCCCCGCCCGCCTCGGACGATCGATCGACGGCCACGGCCGCGACTCCGTCAGCAGCTCCACCGCACCGGCCGACCAGTCCACATGCGGCGACGGCTCATCCGCGTGCAACGTCCGCGGCAGCACCCCATGCCGCATCGCCATGACCATCTTGATCACACCGGCCACCCCCGCAGCCGCCTGCGTATGACCGATATTCGACTTCACCGACCCCAAATACACCGGTTCCGAACGATCCCGCCCATACGCCGACAACAACGCCTGCGCCTCGATCGGGTCGCCCAATGTGGTGCCGGTGCCGTGCGCCTCCACCGCGTCGACCTCGGCCGCCGACACCCCCGCGTTCGCCAGCGCCTGCCGGATCACCCGCTGCTGCGACGGACCATTAGGCGCCGTCAACCCATTCGAAGCACCGTCCTGATTCACCGCCGAACCCCGCACCACCGCCAGAACCTCATGCCCGTTCGCGACAGCGTCCGACAGCCGCTCAAGCACCAGCACACCGACACCCTCGGCAGCACCGAAACCGTCGGCGCCGGCTCCGAACGCCTTGCACCGACCGTCAGCCGCCAGACCCCCCTGCCGGCTGAACTCCTCAAACGTCGACGGCGTCGACATCACCGACACCCCACCCGCCAACGCCAGCGAACACTCCCCCGACCGCAACGACTGCACCGCCAAATGCAACGCCACCAACGACGACGAACACGCCGTATCCACCGTCACCGCCGGCCCCTCCAAACCGAAGGTGTACGCCACCCGCCCCGAAATCACACTCCCCGCATTACCCGTCAGCACATACCCCGCGAC
>NZ_JBEZDW010000098.1:0-2630 GCF_040802045.1 Microbispora sp. NPDC049125 | reverse complement strand
TCGTCCAGGAACCCGCCGAACCGGGTGTAGGACGTGCCCGGATGATCCGGGTCGGGGTCGTACAGCGCCTCCAGGTCCCAGCCACGGTCGGCCGGAAACTCCGACACCGCGTCCCGTCCCTCGGAGACCAGGTCCCACAGGTCCTCCGGGGACGACACCCCGCCCGGCAGGCGGCAGGCCATCCCCACGATCGCGATCGGCTCGCGTTGCTCGTCCCGGACGTCCCGCAGTTCTTCGCGCGTCTTGTGCAGCTCCTCGGTCACGCGTCGGAGGAGGTGCCGGATCTGGTCGTCGCTCACAGGTCTGCCTTCCAGGGGCACGGGTGGGCCAGGGGAGTGTCAGGAGATTCCGAGCTCGTCGCTGATGAAGCTGATGAGCTCGTCGTCGGTCGCGGAGCCGAGATCGGCCGGGACGGAGGCGCGTACGGGCGTTTCGTTGGTCGCCGTGCCGGCAAGCCGCCGCAGCCTGCTCAGGGCCTCGTCGCGTCCCTGCTCGGGGACCGGCCCGGACAGCAGCTGCTCCAGCTCGGCGATCTTCGCCAGTACGGCGTCGTGCGGAGGATCCGGCTCCTGCAGGAGTACGGCGAGGAGGTGGTCGACGAGGGCGGCCGGAGTGGGGTAGTCGAACACCAGCGTGCTCGGCAGCTCCGTACCCGTCAGCCGCGACAGGCGGTTGCGCAGCTCGACCGCCGACAGGGACGTGAAGCCCTGGTCGCGGAAGCCGCGGTGGTCGTCCACCTCGGCGGCCGAGCCGAGGCCGAGGACGCCGGCGATCTCGGTGCGGACCACTCGCCGGGCGGCCTGCCGCCGTTCGGAGCCGGGCAGTGCGAGCAGCCGTCGTACGAGATCGGAACCTTCGCCCGCATCCTCGTCGCCGGCCTCGGTCCGCTCGGTCGGGTCTCGCCACTCCGGAAGCTCGCGCAGCAGCGGGTGGGGCCGCACGGCCAGGACGGCGGGCCAGTCGGCACGAGTGATCACTAGCCGGGTCTCCCCACCGGTCACGGCCTCCTCCAGCGCGGAGACGGCGAGGCCGGGAGCCATGGGCGGGAATCCGTTGCGCCGCAGTCCCCGCCGCGCCTCGGCCCCCGCGATGCCGTCACCGTCCCATTGCCCCCACGCGATCGAGGTGGCGGGCAGCCCGAGTGAGCGGCGGTGGTCGGCCAGAGCGTCCAGGAAGGCGTTGCCCGGCGCGTAGTTGCCCTGACCGGCGCCTCCGATCGTGCCGGCGATCGAGGAGAACAGCACGAACGCCGTCAAGGGAAGGTCCCGGGTCAGATCGTGAAGGTTGAGCGCGCCCCCGACCTTGACCCGGTGCACGGCCGCGATCCTCTCGGGCGTGAGCGAGCCGACGAGCCCGTCGTCCAGGACGGCGGCGGTGTGCACCACGGCGGTCAACGGGTGCTCGGCGGGCACCGCGGCCAGCGCGGCGGCGAGCGACTCCCGGTCGGACACATCGCAGGAGGCGAATGTGACGTGTGTGCCGAGCGCGGTGATCTCGTCACGCAGGTCCTGCGCGCCGGGGGCCTCGGCACCCCGCCGGCTGACCAGCAGCAGATGCGGAACGCCGCGCCGGGCGAGCCTGCGGGCGACGTGGGCGCCGAGGCCCCCCGTGCCCCCGGTGATGAGGACGGTGCCGGTGGGAGCCCACTCCGCCGCCGGGGCGCCGCCGGGCAGGGGAGCCGGTACGAGCCGCCGCGCCAGCAGCCCGGAGGCCCGGACCGCCACCTCCGACTCGCCATGTGCCCCGATCAGGGCCGTGAGCGCGTGCCCGGCGAGCCCCGTGTCGGGAAGGACGGGGAGGTCGATGAGGCCACCCCACCGTTCGGGCCGCTCAACGGCGACGACCCCGCCGAGCCCCCACCCCAGCCCTCCCGAGGGACGGCTCACCTGGTCGGACGGACCGGCCGCCACCGCTCCCGAGGTCGCGATCCACAACGGCCCGGCGATCCCCGCCGCGTCGAGCGCGTTGATCAGCGCCACCGCGTCGGCGTCCGCCGCCAGGCCGGCGTCCTCGTCGAGCGCGAGCAGGGAGAGGACGCCGGTGAACGGCTCGTCCGTGGGCACGGCGGCGAGCGCCTGGGCCAGCTCATCGGTGTCGACGTGCCGGCTCGCGGCATGGCCGGTCGCGCGGTCCGCCTCTTCACGCCTTCCGCGACCGACGACGACGGGCACCACCCCGGCGTCCTGCTCCTCAAGGGCACGCGTCAGAGCGCTGGACCAGACCGCCGCCGCGCCGTCGACGGTACGGATGACCAGCCAGCGTCCTCCCGTCTTCACCGGGCCGTCCTCGGGGACGGGCCGCCACGCGGACTTGAAGCGCCACGAGTCGATGGTCGACCGCGCGCTCCGGGCGGCGTGCCAGGACGCCAGCGCCGGGAGCACCTCGCCCAGCGACCCGCGTAACCGCTCCCCCTCAGGGCCGAGGGTGCTCACGAGCGAGTCGAGGTCGCCCCGGCCCACCGTCTCCCAGAACGGGTCGTCCGCCGCCGGACCGGCCTGGGCCGGTTTCGGCTGGTCGGCCCAGTGCCGTCGGCGCTGGAAGGCGTAGGTGGGCAGGTCGACGGTGGTGACGGGCTTGGTGGTGGTGTTGGGCCAGTTGATGGGGGTGCCGGTGGTGTGGAGGTGGGCGGC
>NZ_JBEZDW010000097.1:0-2746 GCF_040802045.1 Microbispora sp. NPDC049125 | reverse complement strand
AGCAACGACCATCAGTAACAATCCGCAGCAACATCAACGCCAGGGGGTCAACTTTCAGACGACGATAGGGGGTCCGTTTTCAAGCGTCGTTGACACAGGTCGCTCGTCCGGAGGAACGGCCCGTGACCGGGGTGCCCCGCCGTCCGAACGGCGTGCGCCGAAACTGCTCAGAAGCGTCTCTAGTACGGGCAGAGCACGCGTCACCTGCCGCGCCCGGATGGCCACGTCCCACAGCGGCTCCAACTTTTTCCACCCGCCCGCATAGGTGAGGTGGCGCAGCCGGTCGCCCAGAAGCGGCTTGGTGGCCGCGCCGCACCAGATCGCGCTCCACCGATAGAAGTCCCGGTAGGCCCGCCAGTACCCGTCCTCGAGTTGCTGGGCGGTCACGCCCACCGGCCGGTACACGACGTGCCGCGTGTCGTACCGGTCCCAGTCCTGGTGCAGTATCCGGCCCTCGGCTGCCATCCGCTGGTACAGGGCGGTGCCCGGGTACGGAGTCATGATGTGGAAGGTGGCGGTCTCGATGCCCTGCTCGACGGCCCACGCGACGGTACGGTCGAACACGTCGGGCCGATCCCCGTCCATGCCGAACACGAAGCTGGCGTTCACCATCACGCCCAGGTCGTGCAGCCGCCGGACTACCGCGGCGTAGTCGCGCCCGATGTTCTGCCGCTTACGCTGCGCCGCGAGGTTGTCGCCGTTGATGGTTTCGAAGCCGACGAACAGGCTTCGCAGCCCCGCCGCGACCGCCTGCTCCAACAGTCCGGGGGCGAGCACCGAGTCGACCGTACCGGCGGCCTGCCAGAGCCGCCCCATGCCGGCCATTCCGGCGAAGAGGGCCTCGGCGAAGCGCCGGTTGCCCAGCAGGTGGTCGTCGAGGAAGTACAGGTGCCGCCCGGGCAGCCGATCGATCTCGGCCAGCGCGGTGTCCACGGTCTGGGTGTAGAAGGACCGGCCACCAGCGAAGAAGGCGTCCTTGTAGCAGAAGTCGCAGTGGTGCGGGCAGCCTCGCGAGACCACGATCGAGTTGGGCACGAGGTACCGGCGCCGGTCGATCAGATCCCGCCGTACCGGCGGAAGACCGGTCAGCGTCCGCCGGGTCGAGTGGTAGCGGGCCCGCGGATGTCCCCGGCGGAAGTCGGCGAGAAACTCGGGCCAGGTGTCCTCCCCCGGGCCGGTGATGATGGTGTCCGCGTGCCCGGCGGCCTCCTCAGGCAGGGACGTGACATGCAGCCCGCCCATCACCACGTACACGCCTCGCGTCCGGTACGCGTCGGCGAGTTCGTACGCTCGGCGTGCCGAGGTGATGTAGGGCTGGATCACCGCGAGGTCCGGACGGTCCTCGTCCAGGCGCAACCGCTGGACGTGCTCGTCCCAGATGCGCACCTCGTCGTCGTCGCGCAGGTAGCCGGCCAGGGTGGCGAGCCCCAGCGGCGGAAACAGCGAGTACTTGACCGGCCGGAACAGCGGGCTGGTCGCCTCGGTCAGTGCCGGCAGCACCATGGTGACACGCATGCCCCGGATGCTAGAGAGCAGATGTGGGCCTTCTGGTCGCATCGTGTGTCCACCCGGTGCGGATCTCGCACATGTATCAAGACGCCGGCAGGTGTATTTGATCTACGATGTAAAGGTGTGCATTTCTCAAGTCACCCCGGGGACTCTCGGTCACTGATCATCAGGATGGATGGCCCTTTAACGCGGTGTATACGTTCTTCGCTCATCTTCGATCAGTTTCGATCGGTACCATGTGCATTGGCGAGGAGGAACATGACGTAGGTTGCAGACGGCGTGCTGGCCGACCGACGCCCTCGCGTGTTAGCGGGTCATGGCCGTGCGGATGCTCGCCAGACGCCGGAAGACCCCTGAGCCGGTGGGCGTCAGAGCGCCGGATACGGCACCGAGCTCTTCGAGGTCAATGTGGAGGTTGCACGCATGACGGTGTCCGAGGCGCAGGGTCGACTGCCGGCCGAGCGCCGCGCGCGGCTGCTGGAACTGCTGCAACAGCAGAAGATCGCGCGGGTGCACGATCTGGCCTCCGACCTGGCGGTGTCCGCGATCACGATTCGCCGTGACATCGCCCTGCTGGCTGAGGAGGGACTGGTACGCAGGGTTCGCGGTGGTGCCGCTCTCGTACAGGACTTCTCCAAGGGGAGAGTGCCGACCGGTCCGCTGCTCGATCACGACCTGGCCCGGCGCGATGAGGTGGCACCTGCGACCGTCGGAATGGTGGTGCCGTCGCTGGACTACTACTGGCCTGATGTCATCCGCGGTGTACGCGAGGCCGCCGGAGCCGTCGGAGTGCGAGTGGTGCTGCGTGGAGCGACCTATCAGGCGGCGGACGAGCAGCGTCAGCTCACCTCACTGGTGGAGTCGGCAGGAGTCGACGGGCTGTTGGTGGCGCCGACGATCGGGAGCGACGAGGGCGACGCGCTGGTGCGGTGGCTGCAGTCGGCGGGCGTGCCGGTGGTGTTGATCGAGCGGACCGCGACGGTGGGACCCCTCCGGGAGGCGATGGAGTCGGTGGTGAGCGACCACGCGCTGGGTGCGGCGATGGCGGTGCGCCATCTGGCGGAGCTGGGACATCGCCGTGTTGGAGTGATCACCACGGTCGGCAGCCCCACGGCCCCGCATGTGCACGCCGGCTGGCGGTCGGCGTGCCAGGAACAGGGGCTGGTGATGGAGGGCACCCCGGAGGTGCAGACGGTGGACCGGCGGGACGCCGGCTGGGCTCGGGCACTGGACGAGG
>NZ_JBEZDW010000096.1:0-3502 GCF_040802045.1 Microbispora sp. NPDC049125 | reverse complement strand
TCGGTCAACTCGATCGGTACCGCGGACGGGCCCGGATTCCCCATACGCATCAGGATAAGTATTTATCCGACGAATTTCAGGCGTATGGCACTAGTAGGGCAGCCGCACTTATCGGCGTGATTATGTTGTGGCCTGTCGGGCGAGTCGGGTGCGGTGGTGGAACCATCGTGCTCGGGCTTGGTGGCGTCGTCTCCACCAGGTCCAGTGCAAGTGGTGCGCGTCGGTGTGTGGCCGGCGGGTAATGAGGATGAACAGCCGTTTGATCTCCGCGACGGTGAGCGCGATCAGGCCGGTGTCCGCTGGTGGGTCGTCATCCGGGCTGCTGGGCAGAACCGGTACTGGAGCACGCGTTTTCGCCTGTGCGGCAGTGACCGCGCAAACCGCGAGAGCGGCCATGGTCAGCACACGGTGACGGGCCAGCGCGGTGTAGAGCCGGACCTGGGAATGGTCGAGTCCGAAATGGTCCTTGCCGAACTCGAAATCCTCCTCGACCGGCCAGCGTAGACACGCCACCCGCACCAAGGTCATCAGTGGGACCGACCGGCCCGGCGGGACGTGGCAGTAGTGGTAGGCGACCTCCCCGGTCTGCAGATGCTTGCGCAGCAACAGAAAGTGGTGCGGGCTGCGGGTCGCGACCCACGCCCAGGCGTAACGCCGGTCGCCCTTGGACCCGGGTACCGCACGGATCTGCCAACTGTCCTGGGTGGACAACACCGTGTCCAGCACCGCGTCGGCGCGCAGCCGGACACCCGCGGTCAGGTCGGCGTGGAACGTCCGACCGACCCGCAGCACATACCCGATCCCGTTGTCCTCGCAGAACGTGCGCAGTTCGACGGAGCGTCCGTAGACCTCGTCACCAGCGCACCATCCGGGCATCGTGGCGTCGGTGACCATGTCCCGCAACATGTCCACCGCCAGCTGCGGCTTGGACCGGAACCCGGTGTCCTCCCCGATCCCCAACGCGGCCCGGCGATCGGGGTCGGCGAGTTGGTCGGCCGGAACGTAGATCCGGGCACCGACCAAGGCATGCCCGCCCGGGGTGGCGTAGGAGCAGTACACCGTGTTCACCCCGTTCGCTATCCGCCCGGCGCAGCCCATGTACTGCCGCTGCACCCCCGCTGTCGCCGCACCGTCCTTCTCTGCCCGGACTCGTCCAATGCCGCCACCACCAACGGCTGAGCACCCAACACCTCGACCACGAAACCCCGGATCGTCGCCATCGCCGCGTCGTGGTCCCACACCGTGTGGTTCAGCAGCCGCTGCGTCGGATCCGGGCACGCATCACCGGCATGCTCCGCAATCGTCCAGCCGTTCTTCCGCGGCAGGTCACTGACCAGCGCAGTCACATACTTCCCCGCCTGCCGGAACGGTTCCACCTGCCGAAACACGGCCTCAACCGCTGATGTAGCTCGGCCAGGTTCGTCACCGCCAGGGCACCCTCTACCATGGCAGCCGCAGCCGCCTCACGGTTATCTTGCGTCACAGTTTGATCATCATGGGGCGGCTGCCCCTGGGATCACTCACCCGCGTACCCCGTGAGTGCCGGTCACTCGCCGAACTCAGCGTGGTGATGCTGGATCGAGCGTGAGGGGAAGGCCGAAGGCGGTTACGTGGCGGCCGCCAACAAAGGCGTTGTTCTCCACGATCTTACTGCCCTTGATCCGGAGCACGTCGACGACCAGGCCTTCGTAGTGTGGGCTGCCCGGCCGGCGCAGGTAGCAGACCAGCGCGGGCCGGCCGTTGGCCGAACTAGGAACGGTACGCCAGTCGAAGGGCCGGCCGAGGAACTCGGCGACCGCGTCGATGCCGACGACGGGCGGGTCGGGCGGCATGGTGATGCGTACGTCGTCGGCGAGCAGGGCACGGATCGACGCCGGGTCGGTCGCGTGCGCGTACCGGTGAAGTATGTCCTTGTCCTGGCTGGTCAGGTGGGGGCGCCGCCACTCCCGTGGGTCGGTGGGTGTGTGCCGGCGCAGCGTGTCGCGGGCCCGCTGGAGCAGGCTGTTGACGGCCGCGATCGGGGCGTCGAGCGCGTCAGCGATCTCGGGTGGCGTCCAACCGTAGATGTCGCGCAGCACGAAGGCGGCCCGCTGCCGGGCGGGCAGGTACATCAGCGCGGCGATCAGCGCCAGCTCGACGGTCTCCCGGGCGGGCACGTCGGCCTGCGGGTCGTCGGCGAGCAGCGCGTCGGGGTACGGGCCGATCTCGGTGGACCACTCCAGCGGATCACCGAAAGGGACGACCCGGTTGCCGGCCGTCTTGCGGCTGTCGAGGAAGACGTTCGTAGCGATCCGGTACAGCCAGGTGCGGGCGGAGGCCCGCCCCTCGAAGCGGTCGCGGGCGCGCCACGCGCGCAGGAACGTCTCCTGCACCAGGTCGTCCGCGTCGGTCACGTTGCCCGCCAGGCGGTAACAATGCAGATGCAGGTCGCGCCGATGCTCGTCGAACGCGCGCTGCACCCAGTCCGACATGCGCTTGTCTCCCAGCCGAGTCGTCGTCATGACTGTACTGACGCGTCCGGGCCGCATCCCTCATCGGTGACCGATGACGATCGGCGCCCCCACTCGTCGGTACCTGGTGACGGGCCTCAACTCAGGAAGGACGAACCATGACGGAGAACATCGCGACCCCCCGGGTCGTCGACCGGCCGGCGTGGCTGCGGGCGCGCGACGAGCTGCTGGCACGGGAGAAGGCGCACACACACGAGGGCGACGCCATCGCCGCCGCACGTCGGCGACTGCCGATGACCCTCATGCCGCAGGTCAGGGTGATCGGCCCCGGCGGCCCGACCCCGCTGGTGGACGTGTTCGAAGGCCGGCGCATGCTCGTCGCTTACTTCCACATGTGGCACGACGGTGCGCCAGCCGAGCATCAGTGCGAGGGCTGCACATTCTTCACCTGCCACATGCAGATGCAGGACTACCTGCACGCCCGCGATGTCACCTACGCCGTGTTCTGCCAGGGTCCCTACCCGGAGAGCGCGGCGTTCGCGCAGTTCATGGGGTACCCGTTCCCGTGGTACTCGGCGTACGATGCTGACCCGGCGTTGGCGGACGGGCGCGACTTCGGGTTCATCTCCTGCTACCTGCGCGACGGCGACCAGGTCTACGAGACGTACTGGACCACCGGCCGCGGCGTGGAGGCGCTGGCGACCAGCTACCACGCCCTGGACCTCACCGTGTACGGCCGACAGGAGGGCTGGGAGAACTCCCCCGACGGCTGGCCGCGCATCGAGGGGCACCCGTGGCGGGTGGATGGCCGTCCGACGGCCCAATGGGGCCGTATCGCCCGAGACCCGGCTGGCGAGGCATCCTGCTGCAGGAATCCCGGTACGTCTGTAGGTGCTGAGACGGTCGCACTCCCGCTGAACCTTTGACCCCTGGCGGCCGATAAGTGCGGCTGCCCTACTAGGGCCTGTACGGACTTCGGATCTTTAGACGGGTTGAAGGCTTCGGATCCACAAGACGGCTCCGCGTAGATGAAGACCGGCGAGGTAGCTTTC
>NZ_JBEZDW010000095.1:0-3745 GCF_040802045.1 Microbispora sp. NPDC049125 | reverse complement strand
ATCTGGTCGGCCGAGCCGAAGGTGAACTGGCCGCGGGTGTTCTCGGTGGAGGTCCACTTCATCTCGTTCTCCGCGGTGACCGCGTTGAACTCCCGATCCCAGGTCGCCACGTACGTCGAGTCGTTCAGATGCCCCGCCGCGATCGCGGCGCCGAAGTACCGGCCCGACTGGGCGGCCGCCGCCCCCAGCGTGCTCGCGGCGGCGTCGGCGGACGTGGTCGCCGCCAGAGCGGTGGTCACGCCGAGCACGCCCGCCGCTCCGGCGAACAGCACACGACGGTAACCGCTGAACGATCGCCGGGGTTGAGGCGGAGGTATGGCGTTTTCACCCATGCGTGAGTCTCCAATTCTGAATGAACGAGGGGATACGCGAAGAGACGCCCCGCGAAATCGACCGGGACGGTCCATCACATGACCCCGTCATGGACGGCGTCATGGAAGGCGGCTCGAGCCGCTCACCACGGGCTCCGATTCGGAGGAGGCCGCGCTGGGGACTCAGTCTGGAAACTTGGAACGAAACCTGTCAAGCCGAATCGGAAACGTTTCGAGTGAATTGCGGTCGTCCGGCACACACCGCGGAGGTGAAGGCGGCTCCCGCGATCGGCCGCGCGGGGCGGCCGGAACCGGCCCGAGGCGCGGACGCGGTGGATGAAACTTTCATCACAACGGATTCCCGCAGTACGTGCGCCCTTCTTCCTAACTCCCACTTGAGGCACGCGCGGCGAGCGGGGACCTCCAGATGCGGAGCGCCCCCCGCCTTGACAGAACATCGCGCTGTCAGATTTGCTGCCCCGCACCACCACTTCCCGCACCTGGCAGCCAGGGCCCTACGACATGGCGAGCAATGTTATCGCTAACAACAGATCGATTCGTCGGCGCATCTGACGTGGAGACCGAATTCCGCCCCCAGCGAGCGGCGGGACCGGGCCAACCCGACTCCGGTGGTGAGCGCGTCCTCGGGACGGTGCCCGGACGTCAGCGGCAACCCGGCCAGGGACTCGGCCACGGACGGGGCGCAGGCGCAGATCTGGGACCGCAACGGGCAGGCCGGCCACAGGTGGACCACCTCACCCGCCCCATGACCAACGGGGCAACGTCCGGGAACCCCCGCCGCGTCCAGCACGGAGGGGACTCCCCACATCTGTAGGAGAGACGAATGCCATCACGCGGACCCGTACGGTCGTCCCTGCGTGCCGCCGGGGCCCTCGCACGTCTCCCGCGGGGCAGACGGCGGCTGGTCGTCGCCGCGCACCTGATGATCCTGATGATGGCATCCGTGGGATGGGCCCTCACGGGAGAAGCCGCGGCCACGGCGGGAAGAACGGCGGCGGGGGCGGCGGCGGTCGCCTCGGTGGCGACCCCGCCGATGGGCTGGGCGTCGTGGAACACCTTCGCCGCCCAGATCAACTACAACGTGATCAAGGCTCAGGCCGACGCCTTGGTGTCCTCGGGGATGAAGGACGCCGGCTACGAGTACGTCAACATCGACGAGGGCTGGTGGCAGGGGACGCGCGACGCCTCCGGCAACATCACCGTCGACACCAACGAGTGGCCTGGCGGGATGAAGGCCATCGCCGACTACATCCACAGCAAGGGGCTGAAGGCCGGCATCTACACCGACGCCGGCCGCAACGGTTGCGGCTACTACTACCCGACCGGACGTCCGGCGGCTCCCAACTCCGGCAGCGAGGGCCACTACGACCAGGACTTCCTGCAGTTCTCCAAGTGGGGCTTCGACTTCGTCAAGGTCGACTGGTGCGGGGGGAACGCGGAAGGCCTCAACTCCCGGACCACCTATCAGGCGATCAGCGCCGCCATCGACCGGGCCACGGCGCAGACCGGGCGGCCGATGGTGCTGTCGGTCTGCAACTGGGGAAACCAGAGCCCGTGGGACTGGGCGCCGGCCATCTCCACCATGTGGCGCACCAGCGGCGACATCATCTACTGGGGTGAGAACGCGTCGATGGACCGGATGCTGGCCAACTTCGACTCCGCCCAGCACCCCTCCGCCCAGAGTCCCGGCCATTACAACGATCCCGACATGCTCATCGTCGGCATGCAGGGCTTCTCGGCCGCCCAGAACCGCACCCACATGGGGCTGTGGGCCATCTCCGGAGCCCCGCTGCTGGCCGGCAACAACCTCGCCACGATGAGCGCCGAGACCAAGGCCATCCTGACCAACCGGGAGGTGCTGGCCGTCGACCAGGACTCCCTCGGCCGGCAGGGGGTGAAGGTGGCCGAGGACCAGACCGGCCGCCAGGTCTACAGCAAGGTCCTGTCGGGCGCCGGCCGGCGGGCGGTGCTCCTCCTCAACCGGACCAGCTCGTCCGCGTCCATCACCGCCCGCTGGTCCGACCTCGGGCTCACCGGCGCGGCGACCGTGCGGAACCTGTGGACGGGCACCGACGCCGGCGTCTTCACCGGCGGCTACACCGCCACCGTGCCCGCCCGCGAAGCGGTCCTCATCACCGTGACCGGCGGCGGAGCCACCCCCACCCCCACCCCGACTCCGACCCCCACGGCCACGCCGACGCCCACACCGACGACGTCCCCGGGCACGGCAGGTGCGATCCGTGGTGTGGGGTCGGGCCGGTGCCTGGACGTCAGCGGCGCGTCGCAGGCGAACGGCGCGCAGGCGCAGATCTGGGACTGCAACGGCCAGGCCAACCAGCAGTGGACCTCCACCGCCGCCGGTGAGCTGCGGGTGTTCGGCGGCAAGTGCCTGGACGTCAACGGTGGCGGCACGGCGAACGGCAGCACCGTGATCATCTGGGACTGCAACGGGCAGAACAACCAGAAGTGGCGGTTCAACTCCGACGGCACCATCACCGCGGTCGGCGCGAACAAGTGCCTGGACGTGCCGAACAGCGCCACGGCCAACGGCACGAAACTCGCCATCTGGACCTGCAACGGCGGCGCCAACCAGCGCTGGACCCGCACGTGACCCCACTCCTGACCCCCCACCTGAACCCCCACCGGCGGCTTCCCCTGCCAGGCGGTTCGCGGGCGCGGCTGTCTCCCGCCGTGTCCTCCCCCCAAAGGAGATAGAAGTATGCGACCTTTATCCGTTCCGTTGCCAGGGCGTCTGGCCGGTGGGCGGCGTTCGCCCGCGGCCGTCGCCGGATGTGTGGTGGCGGCGTTGGTGACCATGCTGGCGTTGGTGTGGGCGGCTCCGGCGTCGGCGGCCACGGGGCCGGTGGTGAGCGCGTCCTCAGGACGGTGCCTGGACGTCTCCGGCGGCTCGGCGACCAACGGCGCGCAGGCGCAGATCTGGGACTGCAACGGGCAGGCCAACCAGCAGTGGACCACCACCAGCGCCACTGAGCTGCGGGTCTTCAGCAACAAGTGCCTGGACGTCAACGGCGCCGCGACCGCCGACGGCTCCACTGTGATCATCTGGGACTGCAACGGGCAGAACAACCAGAAGTGGCGCCTCAACTCGGACGGCTCCATCACCGCCGTCGGCGCGAACAAGTGCCTGGATGTGCCGAACAACGCCACCGCCAACGGCACCAAGCTCGTCATCTGGACCTGCAACGGCGGAGCCAACCAGAGGTGGACCATCTCGGGGACCAACCCCAGCCCGTCGCCGTCCCCCTCGGCCTCCCCCTCCGCATCCCCGTCACCCTCGCCCTCCTCGACCTCGCGGTTCTCCAACCCGGTGTTGTGGGAGGACCTGGCCGACATCGACATCTTCCGGGTCGACAACACGTACTACTACTCGGCCTCGACGATGCACTACTCGC
>NZ_JBEZDW010000094.1:0-3779 GCF_040802045.1 Microbispora sp. NPDC049125 | reverse complement strand
GGGGTGTCGTTGGCGTGGGGGTTGTGGGAGCAGGACGCGGGGATGGGGGCCGGTGCCGGGCGGGTGGCCCGGGGCGGTGTGGGTGCCCTGACGGCGGGTGAGGGGCTGGCGCTGTTCGATGCGGCGTTGGCGGTGGATCGGCCGGTGGTGGTGCCGATCAAGCTCGATCTGGGGGTGATGGCCGGGGGCATGGTGCCTGCCGTGCTGCGCGGCCTGGTGCGGGGTGGAAGCCGGCGGATGGCCTCGGCGGGTGGCGTGGGGACTTCGGCGCTGGCGGAGCGTCTGGCCGCGTTGCCCGACGCCGAGCGGGACAAGGTCATCCTCGACCTGGTCAGGAGCCAGGTGGCGGCTGTCTTGGGGCACGCCTCACCGGAGGGGATCGAGCCGGGCAAGGCGTTCAAGGAACTGGGCTTCGACTCCCTCACCGCGGTCGAGCTGCGCAACCACCTCAAGGCCGCGACCGGGCTCAAACTCCCCGCCACACTCGTCTTCGACTACCCGACTCCGGTCGTCCTGGCCGAGCACCTGGCGGCCGAGCTTCTCGGCGCCAGAGGCGCGGAAGAGCGGCAGACGGTGGCGGCCGTCTCCCACGACGAGCCGATCGCGATCGTCGGGATGAGCTGCCGGTATCCGGGTGGGGTGGCCTCGCCTGAGGATCTGTGGCGGCTGGTCTCCTCCGGTGGTGACGGCATCACGGCCTTCCCGGCCGACCGTGGCTGGGACGTCGCTTTCGACGACGACCCCGACCGGCAGGGCGCGAGCTCCACCCGCGAAGGCGGCTTCCTCCACGATGCGGGCCAGTTCGATGCGGGGTTCTTCGGGATTTCGCCGCGTGAGGCGCTGGCGATGGATCCGCAGCAGCGGCTGTTGCTGGAAGCCTCCTGGGAGGCGTTCGAGCGGGCGGGGATCGACCCGGCGACGATTCGCGGCAGCCGTACCGGTGTGTTCGCCGGGGTGATGTATCACGACTATGCCTCTCGTCTTCCTGCCGTGCCTGAGGGGATCGAGGGGTATCTGGGCACCGGTAACTCGGGGAGCATCGCCTCGGGCCGGGTGGCGTACACCTTCGGGCTCGAAGGCCCTGCCGTCACCATCGACACGGCCTGCTCCTCCTCCCTCGTCGCCCTCCACTGGGCCTGCCAGGCCCTGCGCCAGAGCGAATGCACGATGGCGCTGGCGGGCGGCGTCACGGTCATGGCGTCGCCCGGGGCGTTCATCGACTTCAGCCGGCAGCGCGGTCTGGCGGCCGACGGCCGGTGCAAGGCGTTCTCCGCCGACGCCGACGGCACCGGCTGGTCGGAGGGCGTGGGCATGCTGCTGCTTGAGCGGCTGTCGGACGCCGAGCGGAACGGCCATCAGGTGCTCGCGGTCGTGCGCGGCACGGCCATCAACCAGGACGGTGCTTCGAATGGGTTGACGGCGCCGAACGGTCCGTCGCAGCAGCAGGTGATCCGGCAGGCGCTGGCCAACGCCCGGCTCACGGTGCGTGACGTGGACGCGGTGGAGGCGCACGGCACCGGCACGACGCTGGGCGACCCGATCGAGGCCCAGGCGCTCCTCGCCACCTACGGCCAGGAGCGGGAGACGCCGCTGTATCTCGGTTCGCTGAAGTCGAACATCGGGCATTCGCAGGCGGCGGCCGGTGTCGGCGGGATCATCAAGATGGTCATGGCGATGCGCCACGGCGTCCTGCCGAAGACCCTGCACGTCGGCGAGCCGACCCCGCACGTGGACTGGACGGCGGGCGACGTCGAGCTGCTGACCGAGGCCCGGCCCTGGCCTTCGACCGACCGTCCGAGGCGGGCCGGCATCTCCTCCTTCGGGTTCAGCGGCACCAACGCCCACGCCATCGTCGAGCAGGCATCCTCGGCTGAGCCCGCGCGGCCGGAGCGGTCAGGTCTCCCGATCGTGCCGTGGGTGCTGTCCGGCCGCGACGAGCGGGTCCTGCGGGACCAGGCCGTACGGCTGCGCGCGCATCTGGCCGAGCACCCGGGGCTCGACCTCGCCGACGTGGGCCACACGCTGGCGACGGGCCGCTCCGCCTTCGAGCACCGTGCGGTGGTGCTGGGCAAGGACCGCGATGCGCTCGTGGCCGGGCTGGGGGTGCTGGCCCGTGGGGAGACCTCTCCCGACGTGGTTCAGGGTGTCGCATCTTCAGGCAAGGTGGCGTTCCTGTTCACCGGTCAGGGGTCTCAGCGGGCCGGGATGGGCCGGGAGCTGTATGAGACGTATCCGGTGTTCGCCGAGGCGTACGACCGGGTGTGCGCTCATCTGCCCGCCATCGACGGTGAGCTGCTGGATCGTACGGAGTTCACCCAGCCGGCGTTGTTCGCGATCGAGGTGGCGCTGTTCCGCCTCGTGGAGTCGTGGGGCATCGTCCCGGACTTCCTGGCCGGGCATTCCATCGGGGAGATCGCCGCGGCGCACGTGGCCGGGGTGCTGTCCCTGGAGGACGCCTGCACGCTGGTCACCGCCCGAGGCCGGCTGATGCAGGCCCTTCCCGAGGGCGGGGCGATGGTCGCGATCCAGGCCTCGGAGGAGGAGGTCCTGCCGCATCTCACCGACCGGGTGAGCGTCGCCGCCGTCAACGGCCCTTCATCGGTCGTCATCGCCGGTGAGGAGGACGCCGTCGCCACGGTGGTCGCGGCTTTCGACGGCCGCAAGTCGAAGCGGCTGAAGGTCAGCCATGCCTTCCACTCCCCGCTGATGGACCCGATGCTGGACGACTTCCGCCGGGTCGCCGAATCTCTGAGCTACAACCCGCCTCAGATCCCGATCACGTTCGGCTGGGATGCCGACTACTGGGTCGCCCACGTCCGTCAGCCGGTGCGGTTCCTGGACACCATGCGGACGCTGGAAGCCGAGGGCGTGCGTGTCTTCCTGGAGCTCGGTCCCGACGCCGTACTGACCGCGATGGGCCAAGACTGCGCCGAAGGAATCTTCATCCCCGCCCTCCGCAACGGCAGAGCCGAGCCGGAAACCATCATGTCGGCCCTGGCGCGGCTCCATGTCGCGGGCTCCACCCCGGACTGGGACGCCGTCTTCCCCCACGCACGCAGGGTCGACCTGCCCACCTACGCCTTCCAGCGTGAGCGCTACTGGCTGGAGGCGCCCCCGCATCTCGCGGGCACGGCCGGCGCCGCCGGTCTTGGCCTGGCCTCCGCCCATCATCCGCTGCTGGGCGCGACCGTGGCGCCGGCCGACGGCGACGGACTCCTGCTGACCGGCAGGCTGTCGCTCCAGTCGCATCCGTGGCTGGCCGATCATGCGGTGCTGGGGTCGGTGATTCTGCCGGGGGCTGCGTTTGTGGAGCTGGTGGTCCGGGCCGGTGATCAGGTCGGGTGCTCGCATATTGAGGAGTTGACGTTGCGGGCGCCGCTGGTTCTGCCCGAGCGAGGCGCGGTCCAGCTTCAGGTGGTGGTGGGCGCCGCCGACGAGTCGGGACGCCGGCCGGCGGAGATCTACTCGCGTTCGGAAGGGGCGCAGGCCGAGACGGCGTGGACGCGTCACGCGAGTGCGGTGCTGGCTTCGGGTGGTCCGGTTGAGGACTTCGGGTTTGAGGTGTGGCCCCCGGCCGACGCCACGCCGCTCGATGTGGACGGGCACTACGACCGGCTCGCCGAGATGGGCTTCGGGTACGGCCCCGCGTTCGCGGGTCTCAAGGCGGCGTGGCGCCGGGGTGATGAGGTGTTCGCCGAGGTCGCGTTGCCGGATGGGGTGAGTGGGTCGGGGTTTGGTCTGCATCCGGCGTTGCTGGATGCGGCGTTGCATGCGATCAG
>NZ_JBEZDW010000093.1:0-4024 GCF_040802045.1 Microbispora sp. NPDC049125 | reverse complement strand
TGCCGGATCACCCGCTGCTGCGACGGACCATTCGGCGCCGTCAACCCATTCGAAGCACCGTCCTGATTCACCGCCGAACCCCGCACCACGGCCAGCACCTCATGCCCGTTCGCGACAGCGTCCGACAACCGCTCAAGCAGCAGCATCCCGACACCTTCGGCCCACCCCGTGCCGTCGGCCGCCGCCGCGAAGGACTTGCACCGGCCGTCGGCCGCCAGGCCTCGTTGGCGGCTGAACTCGATGAACGTGTCCAGGGTGGACATCACGGTCACCCCGCCCGCCAGAGCAAGCGAGCACTCCCCCTGCCGCAGCGCCTGCACCGCCAGATGCAACGCCACCAGCGACGACGAACACGCCGTGTCCACCGTCACCGCCGGGCCCTCGAACCCGTAGACATAGGAGAGACGACCGGAGGCCACGCTGCCCGCGCTGCCGTTGCCGAGGTAGCCCTCGACCTCCTCGGGCGCCCGCCGCAGGCGGCTGGCGTAGTCGTGGTACATGAGCCCGAGGAACACCCCGGTACGGCTGCCGCGCAGCGGCCCCGGGTCGATGCCCGCCCGCTCGAACGCCTCCCACGACGTCTCCAGCAGCAACCGCTGCTGCGGGTCCATCGCCAGCGCCTCACGCGGGCCGATGCCGAAGAAGGCCGGGTCGAACTGGTCGGCGTCGTGCAGGAAGCCGCCCTCGCGAGCGTAGAAGGTGCCCGGCCTGTCGGGGTCGGGGTCGTAGAGGCGCTCCACGTCCCAGCCCCGGCCGCGCGGGAACTCGCCGATCACGTCGAGCCCCTGGTCGACGAGCTGCCACAGGTCCTCGGGTGTGGTGATCCCGCCGGGATAGCGGCAGCCGATCGACACGATGGCGACCGGCTCGTGCGCCTGCTCCTCGACCTCGAGCAGCCGGCGCCTGACCTGGCGCAGATCGGTCGTCACCCGCTTGAGATAGTCGCGGAGCTTGTCCTCGTTCGACATGGGTCACGCCTTCACAGAGCAGGGAGGTGAGCAGATCAGGAGATGCCGAGCTCGTTGTCGATGAGGTCGAAGATCTCGTCGTCGGTGGCGACGTCGATCTCGAGCTCTCCCATGGGTTCGGTCCCGGCGTTACGCAGAGCGCTCCACTCGGCGAGGAGCGCCTCCAACCTTGAGGTGATCTTGTGCTGGTCGGCCTGGTCCGGAGTGATACCGGCCAGCGTCGCCCTCAGCCGGTCGAGCTCCCCCAGGAGCGGCAGGTCCGGCTCGGCCTCGCCGGGCAGGACCGTCTGCCTGATGAACCGCGCCAATGCCGCCGGGGACGGGTAGTCGAAGACCAGCGTGGCGGGCAGCCGGAGCCCGGCGACCGCGTTCAGCCGGTTGCGCAGCTCGACCGCCGTGAGGGAGTCGAAGCCCAGCTCCTTGAACGTCTGCTCCGGCATGATCGTGGCGGGGGACGCATGGCCCAGCACCGCGGCGGCCTGCATCCTGACGAGGTCCAGGAGCATCGGGTGGCGCTCCGCCTCCGGCAGGGCGGCCAGCCGTTCGGCCAGGCTCGTCCCCGCGGCGGCCGGCGCCTCCGCCGTACGGCGTGCGACCCTTCTGACGAGCCCGCCGAGCAGCGGCGGCAGCGTCCCCGCGGCGGCCTGGCCGCGCAGCGCGGCCAGATCCAGCTTGACGGGGATCAGCAGCGGCTCGTCGAGAGCGCACGCGGCGTCGAACAGGGCCAGCCCCTCGGCCGACGAGATCGGCATGACGCCGGACCTGGCCATCCTGGCCACATCGGCCTGGCTCATGTGACTCGTCATCCCGCCTCGTCGCGCCCACAGCCCCCACGCCAGCGAGACGCCGGGCAGCCCGCGCGAGCGACGGTGCGCGGCGAGCGCGTCGAGGAAGGTGTTGGCCGCCGTGTAGTTGCCCTGGCCGGCGCTGCCCAGAGTCGCGGTCACGGACGAGAACAGCACGAAGGCCGACAGATCGAGGCCGCCGGTGAGCTCGTGCAGGTTGACCGCCGCGTCGACCTTCGCCCGCAGCACGCCGTCGAGGCGCTCGGGGGTGAGCGAGGAGACGATGCCGTCGTCCAGGACTCCGGCGGCGTGCACGACGGCGGTCAGCGGATGCTCGGCGGGCACCGCCGCGAGCACCGTGGCCAGTGCCGCGCGGTCGGCCGCGTCGCAGGCGGCGACGGTGACGGTCGCGCCCAGCCCGGTGAGCTCGGCCGCCAGCTCGGTGACGCCTTCGGCGTTCCAGCCCGTACGGCTGAGCAGCAGCAGGTGCCCCATGCCGTGCTCCATGACGAGGTGCCGCGAGAGCATGGCGCCCAGCGCGCCCGTGCCGCCGGTGATCAGCACGGTGCCCTCCGGGTCCCAATGGAGCCCCTCGCCTGGATCGTCGGGCGCGGCGGCCCTGACCATGCGTGGCACGCGTACGTCGCCGTGCCGTACGGCCGCCTGGGGTTCCCCGGCGGCGAGGACGGCGGCGAGCGCGGCGGGCAGCGCCCTGCCGGGGTCGTCCCCGCCGGGGTCCATGTCGAGCAGGACGAACCGGCCGGGATTCTCCGTCTGGGCGGATCTGATCAGGCCCCAGGCCGTGGCGGCGGCCGGGTCGGGAACGTCGTCTCCGGCCTCGGCGGCGATCGCGCCGCGGGTCACCAGGACCATCCGGCTGCCGGCGAAGCGTTCGTCGGCCAGCCATGCCTGCGCCAGCGCCAGCGCGTGGTGAGCGACGGTCCTGGCAGCCGTCTCCGCCACTCCGCCTGATCCGCTGAGGGAGGCGACGACCACGTCGGGGACGCTCTCCAGGGCCGAAACGCCGGCGTGTCGTTCGATCGGGCTTCCGGCGGCGGAGAGGGCGGCCGCGACGTGGAGCGGGTCCTCGCCGACCACGGCCCACCGCCGGTCGTCCCGCGCGGCGAGCCCGTCGGCGGGCAGCGGCACCCAGCCGATCTGGAACAGGGCGTCGTGCCGCCCGGCTTGGGAGCCGCCCAGTTGGTCGGCGGCGAGCTCCCGGAGGATCAAGGAGTCGACCGAGGCCACGACGTCGCCGTGCTCGTCGGCCACCACCAGCGACACCACCTCGGGTCCCGACAGCGTCAGCCGTACGCGCAGCGCCGACGAGCCGGACAGGCGCAGCCGTACGCCGTTCCAGGAGAACGGGAGCCGCCCTCCGCCGCCTTCGACGATGAGGGTCTGCCTGCCCATCGCGTGCAGAGCGGCGTCCAGCAGCGCCGGATGGATGCCGAACGCGGGGGCGTCGGGACGCTGCTCCTCGGCCAGCCGTACCTCGGCGAAGATCTCGTCGCCGCGGCGCCACGCGGAGCGCAGGCCTTGGAAGGCGGGGCCGTACTCGAAGCCGGCGTCGGTGAGGCGCGTGTAGAGGTCGTCGACGTCGATCTCGTCGGCGTCGGCGGGCGGCCAGCTCGCCAGACCGGCCGAGGAGGCGTCGACGGAGGCCCCGGCGGCGCCGGAGACGAGAACGCCGTCGGCGTTGCGGGCCCAGGGCTCGTCGAAGTCGGCGCCCTCGGCCCGGGAGTAGACCTGCAGCGCCCGCCGTCCCGACTCGTCGGGCTCGGCGACCCACAGCTGCACCTGCACGCCGCCGTCGGCGGGGAGCACGAGCGGGACCTGGAGCGTCAGCTCCTCCAGTACGTCGCAGCCGACCTGGTCGCCCGCGTGTACGGCGAGCTCGACGAAGGCGGTGGCCGGCAGCAGCACGGTGCCCAGCACGGCGTGGTCCGCCAGCCACGGGTGGGTCTGGAGCGACAGCCTGCCCGTGAACAGGAACCCGTCGCCGCCGGCGAGCGGCACGGCGGCGCCCAGGAGGGGGTGGTCCGCGGAACCGAGTCCGAGACCGGACGCGTCGCCGGCGGGCAGGGCCCGGACGTCAGGCCAGTAGCGCTGGCGTTGGAAGGCGTAGGTGGGCAGCTCGACCCGGCGGCCGCCGGGGAACAGCCCGGTCCAGTCCACCTCGACGCCTTGGACGTGGGCCTCGGCAAGGGAGGTGAGGAACCGGTCCAGCCCCCCGTCGTCGCGGCGCAGCGAGCCGACCACGAACCCGTC
>NZ_JBEZDW010000092.1:0-4315 GCF_040802045.1 Microbispora sp. NPDC049125 | reverse complement strand
CCTCCTCCGGCCCCACCGCACCCGACGTCAGCACCACCAACCGCGACTCATCAAACCGCTCATCACCCACGAACGCCTGCACCAACGCCAGCGCCATGAACGCCGCCTCACGAACCCTCAACGCGGCGTCGTCATCGGCATCGGCATCGGCAGACAGCACCACCACTGGGGGGACAGCCATCCCGTCCACCAGCGCCTCATCCAGGGCCGCCCAATCGGGGTAGCCGTCCGAACCACCCACGAACGCCCACTCACCGGTTCCCGGGACCTCCTGTGCGGCCGCCGGCACCCAGTCGAGCCCGAACAGCGATTCCGAACGCGCCGCGCTCAACTGCTCGACCGCCACGGGCCGCAGCATCAGACCGCCCACCGAGGCCACCGGACCTCCCATCACATCCGTGATTTGGAGGCTCACCCCGTCGGGGCCTGCGGGCGAAAGCCGTACCCGAAGTGCACTGGCGCCGGCCGCGTACAGGCCGACCTCGCTCCACGCGAACGGTAGCCGGGCGCCCTCGCCTTCGACGAACCCGCCCAGGCTGATCGCGTGCAACGCCGAGTCCAGCAACGCCGGGTGCAGTCCGAAGCCCGACCCGCTCACCCCATCCGGCAACGCGACCTCGGCGAACACCTCATCACCCCGGCGCCATGCGGCCTTGAGGCCCGTGAACGCGGGGCCGTACCCGAAGCCCATTTCGGCGAGCCGGTCGTAGTGCCCGTCCACATCGAGCGGCGTGGCGTCGGCCGGGGGCCATACCGCCAGGTCGAAGGAGGGGGCGGGGCTGACGGACGCCAGCAGGCCGGTGGCGTGGTGGGTCCATGGAGATCCGGAGGAAGCCCCCTCGGGTCGCGAGTAGATCTTGACCGGCCGCCTGCCGGACTCGTCGAGGCCGCCGACGATGACCTGGAGCTGGACCGCGCCCTGCTCGGGCAGAACCAGCGGCGCCTGCAACGTCAGCTCTTCCAAGTGGTCGCAGCCGACCTGGTCGCCCGCCCCGATGGCGAGCTCGACGAAGGCCGTGCCGGGCAGGATCACCGATCCCATGACGGCGTGGTCGGCGAGCCAGGGGTGGGTCTGCGGCGACAGCCTGCCCGTCAGCAGCACCCCGTCGCCGTCCGCCGGCGCCACGGCCGCGCCGAGCAGCGGGTGGCCGGCTGCGCCCAGCCCCGCCGACCGTACGTCGCCGGCCATCGCGGGAGCGTGCAGCCAGTACCACTCCCGCTGGAACGCGTATGTGGGGAGCTCCACCCTGCGGGCGCCGGTTCCTTCGAAACAGGCCTTGAGTGTGGGGAACGCCCCCTCCACGTGGAGCGCCGCGACCGCGGTGAGCAGCGTCCGCACCTCGGAACGTCCACTCCGGAGGGCGGGAACGAAGGTGCCGTCGGCGCATTCCTGGCCCATCGCGGTCAGTACGGCGTCGGGGCCGAGCTCCAGGAAGACCCGTACTCCTTCGGCTTCCAGCGTCCGCATGGTGTCCAGGAAGCGGACCGGCTGCCGGACATGAGCAACCCAGTAGTCCGCGTCGTGGCCGAACGTGATCGGGATCCGCGGGGTGTTGTACGTCAGGGACTCGGCGACCCGGCGGAAGTCCTCCAGCATCGGGTCCATCAACGGCGAGTGGAAGGCATGGCTGACCTTCAGCCGCTTCGACTTGCGGTCGGGGAACCGTTCGATGACCGCGATAACGGCGTCTTCGTCCCCGGCTACGACGACCGATGCGGGGCCGTTGACGGCGGCGATGCTCACCCGGTCGGTGAGGTGGGGCTGGACTTCGTCTTCTGAGGCGTTCAGGGCGACCATCGCCCCACCCTCCGGGAGGGCCTGCATAAGACGACCGCGTTCGGTGACCAGCGTGCAGGCGTCCTCCAGGGACAAAACGCCGGCCACATGAGCGGCGGCGATCTCCCCGATCGAATGCCCCGCCAGGAAGTCCGGCACGATGCCCCACGACTCGACCAGGCGGAACAGCGCCACCTCGACCGCGAACAACGCCGGCTGAGTGAACTCCGTACGATCCAGCGACTCACCATCAATGGCCGGCAGATGAGCACACACCCGGTCATACGCCTCGGCGAACACCGGGAACGCCTCATACAGTTCCCGGCCCATCCCGGCCCGCTGAGACCCCTGACCGGTGAACAGGAACGCCACCTTGCCCGAGGAGGCGACACCCTGAACCACATCAGGAGAGGCCTCCCCACGGGCCAGCACCCCCAGCCCGTCCACGAGCGCGTCACGGTCCCCGCCCAGCACCACCGCGCGATGCTCGAAGACGGAGCGGGTGGCGGCCAGGGAGTAGCCGATGTCGAGAGGAGTGGTGGCGGGGTTGTCCGCGATGTGGGAGCGCAGCCTTATGGCCTGGTCGCGGACGGCCTGCTCGCTGTGGCCCGACAGCACCCACGGTGTGACCGGGAGGGCCGCGCGCTCCGCCGGAGCCGGCTCGGAGATGACGGACGGCTGCTCGACGATCACGTGGGCGTTGGTGCCGCTGAACCCGAAGGAGGAGATGCCGGCCCGCCTCGGCCGGTCGGTCGAAGGCCAGGGCCGGGCCTCGGTCAGCAGCTCGACGTCGCCCGCCGTCCAGTCCACGTGCGGGGTCGGCTCGCCGACGTGCAGGGTCTTCGGCAGGACGCCGTGGCGCATCGCCATGACCATCTTGATGATCCCGCCGACACCGGCCGCCGCCTGGGTGTGACCGATGTTGGACTTCAGCGAGCCGAGATACAGCGGCTCGTCCCGTCCCTGTCCGTAGGTGGCGAGGAGCGCCTGGGCCTCGATCGGGTCGCCCAGCGTCGTGCCGGTGCCGTGGGCCTCGACCACGTCGACGTCCGTCACCGTGAGCCGGGCGTTGGCCAGCGCCTGCCGGATCACCCGCTGCTGCGACGGACCGTTCGGCGCCGTCAACCCATTCGAAGCACCGTCCTGGTTGATGGCCGTGCCGCGCACGACCGCGAGCACCTGATGGCCGTTGCGCTCGGCGTCCGACAGCCGCTCAAGCAGCAGCATGCCGACCCCTTCCGACCAGCCGGTCCCGCTCGCGTCGGCGGAGAACGCGCGGCAGCGTCCGTCGGAGGCCAGGCCGCGCTGGCGGCTGAACTCGATGAACGCCCCCGGGGTCGCCATCACCGTCACGCCACCGGCCAGCGCCATCGTGCATTCGCCCTGCCGGAGGGCCTGGGCGGCCAGGTGCAGGGCGACCAGCGACGACGAGCAGGCCGTGTCCACAGTCACGGCAGGGCCTTCGAGCCCGAAGGTGTACGCCACCCGGCCCGAGGCGACGCTGCCGGACCCGCCGGTGCCGAGGTATCCCTCGATCCCCTCGGGCACGGCGGGCAGTCGCGACAGGTAGTCGTGATACATGACGCCGGCGAACACACCGGTACGGCTGCCGCGGACCTCCACGGGGTCGATCCCCGCTCGCTCGAACGCCTCCCAGGAGGCTTCCAGGAGCAGCCGCTGCTGCGGGTCCATGGCGATGGCCTCACGCGGCGAGATGCCGAAGAAGGCGGGGTCGAACTGGCCCGCGTCGTGAAGGAAGCCGCCTTCGCGGGTGGAGCTGGCGCCCTGCCGGTCGGGGTCGTCGTCGAAGGCGACGTCCCAGCCACGGTCGGACGGGAAGGCCGAGATGCCGTCACCACCGGAGGAGACCAGCCGCCACAGATCCTCAGGCGAGGCCACCCCGCCCGGATACCTGCAGCTCATCCCGACGATCGCGATCGGCTCGTCGTCGGCGTCGACCGTGGCCGCCTGGGTGACCACCACACCCTGCACCCCGAGCAACTCCGAGCGCAGGTGCTCGGCCAGGGTGATCGGGGTGGGGTAGTCGAAGACGAGTGTGGCGGGGAGTTTGAGCCCGGTCGCGGCCTTGAGGTGGTTGCGCAGCTCGACCGCGGTCAGGGAGTCGAAGCCCAGCTCTTTGAACGCCTTGCCGGGCCCGATGCCCTGGGGTGAGGCGTGTCCCAGGACTCCGGCGACGTGGGCGCGGACCAGGTCGAGGATGGCCTTGTCCTGCTCGACGGGCGGCAATGCGGCCAACTGCCCGCGCAGCGCCGCCGCTCCGCTCGCCGCGGTGTCCACGCTGCGGCGAGTGGGAGTCTTGACCAGGCCGCGCAGCACGGCGGGCACCATGCCCCCGGCCATCACCCCCAGATCGAGCTTGATCGGCACCACCACCGGCCGATCCACCGCCAACGCCGCATCGAACAGCGCCAGCCCTTCACCTGCCGTCAGGGCACCCACACCGCCCCGGGCCACCCGCCCGGCACCGGCCCCCATCCCCGCGTCCTGCTCCCACAACCCCCACGCCAACGACACCCC
>NZ_JBEZDW010000091.1:0-4752 GCF_040802045.1 Microbispora sp. NPDC049125 | reverse complement strand
CCCACCACCAGCCTCGCCTGGGGCCTATGGAACACCACCAGCACCCTCACCACCCACCTCACCCAAACCGACCACGCCCGCATCCACCGCACCGGCCTCACCCCCCTCAACCCCACCCACGCCCTCGCCCTCTTCGACACCACCACCCACCACGACCCCAACCACCCCGTCCTCATCCCCACCAGAATCAACACGACCATCGACACACCCCCGGCCATACTCCGCCGCCTCATCACCACCCGCCGCCCCGCCGCCCGGACAGCCGTCACCGGCACCCGGCCCCTCGCCGAACGCCTCGCCGGACTCGACGACGAAAGACGAGCCGAAGCGCTCCTCGACCACGTCCGCACACAAGTCGCCCTCGTCCTCAACCACCCCAACCCCCACACCATCCCCGCCGACCGCGCCCTCATCGAACTCGGCCTCGACTCCCTCACCTCCATCGAACTACGCAACCACCTCACCACCACCACCACACTCCGCCTCCCCGCCACCCTCACCTTCGACCACCCCACCCCCCACGCCATCGCCACTTATCTGGACAGAGAGCTGGGCGGTCGCCGTACGGACATCGCGCCGGTGCGGGCGGAGGCTCCGAAGGGCGGGGCGTCGGCCGAGGACCCGGTCGTCATCGTCGGGATGGCCTGCCGTCTCCCCGGCGGTATCGAGTCGCCCGAGGCGCTGTGGCGGCTGGTCGAGTCGGGAGGCGACGCGGTCTCGGAGTTCCCGGCCGACCGGGGCTGGGACGTCGAACGGCTCTACGACCCCGACCCCGACCATCCCGGCACGTCCTACACCCGGCACGGGGGGTTCCTGCGGGACGTCGCGGACTTCGACGCCGCCTTCTTCGGCATCTCCCCGCGCGAGGCGATCACGATGGACCCTCAGCAGCGTCTGTTGCTTGAGGTCGCCTGGGAGGCGTTCGAGCGGGCCGGCATCGATCCGCACCGGCTGCGCGGAAGCCGTACGGGCGTCTTCGCCGGGATGATGTACCACGACTACGCGCCCCGCCTGGAAGAGATCCCCGGCGACCTGGAGGGATACCTGCTCAACGGCAGCGCGGGCAGCATCGCCACCGGCCGCGTGGCGTACACGTTCGGCTTCGAGGGCCCGGCCGTCACCGTCGACACTGCCTGCTCGTCGTCCCTGGTGGCGCTGCACCTGGCCGCCCAGTCCCTCCGTACGGGCGAGTCGGACCTCGCGCTGGCCGGCGGGGTGGCGGTGATGTCGTCGCCGGCCACGTTCGTCGAGTTCTCCCGGCAGCGCGGCCTGTCGGTCGACGGGCGGTGCAAGGCGTTCTCCTCCACCGCCGACGGCACCGGCTGGGGGGAGGGCGTCAGCCTGCTGCTCCTCGAACGGCTGTCGGACGCCCGCAGGAACGGCCATCCGGTCCTGGCGGTCGTGCGCGGCTCGGCCGTCAACCAGGACGGCGCGTCCAACGGCCTGACCGCCCCCAGCGGACCGTCCCAGCAGCGGGTGATCAGGCAGGCCCTCGCCAACGCCGGGCTCACCCCTGACGAGGTCGACGCCGTGGAGGCGCACGGCACCGGCACCACGCTCGGCGACCCGATCGAGGCCCAGGCGCTGCTCGCGACGTACGGCCAGGACAGGCCGGACGACCGCCCGCTGTGGCTCGGCTCGCTGAAGTCGAACGTGGCCCACACGCAGGCGGCGGCGGGCGGCGCCGGAGTCATCAAGATGATCATGGCGATGCGGGGCGGGCTGCTGCCGAAGACGCTGCACGTGGAGGAGCCCACACCGCACGTGGACTGGTCGAGCGGGAACGTCCGCCTGCTCACCGACGCCCGGCCGTGGCCGGAGGCGGGCCGGCCCAGACGAGCGGGGGTGTCGTCGTTCGGGGTCAGCGGCACGAACGCGCACGTCATCCTGGAGCAGCCCCCGGCTGAGGAGGAGCCGCCCCGGGAGCGGCCCGCGGAGCCGCCCGCGCCTCCATGGGTGCTGTCGGGCCATCTCCCCGAGGCCCTGCGCGGCCAGGCCGTCAGTCTCGCGACGTACCTGGAGGGTCGTGACGACCTCGACGCGGCCGACGTCGCGCACTCGCTCCTGACCGCCCGGGCGCTGCTCGGAGAACGGGCCGTGGTGGTCGCGCCCGACCGGGCCGGGCTCGTCGCGGGAGTGCGCGCGCTGGCGGGAGGGGGCGCGCTGCCCGACACCGTCGTGCGCGGGACCGCCGACGCCGCCGGCAAGGTGGTCTTCGTCTTCCCCGGACAGGGCAGCCAGTGGCCCGCGATGGCGGCCGGGCTGCTGGAGACCTCGCCGGTCTTCGCGGAGCGGTTCGCGGAGTGCGCCGCCGCTCTTGAGGAGTTCGTCGACTGGTCGCCGCTCGACGTCGTCCGTGAGGCACCGGGAGCGCCGGGGCTGGAGCGGGTCGACGTGGTCCAGCCGATCCTGTGGGCCGTGATGGTCTCGCTCGCCGCGCTGTGGCGGTCGTACGGCGTCCACCCCGACGCGGTCGTCGGCCACTCGCAGGGGGAGATCGCCGCGGCCGTGGTGGCCGGCGGGCTGTCGCTGCGGGACGCCGCCCGCGTCGTGGCGTTGCGCAGCCAGGCCATCCGGACGTTGTCCGGCGACGGCGGCATGGCCTCGGTGGCGCTGCCCCTGGCGGAGGCCGAGGCGCGCATCGCGCCCTGGGGCGAACGCCTGTCGGTCGGCGTCGTCAACGGGCCCGGCAGCGTGGTCGTCTCGGGGGAGGTCGGGGCGCTGACCGAGTTGCTGGCCGCGCTGGAGGCCGCAGGCGTGCGCAACCGCCGGATCCCCGTGGACTACGCCTCGCACTCCGCCCAGGTCGAACTCATCCACGACGAGCTGATCAAGGCCCTGTCGCCGATCACTCCCCGCGCCGGGACCATCCCCATGCTGTCCACGGTCACCGGCGACTGGATCGACACCTCCGAGCTGGACACGGCGTACTGGTACGCCAACCTCCGGCGGCCCGTGCTCTTCGAGACGGCCGCCCGGGCGCTCGCCGCCCAGGGGCACGCCGCGTTCATCGAGATCAGCCCGCATCCCGTGCTCACGGCCGCCATCTCGGAGACGCTGGACACCGACGAGGCGCCGCCGACGCCGGCCGTCGGCACGCTCCGGCGCGACCAGGGCGGTCTCGAACGGTTCCACGTGTCACTCGCCGAGGCGTTCGTACGCGGCGTGGCGGTCGACTGGAGCGTCGCGCTCGACGGCACGAGCCCCCGCCGCGTCCCGCTGCCCACCTACGCGTTCCAGCGCTCGCGGTACTGGCTGGACGCCTCCCGCGCGGCGGCCACCGCGGGAGAGGCCCTCGCGGACGGGCCCGGCTCCCCCGCCCAGTCCCCCGTACGGCGGCTCACGGCGCTGGAGCCGGCCGAGCGCCGCCAGGCCGTCCTCGACCTGGTCCGTACGGAGGTCGCGGCGGTGCTGCGCCACTCGGACGGGGACGCCGTGGGAACGGCCAGGGCGTTCCGCGACCTGGGTCTCGACTCGCTGACCGCGGTCGACCTGCGCAACCGGCTCCGGACGGCCACCGGGCTGCCGCTGCCCACCACCTTGATCTTCGACTTTCCGACGCCGGCGGCGGTGACCGACCACATCCTCTCCGCGCTGGACACCGCCTCGGCCGAACTGCCCGAGGAGAGCGCCGCACCGGTGAAACGCCCGGCGGCCGATCCGCTCGCCGCGCTCCGGAACCTGGAGGCGAGCCTGCTCGACGGCCCGGACGCCCAGGGTGAGGTGGTCTCCCGGCTACGGGCACTGGTCGCCAGGCTCGACGCGGCCGCCGTACCCGATGACGACCTGGAGGACGAGGACATCGACCTCGACTCCGCGACCGACGACGAACTCTTCGACCTCCTGGACAGGGGCTGATCTGCCGATGGCGAACGACGACAAGCTGCGCGAGTACCTCAAGCGCTCGATCGCCGAGACGAAGCAGGCCGAGCGGCGGCTGCGCCAGATCGAGGCGAGATCGCGTGAGCCGATCGCGATCGTGGGGATGGCCTGCCGCCTGCCGGGCGGGGTGTCATCCCCGGAGGACCTGTGGGACCTGGTCTCCGAGGGACGGGACGCGGTGTCGGAGTTCCCGGCCGACCGTGGCTGGGACCTGGAGGCGCTGTACGACCCCGACCCGGATCATCCGGGCACGTCCTACACCCGGTTCGGCGGGTTCCTGGACGACGTGGCGGGGTTCGACGCGGACTTCTTCGGCATCTCGCGGCGTGAGGCGCTGGCCAGCGACCCCCAGCAGCGACTTCTGCTGGAGGTCGCCTGGGAGGCGTTCGAACGCGCCCGCATCGACCCGTACGGGCTGAAGGGCAGCCGCACGGCGGTCTACGCGGGCGTGGCCGACCGCACGTACGGCTCGCGGCTGCCGCAGGTGCCCGAGGAGCTGGAGGGATATCTGGCCATCGGCAACCTGGGCAGCGTGCTGTCGGGCCGGATCGCGTATACCTTCGGCTTCGAGGGCCCGGCGGTGACGGTGGACACGGCGTGCTCATCGTCGCTGGTGGCCCTGCACCTGGCCGTGCAGGCGCTGCGGTCGGGCGAGTCGGACCTCGCGCTGGCCGGCGGCGTCACGGTGATGGCCTCGCCCATCGGATTCACCGAGTTCTCTCGGCAGCGGGGGCTGGCGGTGGATGGGCGGTGCAAGGCGTTCTCCTCGTCGGCGGACGGCACCGGCTGGGCCGAGGGCGTGGGCCTGCTCCTGGTCGAACGCCTGTCAGACGCCCGCCGCCTCGGACACCAGGTGCTGGCCGTCATCCG
>NZ_JBEZDW010000090.1:0-4878 GCF_040802045.1 Microbispora sp. NPDC049125 | reverse complement strand
CGATGCTGGAGGACTTCCGCCAGGTCGCCGAATCTCTGACGTACAACACCCCGCAGATCCCGATCGCGTTCGGTTCGGACGCCGACTACTGGGTCGCCCACATCCGCCGGCCGGTCCGGTTCCTGGACACCATGCGGACACTGGAAGCCGAAGGCGTCACCACCTTCCTTGAGCTCGGTCCCGACGCCGTACTGACCGCGATGGGCCAAGACTGCGCGGAGGGCACCTTCATCCCGGCGCTCCGCAACGGCAGGCCCGAGGCAGAGACACTCACCACGGCCCTCGCCCGGCTCCACGTCACCGGCATCACCCCCGACTGGCGGGCCGTCCTCCACGGCGGCCGGAGGATCGACCTGCCCACCTACGCCTTCCAGCGCGGACGTTACTGGCCCGAGCTGTCCGCCGGTTCCGCTCCCGCCCCCGTGGTGGCGTCCACCGGCGAGACCAGGTTCTGGGACGCCGTCGAACGCGAGGACCTGGGTGCGCTGGCGACCACGCTGGAGATCGAGGCAGAAGACACCCGATCCCTTCTGGGCGAGGTGCTTCCCGTGCTGTCCTCCTGGCGCAGCCGCGGCCGGGAAAGATCGACCGTGGACGGCTGGCGGTACACGGTCACGTGGAAGCCCCTCCCCTCGGCCCGCCAGGACGCTCCTTCCGGCACCTGGCTCGTCGTCGCCCCCGCAGGGAACCGTACGGCGGCGCATGCCGTACGGGCCCTCACCGACAGCGGGGCGCAGGTCGTCAAGCTGGAGCCGGACCCCGCGACGGCCGAGCGCACGTCGCTGGCCGCGGGGATCACGGAGGCCCTGGACGGGCAGGACGCCGCAGGCGTGATCTCGCTGCTCGCGCTGGACGAACGCCCGCATCCCGGCCATCCGGCGGTGCCCGCCGGTGTCGCGGCGACTCTCGCTCTCGTACAGGCGCTCGGCGACGCGGGGATCGACGCACCGCTGTGGGCCGTGACACGCAACGCGGTGTCGGTCGGCCGCTCCGACCGGCTGGCCAATCCCATCCAGGCGCAGGTCTGGGGGCTCGGCCGAGTCGTGGCCCTGGAGCACCCCCACCGCTGGGGCGGTCTCATCGACCTGCCGGCCCGGGTGGACGAGCGGGCCCGCCGCAGGCTGGCCGAGGTCCTGGCCGCCACCGCCGGTGAAGACCAGGTCGCGATCCGTTCCTCCGGAGTCTTCGCCCGCCGCCTGGTGCACGCCGCACCCGCTGAAGGCGCGGGGCAGTGGCGGCCGCGCGGCACCGTCCTCGTCACGGGCGGCACCGGCGCGCTCGGCGGACACGTCGCGCGCTGGCTCGCGGCAGGCGGCGCGGAGCACCTCGTGCTGACGGGGCGCCGCGGCTGCGACGCCCCCGGCGCCGCCGAGCTCGCGGCGGAGCTGTCCGAGTCGGGCGTACGCGTGACCATCGCGGCCTGCGACGTCGCCGACCGTGAAGCGCTGGCAGCACTGCTGGCCGAGCACCCGCCGAACGCGGTCGTCCACGCGGCGGGTGTGGCCGGGGTCGGCGACCTGGCGGGCAGCACGCTCGCCGACATCGCCGGCACGATCACCGCCAAGGTCGCCGGCGCAGCCCACCTCGACGAGCTGACCGGCGAGCTGGACGCGTTCGTCCTGTTCTCCTCGATCTCCGGCGTATGGGGCAGCGGCAGCCAGGGCGCCTACGCCGCGGCCAACGCCTACCTCGACGCGCTCGCCGAGAACCGGCGCGACCGCGGGCTCACCGCGACCGCGGTGGCCTGGGGGCCGTGGGGAAGCGGCGGCATGGTCGACGACGCCGCGGAAGACCAACTGCGCAGGCGCGGCCTGCCGTCGCTCTCACCCGATCTGGCGATCGCCGCGCTGGCCGCGGCCCTCGACCGCGACGAAACCTCGGTGACCGTCGCCGACGTCGACTGGGAGCGCTTCGCCCCCGCCTTCACCGCTGCCCGGCCCCGCCCGCTCATCGCCGACCTGCCCGAGGTGGCGCGGCTCGCCGAGAAGGCGCAGGAGGAGGTACGGCCGGCCACGACGGCACTCGCGGAGCAGCTCGCCGGCCTCTCCGAAGCCGAGCGCCGCCAGGTGCTCGTCGACCTCGTCAGGGCCGAGGCCGCGGCCGTGCTCGGGCATCCGTCGCCGGACGCCGTCAACCCCGACCGGGCCTTCCGCGAGCTGGGCTTCGACTCCCTTACGGCGATCGAGCTGCGCAACCGGCTCAACCCCGTCACCGGGCTCCGCCTGCCCGGCACGCTTGTCTTCGACTACCCGACGCCCGCCGCGGTCGCCGACCACCTGCTGGGCGAGCTGCTCGGCCTGCGCGGTGACATCGTCGCGCCCCAGGCCGTCGCCCTCGCCGACGACGAGCCCATCGCCATCGTGGCGATGAGCTGCCGCTACCCGGGAGGCGTACGCAGCCCTGAGGATCTGTGGCGACTGGTCGCCTCCGGCGCCGACGCCATCTCCGAGCTTCCCGCCGACCGTGGCTGGGACCTCGATGCCCTCTACGACCCCGACCCGGGCCACCAGGGCACCTCCTACGCACGCGCGGGCGGGTTCCTGGACGACGCCGACCGGTTCGACGCCGCCTTCTTCGGCATCTCGCCCCGCGAGGCGCTGGCCATGGACGCACAGCAGCGGCTGCTGCTGGAGACCTCCTGGGAGGCGTTCGAGCGGGCGGGCATCGACCCGGCGTCGCTGCGCGGCAGCCAGACGGGTGTCTTCGTCGGCTCCAACAGCCAGGACTACGGCACCCTGCTCCTGACCACCCCGCAGGACACCGAGGGCTACCTCGCCACCGGCAACGCGGCCAGCGTCGTCTCCGGCCGCCTCTCCTACACCTTCGGCCTGGAGGGGCCGGCCGTCACCATCGACACCGCCTGCTCCTCGTCGCTGGTCGCCCTGCACTGGGCCTGCCAGGCGCTGCGGCAGCGCGAGTGCTCGCTGGCGCTGGCCGGCGGCGTCGCCGTCATGTCGACGCCGGGCATCTTCATCGAGTTCAGCCGTCAACGCGGCCTGGCGGAGGACGGCCGGTGCAAGGCGTTCTCCGACGACGCCGACGGCACCGGCTGGGGCGAAGGCGTCGGCTTGCTCCTGCTTGAGCGGCTGTCGGACGCTGTCGCGAACGGGCATGAGGTGCTGGCCGTGGTGCGTGGCTCGGCGGTGAATCAGGACGGCGCTTCGAATGGGTTGACGGCGCCGAACGGTCCGTCGCAGCAGCGGGTGATCCGGCAGGCGCTGGCGAACGCGCGGTTGTCGGTGGCGGATGTGGACGCGGTGGAGGCGCACGGCACCGGCACGACGCTGGGCGATCCGATCGAGGCGCAGGCGCTTTTGGCGACGTACGGCCAGGACCGTGACGAGCCGCTCTACCTCGGCTCGCTGAAGTCCAACATCGGCCACACCCAGGCGGCGGCCGGCGTCGGCGGGATCATCAAGATGGTCATGGCAATCCGTGAGGGCGCGCTCCCGCGGAGCCTCCACGTCGGCGCCCCGTCCCGTCATGTCGACTGGTCCTCGGGAGCGGTTGAGCTGCTGACGGAGTCGCGGCCGTGGCCGTCGATCGGCCGTCCGAGGCGGGCGGGTGTGTCCTCGTTCGGCATGAGTGGCACGAACGCGCACGCGATCATCGAGGAGGCGCCCCTTTCCGCCGTGGTGGAGGGTGAGGCGGCGGCGGGAGCCGGGCCGGTGGTGTGGCCGGTGTCGGCCAAGAGCCCGGGGGCGTTGCGGGATCAGGCGGTGCGGTTGCGCGCGCATCTGGTGGCGCATCCTGAGTTGTCGCCGGTTGATGTGGGGTTCTCGCTGGGGGTGTCGCGTTCGGGGTTCGAGCATCGGGCGGCGGTGGTCGGAGCGGATGTGGCAGAGCTGCTCGCCGGTCTGGGGTCGCTGGCTGAGGGTGAGCGTGCGGGGAGCGTTGTTCAGGGGATGGCCTCTGGTGGCAAGGTGGCGTTCCTGTTCACCGGTCAGGGGTCCCAGCGGGCGGGGATGGGCCGGGAGCTGTATGACGCTTTCCCGGCTTTCGCGGATGCTTTCGATCAGGTGTGCGCTCATCTGGATGGGCGTCTTGATCGGCCTGTCCGGGAGGTGGTGTTCGGGGACGGCGAGTTGCTGGACCAGACCTGTTTTACTCAGCCGGCGTTGTTCGCGGTCGAGGTGGCGTTGTTCCGCCTGGTGGAGTCGTGGGGCATCGTGCCGGACTTCCTGGCGGGGCATTCGATCGGGGAGATCGCCGCAGCGCACGTGGCCGGGGTGCTGTCGCTTGAGGATGCCTGCACCCTCGTCGCCGCGCGAGGCCGGTTGATGCAGGCCCTTCCGGAGGGTGGGGCGATGGTCGCCCTGAACGCCTCCGAGGAAGAGGTCCTGCCGTATCTGACCGACCGGGTGACCATCGCGGCGGTCAACGGCCCCGCCTCCGTCGTCATCGCCGGGGACGAAGACGCCGTCGCCGCCGTGGTCGCGCGGTTCCCCGATCGCAAGTCGAAGCGGTTGAAGGTCAGCCACGCTTTCCACTCCCCGCTGATGGACCCGATGCTGGACGACTTCCGCCAGGTCGCCGAGTCCCTGACGTACAACGCCCCGCGGATCCCGATCGCCTTCGGTTGGGACGCCGACTACTGGGTCGCTCACGTTCGTCAGCCGGTGCGGTTCTTGGACACCATGCGGTCGTTGGTGGCTGACGGGGTGAGCACGTTCCTTGAACTGGGGCCGGATGCGGTGTTGTCGGCGATGGGTGCCGAGTGCGTTGAGGGTGTCTTCATTCCGGTGCTGCGGCGGGAGCGGGCGGAGGTGGAGACGGTTGCCGGGGCGGTGGCTCGTCTTCATGTTGAGGGTGTGACGGTCGATTGGGAGGGGTTCTTCCCCGGTGGCCGTCGGGTGGAGTTGCCGACGTATGCCTTCC
>NZ_JBEZDW010000089.1:0-4978 GCF_040802045.1 Microbispora sp. NPDC049125 | reverse complement strand
ACCTTGCCCTCACGGACCGCGACCTGCGGCTCCCCCACTCCCACCGCCACCGCCACAGCGGACGGGTCGTCGGCGTCGACCAGCACGATCCGATCAGGGTTCTCCGCCTGCGCCGAGCGCACCAGCCCCCACACCGCCGCACCCGCAAGATCCTCCGAACCCTCCGGCCCCACCGCACCGCAGGTGAGCACCACCAACCGCGACTCATCGAACCGCTCATCAGCCACGAAAGCCTGCACCCCAGCCAGCACCGACAACGCCGCCCGGCGAACCCCCAACGCGGCATCATCATCGGCACCGCCACCAGCCGACAGCACCACCACGGGAGGAACAGCCACCTCATCCACCAGCGCCTCATCCAACGCCGCCCAATCGGCGTAGCCGTCCGCACCACCCACGAACGCCCACCCACCGGTCTCCGCACCCTCCCGCACGGCCACCGGCACCCACTCAAGCCCGAACAACGACTCCGAACGCCCCGCGCTCAACTGCTCGACCACCACCGGCCGCAGCATCAGACCGCCCACCGAGGCCACCGGCGCCCCGGCACCGTCGGCGATTTCCACCCCGACGCCGTCACGTCCAGCGGGCGACAGCCGTACACGGATGGACGTCGCGCCGGAGGCGTACAGGGCGATGTCGGTCCATGAGAAGGGCAGCCGTCCTGTGTCGTCGTCGGAGAACGACCCGAGCCCGATGCCGTGCAGGGCGGCGTCGAGCAGCGCCGGGTGCAGGCCGAACCCGGCCACGTCGGTGTCCTCGGGGAGCGCGACCTCGGCGAAGATCTCCTCGCCCCGCCGCCAGGCCGCTCGCAGCCCGGCGAAGACCGGGCCGTACCCGAAACCGGCTGCGGTCAGCGCGTCGTACAGCCCCTCGACATCGACCGGCACCGCCTCCGGCGGCGGCCAGACGGCGAGATCGAATGCGGCGGGCGGTCCGGCGGGAACGAGGGTGCCCGACGCGTGGTGGCCCCACGGCCGCCGCTCGGGACGGGAGTAGACGTCCACCGGTCGCCGCCCCGAGTCGTCAGGCGTTCCCACGACCACCTGGAGCTGCACTCCACCGTCCTCGGGGATGACCAGCGGCGCCTGGATGGTCAGCTCTTCCAGGTGGCCGCAGCCGACCTGGTCACCGGCCAGGATCGCCAGCTCCACGAAAGCGGTGCCAGGGAGCAGGATCGAGCCGAGCACCACGTGGTCGGCCAGCCATGGATGCGTCTGCACGGAGAGGCGGCCGGTGAACAGCGCACCGTCTCCCTCGGCCAGCGGCACGGCCGCTCCGAGAAGGGGATGGCCCGCGCCGTCCAGCCCCAGCCCTGCGGCATCGAGCCCGCCGCTTGGAAGCGCCGGCGTCTCCAGCCAGTAGCGCTGGTGCTGGAAGGCGTAGGTGGGCAGGTCCACGCGCTGAGCGCCGGGGAACAGGGCGGCCCAGTCGATGGCGACGCCCGCGACGTGAAGCCGGGCCAGAGCGGTGGTGACGGTCTCCGCCTCCGGCCTGCCCTTGCGGAGCGCCGGGATGAAGGTGCCGTCGGCGCAGTCCTGTCCCATCGCGGTCAGTACGGCGTCGGGGCCGAGCTCTAGGAAGACCCGTACTCCTTCGGCTTCCAGCGTCCGCATGGTGTCCAGGAACCGCACCGGCCGGCGGACATGAGCAACCCAGTAGTCCGCGTCGTAGCCGAAGGTGATGGGGATCCGCGGGGTGTTGTACGTCAGGGACTCGGCGACCCGGCGGAAGTCGTCCAGCATCGGGTCCATCAGCGGCGAGTGGAAGGCATGGCTCACATTCAGCCGCTTCGACTTGCGGCCGGGGAACCGCGCGACCACCGCGGTGACTGCCTCTTCCTCGCCCGCGATGACGACCGATGCGGGGCCGTTGACCGCGGCGACGCTCACCCGGTCGGTCAGATACGGCTGGACTTCGTCTTCTGAGGCGTTCAGGGCGACCATCGCCCCGCCTTCAGGGAGGGCCTGCATCAGACGGCCCCGTTCGGTGACGAGGGTGCAGGCGTCCTCCAGGGACAAAACGCCGGCCACATGAGCGGCGGCGATCTCCCCAATGGAATGCCCCGCCAGGAAGTCCGGGACGATGCCCCACGACTCCACCAGGCGGAACAGCGCCACCTCGATCGCGAACAGAGCGGGCTGGGTGAACTCCGTACGATCCAGCGACTCACCATCGATGGCCGGCAGATGAGCGCACACCCGGTCGTACGCCTCGGCGAAGACGGGGTAGGTCTCATACAGTTCCCGGCCCATCCCGGCCCGCTGGGACCCCTGACCGGTGAACAGGAACGCCACCTTGCCCGAGGAGGCGACACCCTGAACCACATCGGGAGAGGCCTCCCCACGGGCCAGCACCCCCAGCCCGTCCACGAGCGCGTCACGGTCCCCGCCCAGCACCACCGCGCGATGCTCGAACGGCGAACGCGTCACCGCCAGCGAAAACGCCAGATCAGCCGGCACAACCTCCGGATCGGCATCCACATGCGCACGCAACCGCAACGCCTGATCCCGCAACGCCGCCTCACTCTTACCCGACAGCACCCACGGCGTCACCGGGAAGACCGACGGCTCCACCGGCGCGCGCTCGGCCACTGAGGGCTGCTCGATGACGACGTGCGCGTTGGTGCCGCTGAATCCGAACGAGGAGACTCCCGCCCGCCTGGGCCGGTCGACCGCGGGCCACGGCCTGGCCTCGGTGAGCAGCTCGATGTTCCCCGACTCCCAGTCGACGTGCGGGGTGGGCTCGTCCACGTGCAGCGTCTTGGGCAGCAGGCCGTGACGCATCGCCATGACCATCTTGATGATCCCGCCGACGCCGGCCGCCGCCTGCGTGTGACCGATGTTGGACTTCAGTGAGCCGAGGTAGAGGGGCTCGTCCCGCTCCTGGCCGTACGTCGCCAGAAGCGCCTGCGCCTCGATCGGGTCACCCAGGACGGTGCCCGTGCCGTGCGCCTCCACCGCGTCCACATCCGCCACCGACAACCGCGCGTTGGCCAGCGCCTGCGCGATCACCCGCTGCTGCGACGGGCCGTTCGGCGCCGTCAGCCCGTTCGAAGCACCGTCCTGGTTGACCGCGCTGCCCCGGATGACGGCGAGGACGCGGTGGCCGTTGCGTTCGGCGTCCGACAGCCGCTCAAGCAGCAGCATGCCGACGCCTTCGGACCAGCCGGTGCCGTCTGCGGCGGCGGCGAAGGACTTGCAGCGGCCGTCGAAGGCGAGCCCCTTCTGGCGGCTGAACTCGATGAAGGCGACAGGCGTCGACATCACCGTGACGCCGCCCGCCAGAGCCAGGGAGCATTCCCCCTGGCGGAGAGCCTGGGCGGCGAGGTGCAGGGCGACCAGCGAGGACGAGCACGCGGTGTCGACGGTCACGGCCGGGCCTTCGAGCCCGAAGGTGTATGCGACCCGGCCCGAGGCGATGCTGCCCGAGCCGCCGGTGCCGAGGTAGCCCTCGATCCCCTCGGGGATGACCGGCAGCCTGGACAGGTAGTCGTGGTACATCACGCCGGCGAAGACACCCGTACGGCTGCCGCGCAGCGTCACCGGCTCCACCCCGGCCCGCTCGAACGCCTCCCACGACGCTTCCAGCAGAAGCCGCTGCTGGGGGTCCATGGCCAGCGCCTCACGTGGCGAGATGCCGAAGAAGGCCGGGTCGAACTCGGCGGCGTCGTGCAGGAAACCGCCCTCCTGGACGTAGGAGGTGCCGTGCTCGTCGGGGTCGTCGCTCCCCATCGCGTCGGGGTGCCAGCCCCGGTCCCGGGGGAAGGGCGTGACGCCGTCGCCGCCGGAGACGACCAGCTTCCACAGGTCCTCGGGCGAGCGGACGCCCCCCGGATAGCGACAGCTCATGCCGACGATGGCGATCGGCTCGTCGTCGGTGACGGCGGCGGCCACGGGTGCCGTGGCGGTCACGCTCAGCCGGAGCGTCTGCGAGCGCAGATATCCGGCCAGGGCGGCCGGGGTCGGGTAGTCGAAGATCAGTGTGGCGGGCAGGCGGAGGCCGGTGGCCGCGTTGAGGCGGTTGCGCAGCTCGACGGCGGTGAGGGAGTCGAAGCCCAGCTCCTTGAACGCCTTGCCCGGCTCGATCCCGTCGGCTGAGGCATGCCCGAGCACGGCCGCCGCCTGGGTGCGGATGACGGCGATCAGTAGTTTGTCCTGCTCTGCGGGCGAGAGCTCGGCCAGCCGTCCCGCCAGGGCCGTTCCGGCTCCGGCCGAGGCGTCCACGGTGCGGCGGGCCGGTGTCCGGACCAGCCCCCGCATGATCGACGGCACCGCCCCCGAAGCCGCCATCGCGGCCAGATCCAACCGGATCGGCACCAGCACCGGCCGATCCGCACCCAACGCCGCGTCGAACAACTCAAGACCCTGACCCACACTCAGCGGAGCCACACCACCCCGGCCCATCCGCTCCACATCGGCCGCATCCAAACCGCCGGCCATGCCTCCCGCCTGCTCCCACAACCCCCACGCCAACGACACGGCGGCAAGCCCACGAGAACGGCGATAGGCCGCCAGCCCGTCCAGGAAGGCATTCGCCGCCGCGTAGTTGCCCTGACCCGGATTGCCGAACACCCCCGACGCCGAAGAGAACAACACGAACGCCCGCACATCACCGGCCAGCTCATGCAGATTCAGCGCCGCATCCACCTTCGGCCGCAACACCTTCTCCACCCGCTCCGGGGTCAAAGAGGTGATCACCCCGTCGTCCAGCACCCCCGCGGTATGCACCACCGCATCCACCGGATGATCAGCCAGCAGTGCGGCCACCGCGTCCCGGTCGGCCACATCACAGGCCACCACCGCGACCGACGCACCCAGCTCCTCCAACTCGGAGACCAGCTCACCCGCACCCGGAGCCTCCAGACCACGCCGGCTGGTCAGCACCAACCGCCGCACCCCACGCACCGTCACCAGATGCCGGGCCAGCAACCCACCCAACGTGCCCGTCCCACCCGTGATCAACACCGTGCTGTCGG
>NZ_JBEZDW010000088.1:0-5078 GCF_040802045.1 Microbispora sp. NPDC049125 | reverse complement strand
AACCCCGCCGCGAACACCGGCGAAGCCCCCATCAACTCCACCGCCATCCCCCGCCACTGCGACCCCTGACCCGGAAACACAAACACCGGCCCACCCACACCAGAACCCGCAGAACCGGCGACGCCCTGCACCACACCAGCCGCCACACCCCCAGCAGCCAGCGCCTCCAACCCCGCCATCAACGCCCCACGATCACCACCGACCACCACCGCCCGATGATCGAACAACGCCCGCGAACCAACCAGCGACACCCCCACATCCACCGGCGAGACCCCCGGCCGATCCCCCACAAACGACCGCAACCGCAACGCCTGATCCCGCAACGCATGCTCGCTCTTGCCCGACACCACCCACGCCACCGGACCGTCCATGGCCGGCTCGGCGGCAGGCTCCTCCACCACCACGGGCGCCTGCTCGACAATCACATGCGCATTCGTGCCGCTCATCCCGAACGACGACACACCCGCCCGCCTCGGACGGTCCAGTTCGGGCCACGGCCGCGCCTCCGTCAGCAGCTCCACCGCACCCGACGACCAGTCCACATGCGGCGACGGCTCATCCACATGCAAGGTCCTCGGCAGCACCCCATGCCGCATCGCCATGATCGTCTTAATGACAGAGGCGACGCCCGCCGCCGCCTGGGTGTGACCGATGTTCGACTTCAGCGAGCCGAGGTAGAGCGGCGTCTCCCGTTCCTGGCCATAGGTGGCAAGAAGCGCCTGCGCCTCGATCGGGTCGCCGAGCGTGGTGCCCGTGCCATGCGCCTCCACCACATCAACATCCGCCACCGACAACCGTGCGCTCGCCAGCGCCTGCCGGATCACCCGCTGCTGCGACGGCCCATTCGGCGCCGTCAAACCGTTCGAGGCGCCGTCCTGATTCACCGCCGTGCCACGGACAACCGCCAGAACCTCATGCCCGTTCGCGACAGCGTCCGACAGCCGCTCAAGCAGCAGCACGCCCGCGCCCTCACCCCAGCCCGTCCCGTCGGCCGCCGCCGCGAACGCCTTGCACCGCCCGTCCGCCGCCAGGCCGCGCTGCCGGGAGAACTCGATGAACGCCCGGGGGCTCGACATGACGTTCACCCCGCCCGCCAGCGCCAGCGAGCACTCCCCCTGCCGCAGCGCCTGAACCGCCAGATGCAACGCCACCAGCGACGACGAACACGCCGTATCCACGGTGACCGCCGGGCCCTCCAGCCCGAAGACGTAGGAGAGACGTCCCGAGACCACGCTGGCGGCCGTGCCGGTGGCGGCATAGCCTTCGAAACCTTCGGAGTGGTGCAGGCCCAGCCCGTAGTCCTGGCCGTTCGTGCCCGCGAAAACACCCGTACGGCTGCCGCGCAGCGAATGCGGATCGATCCCCGCCCGCTCGAACGCCTCCCACGACGTCTCCAGCAGCAGCCGCTGCTGCGGATCCATCGCCAGCGCCTCACGCGGCGAGATCCCGAAGAACGCGGCGTCGAACTCACCGGCGTCGTACAGGAATCCCCCCTCCCTGGTGGAGCTGGTGCCCAGCTTGTCGGGGTCGGGGTCGTAGAGGCGCTCCACGTCCCAGCCCCGGTCGCGCGGGAACTCGCCGATCACGTCGAGCCCCTGGTCGACGAGCTGCCACAGCTCCTCGGGTGAGCCCACCCCGCCCGGGAAGCGGCAGCCCATGCCGACGATCGCGATCGGCTCGTCGTCGGCGACGGTTCCGGAGACGGCGCCGGAAAGGGTGGCGTCCGCGACGATGGCACTGGCCTGCCCTGTCAGGGACCCGTCGCGGCCCAGCAGCTCACCGCGCAGGTGCTCGGCCAGCGCTGCCGGAGTCGGGTGGTCGAAGATCAGGGAAGCGGGCAGCCGAAGGCCCGTCGCGGCGTTCAGGCCGTTGCGCAGCTCGACGGCGCTGAGCGACGTGAAGCCGAGCTCCCTGAAGGCGCGGCGAGGGTCGACGGAGCCCGCGGAATCGTGTCCGAGCACGGCCGCCGCCTGCGAACGGACGAGGTCCAGCAGCATCCGGTTCCGCTCGTCCGCGGTCAGCCCGGCCAGCCGTTCGGTGAAGGTGGCCTCCCGAGCAGGCCGCACGTCGGGAATCTCGCTGATCAGCGGCGTGGCGGTGAAGGCCGCGACGAACCGTTCCCAGTCGATGTCGGCGACGGCGATGACGGTGTCGTCGCCGCTGAGAGCGCGTTCGAGGGCGGCGAGCGCCGGCTCGGGCGTGAGGGGGCGAATCCCGCGGCGGCGCATGTTCCGCTCGATGGCGGCGTCGTCGGCGGCCATGCCGGAGCCGGCCCACGCACCCCACGCGACGGAGAGCGCCGGCATGCCTTGCGCGTGGCGCATCTCGGCGAGCGTGTCGAGGTAGGCGTTGGCGGCGGCGTAGTTGGCCTGGCCCGTGGTGCCGTACATCCCCGCGAACGAGGAGAAGAGCACGAACGCGTCCAGGTCGCCGGTCAGCTCGTGCAGGTTGCGGGCGGCATGCGCCTTGGCCCGCAGCACCTCCTCGAACCGCTCGGCGGTCAGGGTGCCGACGACTCCGTCGTCCAGCACGCCCGCCAGGTGGAACACCGCGTTCGGCGGGTGCTCGGCGAGCAGCGCGGCGAGCGCGTCGCGGTCGGCGACGTCGCACGCGGCGACGGTGACCCTGGCCCCCAGCTCCTCCAGCTCGGCGGCCAGCTCGGCCGCTCCCGGCGCGTCCGGCCCGCGGCGGCCGGTCAGCACCAGGTGCTCGGCTCCGCCACGCGCCAGCCAGCGGGCCACATGCGTGCCGAGCGATCCCGTGCCGCCGGTCACCAGCACGGTCCCGGCCGGCCGCCACCGCACGCCGTACCCGGCACGCGCGGGCACGAGCCTGCGGGTGAAGATCCCACCGGCGCGTACGGCGAGCTGGTCCTCCACGCCTCCGCTCGTCAGGATTCGGACGAGCAGGGCTCCCGCCTCGTCGTCGAGCTCCCGGGGCAGGTCGATGAGGCCGCCCCATCGCTCCGGACGTTCGAGGGCGACGACCCTGCCCAGGCCCCACACCTGTCCCTGGACGACACCGCCGACCTCGTCGGTGTCGTCGACCGCGACCGCGTCAACGGTCACGCACCACAGAGGCGCCGCGATCCCGGCGTGGTCGAGCGCCTGCACCAGGGCGAGCGTCGCGGCCAGCCCCGACGGTACGGACGGGTGGCGGGGGTGCGGCTCCTCGTCCAGGGCCAGCAGCGACAGCACTCCGGCGATGTCCGTCCCGGACGCCACGGCGCTGAGCCGGGCGGTCAGGACGTCGGCGTCGAGATCGCCGTCCACGGTGACGACGTCGGCGCCGTGAGAGGTCAGCGCGCGCACGGCCGCGTGGTCGGCGGGGCCGGCGACGAGCCAGGTCCCGGACGGCCGGGCCTGCCCCATATCCTCGGCGGGCCTCCAGGCGATCTTGTATCGCCAGCCGTCCGAGACGGACCTGTCACCGCGCCGCCTGCGCCAGCTCGACAGGGCGGGCAGCACGGCGCCGAGCGCCGCCTCGTCGTCGATCGCCAGCGTCCCGGCCAGCGTACGGAGGTCCTCACGCTCGACGGCCTGCCAGAAGCCGGCCTCGACGGGGTCGCTCGGGACGGAAGGATCGGCCCAATAACGCGTGCGCTGGAAGGCGTAGGTCGGCAGGTCGACCGGGCGGGCGCCCCATTCCTTGGTGACGCGCTCCCAGCCGACGGTGACGCCACGTGCGCACAGGGCGGCGATCGCCTGCCCGAAACACTCGGTCTCCGGCCGTTCCCGGCGCATCACCGGGACGAAGCCGCCCGCCACACAGTCCTGTCCGAGCGCGGTCAGCACGGCGTCGGGGCCGATCTCCAGGTAGGTGGTGACGCCCTCGGCTTCGAGTGTCCGCATGGTGTCGAGGAAGCGGACCGGCTGACGGACGTGGGCGACCCAGTAATCGGCGTCGAGCTCCTCGACCAGGCCTCCCGAGACGATCGGGATCCGGGGCGGGTTGTAGGTGAGGGATTCGGCGACCTGGCGGAAGTCCTCCAGCATCGGGTCCATCAACGGGGAGTGGAAGGCGTGGCTGACCTTCAGCCGCTTCGACTTGCGATCGGGGAACCGCGCGATCACGGCGGTAACGGCGTCTTCGTCCCCGGCTACGACGACCGATGCGGGGCCGTTGACGGCGGCGATGCTCACCCGGTCGGTCAGATACGGCTGGACTTCGTCTTCTGAGGCGTTCAGGGCGACCATCGCCCCGCCCTCCGGGAGGGCCTGCATAAGACGACCGCGTTCGGTGACAAGCGTGCAGGCGTCCTCAAGGGACAGCACCCCGGCCACATGAGCGGCGGCGATCTCACCAATGGAATGCCCCGCCAGGAAGTCCGGGACGATGCCCCACGACTCCACCAGGCGGAACAACGCCACCTCGATCGCGAACAACGCCGGCTGGGTGAACTCCGTACGATCCAGCGACTCACCATCAATGGCCGGCAGATGAGCACACACCCGGTCATACGCCTCGGCGAACACCGGGAACGTCTCATACAGCTCCCGGCCCATCCCGGCCCGCTGAGACCCCTGACCGGTGAACAGAAACGCGAGCCCGCCGTCCTCGTCGACGGCACCCCGGACGACGCCGGTCGAGGTACGTCCGTCGGCGAGCGCCCGAAGACCCTGGAGGAGGTCGTCACGGTCCCGTCCGAGCACGACGGCACGCTCGTCGAGAAGCGACCGGGTGGTGGCCAGGGAGTGGGCCACGTCCACGGGCTCAAGCCCGGGAAGGCCGGTGAGGTGGGCGTGCAGCCTCCGCGCCTGGGCCCGCAGAGCCGCCTCGTCCCTGGCGGAGATCAGGAGAGGAAGGAGCGTGGGCCGGCTGACCGAACGGGTGCCGTCCTCTACGCTCGCCGGTGCCTGTTCGAGGATGGTGTGCGCGTTGGTGCCGCTCACCCCGAACGACGACACCCCCGCACGCCGCGGACGATCCACCGCCGGCCACGGCCGCGCCTCCGTCACCACCTCAACCGCACCCGACGACCAATCCACATGCGGCGACGGCACATCCACATGCAACGACTCCGGCACCACCCCATGCCGCATCGCCAACACCATCTTGATCACACCGGCCACCCCCGC
>NZ_JBEZDW010000087.1:0-6849 GCF_040802045.1 Microbispora sp. NPDC049125 | reverse complement strand
ACCTTGCCCTCACGGACCGCGACCTGCGGCTCCCCCACTCCCACCGCCACCGCCACAGCGGACGGGTCGTCGGCGTCGACCAGCACGATCCGATCCGGATTCTCCGCCTGAGCCGAGCGCACCAGCCCCCACACCGCCGCACCCGCCAGATCCTCCGAACCCTCCGGCCCCACCGCACCCGACGTCAGCACCACCAACCGCGACTCAGCGAACCGCTCATCAGCCACGAAAGCCTGCACCCCGGCAAGCACCGACAACGCCGCCCGGCGAACCCTCAACGCGGCATCGTCATCGGCACCGCCATCAACCGACAGCACCACCACCGGGGGAACAGCTCCCCCACCCACCAGCGCCTCATCCAACGCCGCCCAATCGGCGTAGCCGTCCGCACCACCCACGAACGCCCACCCACCGGTATCCGCACCCTCCCGCGCAGCCACCGGCACCCACTCAAGCCCGAACAACGACTCCGAACGCCCCGCCCCCACCTGCTCGACCACCACCGGCCGCAACGTCAAACACCCCACCGACGCCACCGGAACCCCGGCACCATCGGCAACCTGCACACTCACCCCATCGGGGCCGGCGGGCGACAGCCGTACCCGGACCGACGTCGCACCCGACGCCAGCACCCGCACATCACTCCACGAGAACGGCACATGCCCGCCACCCGCCCCCGACAGGAACGACCCCAAACCGATCGCATGCAACCCCGCGTCCAGCAACGCCGGATGCACCCCGAACCCCGCCACATCGGTGCCCTCAGGCAACACCACCTCGGCGTAAATCTCCTCACCCCGACGCCACGCCGCCCGCACCCCCGAAAACACCGGCCCATAGGCGAAACCGGCCGCGGCGAGCGCGTCGTACAGTCCCTCGACACCGACCGGCACCGCCTCCGGCGGCGGCCAGACGGCGAGGTCGAACGTCTCCTGCCGTACGGCGGGCAGGAGGGTGCCTGAGGCGTGATGGGTCCACGGCTCGTCGAAGTCCGCGTCCTCATGCCGGGAGTACACCGAGACGGCGCGCCGTCCCGACTCGTCGGCGCCGGCGACCGCCACCTGGATCTGCACTCCGCCCAGCTCGGGCAGGACGAGCGGGGCCGCGATCGTCAGCTCCTCCACCACGTCGCACCCGGCCTGGTCGGCCGCCCGCACCGCCAGCTCGACGAACGCCGTGCCCGGCACCAGCACCGACCCCTGCACCACGTGCTCACCCAGCCACGGATGCGACTGCACCGACAACCGCCCGGTGAACACCAGGCCCTCACCGCCCGCCAGCGCCACCGCCGCACCCAGCAACGGGTGATCGGCCGGGCGGAGCCCGGCGGAGGTGACGTCGCCGAGCCAGGCGGTGGACAGGGTGGGCCAGTACGGCTCCTCCTGGAAGGGGTAGGTGGGCAGCTCGACCCGGCGGCCGGCCCAGCGCTCGGAGACCGTCCGCCAGTCGACGGGCACACCCCGCGTGTGCAGGTGGGCGAGGGCCGTGGTGATCACGGGAACCTCGGGCCTGTCCCCGCGCAGTGCGGGGACGAACGTGCCCTCAGCGCACTCCTGACCCAGCGCCGACAGCACCCCGTCGGGGCCGAGCTCCAGGAATGTCGTCACGCCCTGGGCCTCCAGCGCCCGGACGCCATCCAGGAAACGGACGGCCCGCCGTGCGTGGGAGACCCAGTAGCCGGCGTCGAAGTCCTCGACAAGGGCGCCGGTGACGGTGGACACGATGGCGATCTGCGGCCTGCCGTACGAGATGCTCTCGGCGACGCGGCGGAAGTCGTCCAGCATCGGGTCCATGAGCGGCGAATGGAAGGCGTGACTGACGTTCAGCCGCTTCGACTTGCGGCCGGGGAACCGCGCGACCACCGCCGCGACGGCGTCCTCCTCACCGGCCACCACGACCGACGAAGGGCCGTTGACGGCCGCGACGCTCACCAGGTCGGTGAGGTGCGGCAGGACCTCCTCCTCCGAAGCCTGCACCGCGACCATCACCCCGCCAGAAGGAAGGGCCTGCATGAGACGGCCGCGCGCGGCGACCAGCGTGCAGGCGTCCTCCAGGGACAGCACCCCGGCCACGTGCGCGGCGGCGATCTCCCCGATCGAGTGGCCGGCGAGGACGTTGGGCCGCACGCCCCAGCTCGTCACCAGCCGGTACAGCGCCACCTCCAGGGCGAACAGCGCCGGCTGGGCGAACTCGGTCCGGCCGAGCAGCTCGCCGTCGGAGATCGCCTCCCTGACCGGCTCATTGACCGGCAGGGCGGCGCACACCTCGTCGAACGCCTCGGCGAACACCGGGAACGTCTCGTACAGCTCCCGTCCCATGCCGGCGCGCTGGCTGCCCTGACCGGCGAAGAGGAAGGCGAGCTTGCCGTCCGCGACCGTCTCCCGCACCGTGTTCGCCGCCTCGTCACCGGCGGCGAGCGCCGCCAGGCCGCGCAGGAAGCCGTCCCGGCCGGTGTCGAGTACGGCGGCGCGGTGTTCGAAGGCGGACCTGGTCAGGGCGAGGGAGTGGGCGATGTCGGCGACGCCGGTCGCAGGACGTCCGGAGAGGTGGTCGAGGAGCCTCACCGCCTGCTCACGCAGGGCGGCCGGGGTGCGCCCCGACAGCAGCCACGGCATGAACCCGGGCTCCGGGCCCTCACCGGCGGCAGAGGGCGACGGGGACTCGGCGGCGACGGCGGGCTCCGGGGCCTGCTCGATGATCGTGTGCGCGTTGGTGCCGCTCATGCCGAACGAGGAGACGGCGGCCCGCCTGGGCCGGTCGACCAGCGGCCACGGCCTGGCCTCCGTGAGCAACTCGACGTTGCCCGCCGACCAGTCCACGTGCGGGGTGGGCTCGTCCACGTGCAGCGTCTTGGGCAGCACGCCGTGCCGGATCGCCATGACGATCTTCATGATCCCGGCCAGGCCGGCCGAGGCCTGGGCGTGCCCGATGTTGGACTTCAGCGAGCCGAGATACAGGGGCGTCTGCCGGTTCTGGCCGTACGTGGCGAGGAGGGCCTGCGCCTCGATGGGGTCGCCGAGGACGGTGCCGGTGCCGTGCGCCTCGATCACGTCCACGTCGGCGGCCGTCAGCTCCGCGTTGGCGAGGGCCTGCCGGATCACCCGCCGCTGGGCGGGGCCGTTCGGCGCCGTGAGGCCGTTGCTGGCGCCGTCCTGGTTGACCGCGCTGCCCTTGATCACGGCCAGCACTTCGTGCCCGTTGCGCTCGGCGTCCGACAGCCGCTCCACCAGCAGCGTGGTGACGCCCTCCGCCCAGTTCGTGCCGTCGGCGGCCGCGGCGAACGGCTTGCAGCGGCCGTCGGGCGCGAGGCCGCGCTGGCGGGAGAACTCGATGAACGTGCCGGGAGTGGCCATGACGGCCACCCCTCCGACGAGGGCGAGGGAGCATTCCTGCTCACGCAGCGCGTGGCAGGCCAGATGGAGCGCGACCAGCGAGGACGAGCAGGCGGTGTCCACGGTGATCGCCGGGCCTTCGAGTCCCAGGCTGTAGGCGACGCGGCCGGAGATGACGCTGGCCGCGTTGCCTGTGCCGTGGTGGCCCTCCATGCCCTCGCGGGACATCATCAGCAGCGTGCCGTAGTCCTGGCTGTTGGTGCCGACGAAGACGCCGGTACGGCTGCCGCTCAGCGAGTCGGGGGCGATTCCGGCCCGCTCGAACGCCTCCCACGACACCTCAAGCAGCAGCCTCTGCTGCGGGTCCATGGCCAGCGCCTCACGCGGGCTGATCCCGAAGAACGCGGGATCGAACCTGGCCGCGTCCCGGAGGAAGCCTCCCTCCCTGACGTACGACGTGCCGTGGGCGTCCGGGTCCGGGTCGTACAGCGAGTCGACGTCCCAGCCGCGGTCGGCCGGGAACCCGGTGACCGCGTCACGACCCTCGTCGACCAGTCGCCACAGCTCCTCGGGCGAGCGCACCCCGCCGGGAAGGCGGCAGCTCATCGCCACGATCGCCACGGGCTCCCGCGTCTCCGCCTCCCGCAGGCGCTGGCGCGTCTGATGGAGATCAGCCGTCACCCGCTTGAGGTACTCAAGCAGCTTTTCCTCATCCACCATGTCGGTGCCACCTCTTTGCGCGGTTCGGAAGGGTGTCTCAGGACATCCCGAGCTCTTGATCGATGAAGTGGAGGAGCTCGTCGGCGTTCGCCGTCTGGAGTCGTTCGGCGACGTCGCCGCCGTCCACCGCCGGGGCGGCGTTCCACTGGGACATGAGCGCCTTGAGGCGCGTGGTGATGGTGCTTCTGACGTCGTGGTCGTCGGGGCCGACCGCGCTGAGCGCGGCCTCCAGCCTGTCGAGCTCCTCCAGCGCGTGGACCGCCTCGGCGTCCGTCGCACCGGGGAAGATCTCGCCGGCCAGATGGGCGGCGAGCGCCGCCGGGGTCGGATAGTCGAACACCAGCGTGGCCGGCAGCCGCAGCCCGGTCATCGCATTGAGCCGGTTGCGCAGCTCGACGGCGGTCAGCGAGTCGAAGCCGACCTCGCGGAACGCCCGGCCCGCCCCGATGACGTCGACTCCGGGATGCCCCAGCACGGTGGCCGCCTCCATGCGGACCACGTCCAGGAGCACCTGGTGTCGCTCGGCCTCGGGAACGGCGGCCAGGCGGCGCATCAGCTCCGAGGAGACCTCCTCGGACTCCGCGGCGCCCTCCAGGGCGGCCCGTACCTCCGGAAGCTCGTTGAGGAGCGGGCGCGGCCTGGCGGCCGCGAAGGCCGGGGCGAACCGCTCCCAATCCACGTCGGCGATGGTGAGCGCCGTCTCGCCGTCCCGCATGGCCTGGGCGAGCGCGCCGATCGCCAGGTCCGGGCGCATCGTGGCGAGCCCTCTGCGGCGGAGCTGCTCCTCGTTCTCCCCGGCGGCCATGCCGCCCCCGGCCCAGGGGCCCCAGGCGAGTGCGGTCGCGGCGAGCCCGCGCCCGCGGCGGCTTTCGGCGAGGGCGTCGAGGTAGGCGTTGGCCGCCGCGTACGCCGCGCCGCCCCCGCTTCCCCAGATCCCGGCGATCGAGGAGAACATGACGAACGCCTCGACAGGCGTGTCGCCGAGCAGCTCGTCGAGGTGGGCGGCGCCGGCCGCCTTCGCCGCCAGCACCTCCGCGAACTCGCCGAGCGTCGTCGACTCCAGCGCCCCGGAGTGCCCCAGCCCTGCCGCGTGGACCACCGAGGTCACGGTGTGCTCGGTGAGCAGCCCGGCAAGGGCGTCCTTGTCGGTGACGTCGCAACCGGCGACGGTGACCCGCACGCCCAGTCCCGCCAGCTCGCGCTCCAGCTCGGCCGCCCCGGGCGCGCCGGCGCCTCTGCGGCTGGTCAGCACGATGTGCTCGGCGCCGTTGGCGGCCAGCCAGCGCGCGGCGTGCCCGGCCAGCGCGCCGGTGCCGCCGGTGATGAGCACGGTCCCGTACGGCCTGGCCTCCCCGGCGTCGTCCTGCCTGTCGAGCGGGGTGGCCTGGGGGGCCCTGACCAGGCGTCGGGCGAACACGCCCGAGGGGCGGATCGCCACCTGGTCCTCGTCCGCGCCGCCCAGCACCTCCGCCATCCGGGTGGCCGCCCGCTCGTCCAGCGTCTCCGGCAGATCGACGAGCCCGCCCCAGCGCTCGGGGTGCTCCAGGCCGGCGACCCTGCCGAGCCCCCAGACCTGTGCCTGGGCGGGGCTGGTCACCCTGTCGGAGCCTCCGATGGAGACGGCTCCTGTGGTGGCGATCCAGAGCGGCGCGCCGATCCCGGCGTCGCCGAGCGCCTGGACGAGGGTGAGCGTCGCCGCCAGCCCGCGATTCAGGGCCGGGTGGACCGGGTGCGGCGACTCGTCGAGGGCGAGGAGCGAGAAGACCCCGACAGGGGTTTCCCCGGATTCGGCGCCCGCGATCTGAGCGTCAAGCAGCCGCGCGGCGACGGCGTCGCGCGTGGCGTCCGCGTCGAGCTCGACGACCCGTCCTCCCAGTGCCTCCATGGTCCGCAGCACCCGCTCGTCGGTGGCGAGCCCGGCCGGCACGACCACCAGCCACGGTCCCCGGCCCGGCGTCGCCCGCGTCTCAGTGACGGGCTTCCATGTGATCTTGTACCGCCAGGCGTCCACGGTGGACTGCTCGCGGCGTTGCCTGCGCCACGAGGAGAGGGCGGGGAGCACGGCGGTCAGCGGGTCGTCGCCGCTGACGTCGAGGGCGCTCACCAGCGCTTGCAGGTCCTCACGTTCGACCGCTTCCCAGAAGCGGCTCTCCACCTCGGTGACGTCCGGCGACGGCGGCCGCATCTCGCCCTGCGGCCAGTAGCGCCGGCGTTGGAAGGCGTAGGTGGGCAGGTCGACGCGCCGGCCGCCGTGGAGGACGGCCCGCCAGTCGGGGGTGACGCCGGTGACATGGAGGCGGGCGAGGGCGGTGGTGATGGTTTCCGTCTCGGGCCTGCCGTTGCGGAGGGTGGGGATGAAGGTTCCGTCGGCGCAGTCCTGGCCCATCGCGGTCAGTACGGCGTCGGGGCCGAGCTCCAGGAAGACCTGTACTCCTTCGGCTTCCAGTGTCCGCATGGTGTCCAGGAACCGCACCGGCTGGCGAACGTGGGCCACCCAGTAGTCCGCGTCCGAGCCGAAGGCGATCGGGATCTGGGGAGGGTTGTAGGTGAGGGACTCGGCGACCTGGCGGAAGTCGTCCAGCATCGGGTCCATCAGCGGTGAGTGGAAGGCGTGGCTGACCTTCAGCCGCTTCGACTTGCGGTCGGGGAACCGTTCGATGACCGCGGTGACGGCGTCTTCGTCCCCGGCTACGACGACGGAGGCGGGGCCGTTGACGGCGGCGATGCTCACCCGGTCGGTGAGGTGGGGCTGGACTTCGTCTTCTGAGGCGTTCAGGGCGACCATCGCCCCACCCTC
>NZ_JBEZDW010000086.1:0-7230 GCF_040802045.1 Microbispora sp. NPDC049125 | reverse complement strand
ACCCCGCCGTTGGACTCCGCACCGGCGGGTCCCGCTCCCCAGGTCACGCCGGCCACAGACAGGGCGACCGCCGACAGACCGGCGCCCACCCACCTCTTCCACCTACGCATGTCAGTTCCTCCGGTTGTCAGCGCGCGGACTCTGCCTGGCCGTCAGGGCCCGTACGGCGGTCGGGGCCGCCGCGCCGGGCCCGCGGACATCCCGGCATGAAGGGAGACCGACGTTCCCGGCTCCTCCCGAGGGCCGGTGCGCGAGAAGGCAGAGGATCGTCAGCGCGCACATCGGTCAAGTCGGCGGGGGAGCGGGTGAGGTCTCCGGACGCGGGACGCGTCGATTCGCATAGTTGTGTTAGCGATAACATTTACCCGCTGAGCTCCGGCTTCCGTGATTCCACATTTGTTACAGATGGTGGTGCGGCGGAGCAAACACGACATGAGGAAGCCGCGTCAAGGATGCCGGCCGGTCTCGTGGTGGGATCGCCTGATCGCCAACCGTGTCCCATCTGGCTTTATCGGCGCGCGGTCCGGGCCGCCCCGCGGTGAGGTCCGATGAAAGTTTCATATGCGCGGCGACTTGGGGACCGTTCCCCTGAGCCGACCCACCGGCCGACCACCAGCCCTCCCACGTTTTCTGCGGGGCGGCAACCTGCGCGAAACGATTCGTACACACCCTTGACACGGTTCGCTGCGGTTTCCACACTGACTCCCCGAGACGACTTCTCTTGCCGGGGCCAGTGATGAACCGGCGGGATCCGCCTCGCCGCCGGCTGCGGAGCCGGCGGCGGAACGACACGGCGATGTCCGCCACGTCGTGTTAACGCTAACAACTCAAGGGTGTCATCGTCCGCCCGGCGACCGGCGCACCGGTTCAGGTTTCACATCACGCCGGCGTGTGACACGACAATCCTCGATTCAACCGATGGAGGTTGAGGATGAGAGCGCCCACTATCTTGCGCGTCGCGGGCCGACGCCGGAATGGCTCTCGCGGAGTCACCGTCGCGGCGGCCCTGGCCGTGTCGGCGCTCATCATGGGCGGTGTGGCGATGCCCGCCCAAGCGGCCGCCACGCTGAAGGCCTCGGCCGAGGCCAAGGGACGTTACTTCGGCACCGCGCTGACACGGGGAGACCTGGGCATCAGCGGCGAGATCAACCTCGCCGCGGCCCAGTTCGACATGGTCACCCCCGGCAACGAGATGAAGTGGGACGCCACCGAGCCGTCCAGGGGCTCGTTCAACTTCGTGTCGGGTGACCAGATCGTCTCGTTCGCCCAGTCCCATGGGATGCGGGTGCGCGGGCACAACCTGGTATGGCACTCCCAGCTGCCCGCGTGGGTCTCCAGCCTGCCGCTGAACCAGGTGCAGGCCGCGATGGAGAATCACATCAGCAACGTGGCCACCCACTACAGGGGCAAGCTCTACGCCTGGGACGTGATCAACGAGCCGTTCGAGGAGAACGGCAGCCTGCGCCAGGACGTGTTCTACCGGGCCATGGGGGCGGGCTACCTCGCCACCGCGTTGCGGGCCGCGCGGGCCGCCGACCCGAACGCCAAGCTGTACATCAACGACTACAACATCGAGGGGATCAACGCCAAGAGCAACGGCCTGTACTCGCTGGCGCAGTCGCTGCTGGCCCAGGGCGCGCCGCTCGACGGCATCGGCTTCGAGAGCCACTTCATCGTCGGCCAGGTCCCCTCGTCCCTCCAGGCGAACATGCAGCGCTTCGCCGACCTGGGCCTCGACGTCGCCGTCACCGAGCTCGACGACCGGATCCAGATGCCGGCCGACAGCTCGGAGCTGCAGCAGCAGGGCAGGGACTACGGCGCGGTCGTGAGCGCCTGCCTGGCGGTCTCCCGCTGCGTGGGCATCTCCCAGTGGGGCGTGGACGACGGCCACACCTGGATCCCGGGCACGTTCCCCGGCTACGGCGCGCCCATGATGTGGGACGCCGGTTACCAGCCCAAGCCCGCCTACACCGCCGCCCTCAGCGCGCTCGGCGGCAGCCCCTCGCCCAGCCCCTCGCCCAGCCCCACGCCCACACCGACGTCGCCGGGCACGGCGGGCGCGATCCGCGCCGTGGGCGCGGGCAGGTGCCTGGACGTGCCGAACTCCTCCACCACCAACGGCACCCAGGTGCAGCTGTGGGACTGCAACACCAACGCCGGCCAGCGGTGGACGGTGACCTCCTCCAAGCAGATCCAGGTGTACGGCAACAAGTGCCTGGACGCCAACGGCCGGGGCACGGCCAACGGCACCCAGGTCATCATCTGGGACTGCAACGGACAGACGAACCAGCAGTGGAACGTCAACTCCAACGGCACCATCACCGGCGTGCAGTCCGGGCTGTGCCTCGACGCCAACGGCGCGGGCACCGCGAACGGCACGAAGATCATCCTCTGGTCGTGCAACGGTCAGGCCAACCAGCGGTGGACCGTCGGATGACCCGCGGGCGGCGCGAGGGACGCGGGACGTGCCCGCGCTCTCGTCGCCGCCCTCCGCGTCGCCCTCCGTGTCGTCGTCCGTGACGGACCGCCACGTCGCTCTTTCCGATCCAGCGATGAAACCCCTCATGTACAACCCGGAAGGACCCCCTATGAGCCTGCGAAAAGAGAGCAGGGTGCGCGTGGTGGCGCTCGTCGTCACCGCGTTGCTGTCGGTGGTGATGTCGCTGGTCGGCGTGTCGTCGGCGAATGCGGCGGTCGGGATCACGATCAACGGTGGTTCCGGCGGCCGGACGTTCGACGGTGTCGGCGCGATCAGCGGCGGTGGGGGCAACAGCCGCCTTCTGGTCGACTATCCCGAGCCGCAGCGCGGTCAGATCCTCGATTACCTGTTCAAGCCGGGGTACGGCGCGTCGATGCAGATCCTGAAGGTGGAGATCGGTGGTGACACCAACTCCACCGACGGTGCGGAGCCCAGTCACCGGCACACCTCCGGTGACCTGGACTGCAACCGGGGGTACGAGTGGTGGCTGATGGAGCAGGCCAAGGCCCGCAACCCCAACATCAAGCTGGTCGGCCTCTCCTGGGGCGCGCCCGGCTGGCTCGGCAACGGCAACTTCTGGTCCCAGGACACCATCAACTACCTGGTCGACTGGCTGGGCTGCGCCAAGAACACCCACGGGCTGACGATCGACTACCTGGGCGGCTGGAACGAGAAGGGCCGCGACCTCAACTGGTACGTCAACCTCAACGCGGCGCTGGACTCCCACGGGTTCGGCAACGTGAAGATCATCGCGTCTGACGACTGGGGCTTCGACGTAGCCAACGACGCCGCGAACAACACCGCCTTCCGCAACGCCGTGGACGTGTTCGGCGGCCACTACGTCTGCGGCTACCGCGGCGCCCAGTCGAACTGCCCCAGCTCCACCACCGCGATCAACTCCGGCAAGGTGCTGTGGGCCAGTGAGAACGGCTCCGACGACTACAACGACGGTGCCAAGGCGCTGGCGCGGGGCATCAACCGCGACTACATCGACGGCAAGATGACGGCCTACATCAACTGGCCGGTCATCGCGGCGATCACGCCGAACCTGCCCTTCTCCACTATGGGTGTGGCCGTCGCGCCGCAGCCGTGGTCGGGGTACTACGCCATCGGCAAGAACGCATGGGTGATGGCGCAGACCACCCAGTTCACCGCCCCGGGCTGGAAGTACCTGGACTCCTCCACCGGCTACATCGGGGGTAACCGCGCCAACGGCAGCTACGTGGCGTTGCGGTCACCGAGCGGGTCGGACTACAGCACGATCATCGAGACGATGGACGCCACCGCGGCCCAGACGCTGAACTTCACCGTCACCGGCGGGTTGTCGACCGGCACGGTGCATGTCTGGCGGACCAACGTCAACTCCTCCAACAGCGCGGACTACTTCGTCAAGCAGAGCGACATCACGCCGTCTGGCGGGGCGTACTCGCTGACGGTGCAGCCGGGGTACGTGTACTCGATCACCACGACGACCGGTCAGGGCAAGGGCACCGCCACCAGCCCCGCCCGCGGCTCGCTCGCCCTGCCGTATTCGGACGACTTCGATTCCTACGCGGTGGGTCGTGAGGCCAAGTACCTGATGGACATGCAGGGCTCGTTCGAGGTCGTGGGCTGCGGCGGCGGGCGGGCCGGCCGGTGCGTGCGTCAGATGGCGCCGCGTCAGCCGATCCTGTGGACCGGCGGTTCCCATCCCTACGCCCTGCTGGGTGATCTGGGCTGGAACAACTACACCGTCTCCACCGATGTGATGCTGGAGCAGAGCGGGTACGCGGAGGTGATCGGCCGGGCCGGCGCCCAGCATTCCTTCGGCCCGGAGGGGTTGAACGCCTACTACCTGCGGGTCACCGACGCCGGTGCCTGGCAGATCCTGCGTAACAACATCGACAACGCGATGACCACCCTGCGCAGCGGGACGGTCGCCTCCCTGGGAACCGGCCGCTGGCACACCCTGGCCCTGGGCTTCTCGGGTGGCACGATCACGGCGAGCATCGACGGCACCCAGGTGGGCTCGGTCACCGACGGCACCTGGGGCGCGGGCCAGATCGGCGTGGGCACCAGCACGACCGAGACCGCCCAGTTCGACAACCTGACCATCACCCCCGGTCAGGGTGGCAACACGGGGAACGGCAACCTGCTGCGCGGCCTGGCAAGCGGTCGTTGCGTCGATGTGCCCAGCCAGTCGCAGACCAACGGCACCCAGGTGGCGCTGTGGGACTGCAACGGCGGCGCCAACCAGCAGTGGGTTCACACCTCCTCCAAGCAGCTCCAGGTGTACGGCACCAAGTGCCTGAACGCCTCCGGCACGGCCAACGGCGCGCAGGCCGTCATCGGGGACTGCAACGGCGGCACCAGCCAGCAGTGGAACCTCAACGGCGACGGCACCGTCACCGGCGTCCAGTCCGGGCTGTGCCTGGACGCCAACAACGCCGGCACCACCAACGGCACCAAGATCATCCTCTGGTCCTGCAACGGCGGAACCAACCAGCAGTGGGCCCGGAGCTGACAGATCAGATCCGGTCACCGGCCTCGACGGCCCCGCCGCCGAGGCCGGTGACCGGCACTGTGAGCCCCTCCTCCGTGTGCGCCGGCGCCGCTGACGCCGGCCGTCCGCGGCGCCGGATCGCCATGGTGATCGCCAACGACCCGAACGGGAGACACCGTGTCCCGCACCCATCTCTCAGCACTGCGCAGACCCACCGCATTGGCCGGTGGCGCCCTGCTCGTCGCAACCCTTCTCACGGCGCCCACCCTCACCACCCCGGCCGCCGCGGCCCCATCCACCTACGAGCCGACCTGGGCGTCGGTGGACCAGCACCCGGCCGCGCCCGAATGGTTCCAGGACGCCAAGTTCGGCGTGTACTGGCACTGGGGGGCCTTCGCCACACCCGCCTACTCCAACGAGTGGTATCCGCGCAACATGTACATCAGCGGCTCGGGGGAGAACAACCACCACAAGAGCGTCTTCGGTGACCCGTCGGTGTGGCCGTACAACAACTTCATCGACGGCGCTCGCGACAAGGCGGGCAACTTCGTCCAGTTCGCCCCCAAACTCAAGTCCGCGGGCGGCAACTTCGACCCCAACGAGTGGGCCCAGATCGTGGCCGACGCCGGCGCGAAGTTCGCCGGCCCCGTCGCCGAGCACCACGACGGCTACTCCATGTGGGACAGCGACGTCAACGAGTGGAACTCCGCCGACCGCGGCCCCCGGCTGGACCTGCTGCAGCTGTTCGCCAACGCCATCCGCGCCAAGAACATGAAGCTGCTGGTGTCGATGCACCACGCCTACCACTTCACGGGTTACTACGACCACGTGCCCACCCAGCCGACCACCACGCTGAAGAAGCTGTACGGCCAGCTCGGCACGACCGCCGAGAACCAGCTGTGGTACGACAAGCTGAAGGAGGTCGTCGACAAGGCCCAGCCGGACATCATCTGGCAGGACTTCAACCTCAGCCGTGTCGATGAGTCCCAGCGGCTGAAGTTCCTGTCGTACTACTACAACCAGGCGAACGCCTGGGGCAAAGAGGTCGTCGCCACCTACAAGGACGGCTTCAACACCAGGGGCGAGGTCTTCGACTACGAGCGCGGCGGTCCGGCCGGCATCCAATCCCCCTACTGGCTGACCGACGACGCCATCAGCGCCTCTAGCTGGTCCTACACCAACGGGATCGGCTACTACAGCTCGGCCGCGATGCTGCACGCACTGATCGACCGGGTGAGCAAGAACGGCAACATGCTGCTCAACATCTCGCCGCAGATCGACGGCACCATCCCGCAGGGGCAGAAGGACGTCCTCAGCGCCATCGGCGCCCACCTGCGCCGGGCGGGTGAGTCGATCTACAGCACCCGCGCCTGGACCACCTACGGCGAAGGCCCGACCCAGATGGGCGGCGGCTCCTTCACCACCCCGCGGGCCGGCACCGCCCAGGACATCCGCTATACCCGCAGCAAGGACAACACCACCCTGTACGCCACGATCCTCGGCTGGCCGGGCAACGGCGCGAACGTCAACTTCTCCTCGCTGTCCAGCGGCAGGGTCAGCCTGACCAACCTGAGCAAGGTGGAGCTGCTCGGCAACACCGCCGGCACCTACATCAACCTGCCCACCCGCAGTCAGGACTCCAGCGGTCTGCACGTCACGCTGCCCGGCAGCGCGCCGTACTCCGGCGGCCTGGCCTACGTCGTCAAGCTCACCTTCAACGGCCAGATCCCCTCCACCGGTGGCACTGGGTCCGGCGCGGTGCTGCGCAACGTCAACGCCAACCGGTGCCTGGACGTCCCGAACGCCGCCACCGCCAACGGCACGCAGGTGGCGCTGTGGGACTGCAGCGGCCAGGCGAACCAGAGCTGGACCTACACCTCCGGCAAGGCGCTGCAGGTGTACGGCAACAAGTGCCTGGACGCCAACGGCCAGGGGACGAGCAACGGCACCGCGGTGATCATCTGGGACTGCAACGGCCAGCCCAACCAGCAGTGGAACCTCAACTCCGACGGCAGTGTCACGGGCGTGCAGTCCGGGTTGTGCCTCGACGCCAACGGCGCGGGCACCGCGAACGGCACGAAGGTGATCCTCTGGACCTGCCATGGAGCCGGCAACCAGAGATGGGCTCGTAGTTAACGACAACGTTAGGGGTGATTGTGAGATTCGCGTTTGGGTTATCGGCTGTGGTCTCGGTCAGGCGGTGGGTCGTCTGGGCGGTGGCTGTGGTGGGTGTGTTGGCGTTGTTCCCCGCTGGTGCGGCCAGGGCGGA
>NZ_JBEZDW010000085.1:0-7718 GCF_040802045.1 Microbispora sp. NPDC049125 | reverse complement strand
GCCCAGTCCTCCACCTTGATCACCCTCCACGGTGACAGCAGAGGGGTCAGATTTCAGCCGTCGCCTGGGGGTCAGTTTTCACGTGTCGTCGACAGACCTGATCGAGGGGCTCAACCCGAAGTTCCTCGAATCGGCAGCTGAGGACGCCCGGGCAGACTCCCCTGCCGGAAACTCGGCACAGTGCCGACCGCGACGCCTGGGTCATACAGCGGCGGGAGAGCATCTGGCTTCGACACCAAGTTTGCCTAAGTCCACGAGCGTTCGGGCTTGCTGTGATTGTCGGCCGGGCAGTTACTCAGCCCTGCTGCTCGCCAGGGCGAGCAAAGCAGCTCCACGAAAGCCGGTGAACATCCGAGCCTCCATCAATCCGGCGCGGTTCGATACGGCGTCTGCCTGCTCTCGTGCTTTGGACAAAAGGGCCGACATCACAACGGCAAGCGGCGCGTGCCGGGCAAGGATCGCCGCAGCGGTCTCCGGGATGCCGGCGGCCCGATCGCCTCGGATAGGCATCTACAAGGTGATTGCTACGTGGCTTCGGTGCTCGTCGATCAGATGAGGCACCTCCGGTCCTGGTCAGATGAACGGGCCGACGAGGCCGGCGAATTCCTCCGGGGCGACGATCCGCACGCCCAGGCTCTCGGCCTTGGCCCGCTTGGAGCCCGCCTTGTCTCCGGCCACCAGTAGCGAGGTCTTCGCCGAGACCCCGGAGGAGGCTTTGCCTCCGGCGCGCTCGATCAGCTCGTTCATCTGGTTGCGGGTCAGCGCCTCCAACGCCCCGGTCATCGCGCCGGTGACCACGACGGACATCCCCGCCAGCGGCAGATCGGACGCGCCGCCCGCCTTGGCATCGGTGCCGGTGTCAGGATCGGCGGGGGGTGTCCAGCCCGGCTCGGTCATGGTCACCCCGGCCCTGACCAGCTTGTCGATGAGGTCGGCGAGCTCGACCAACTCGGCCACCACCACGGGCGCCTTCTCCGGGCCGATGCCCTCCACCTCCTGGATCGCCTCTGCGTCGGCCGCGCGGATGGCGTCCATGCTGCCGAAGTGCCTGGCGATGCGGCGGCTCATGGAGCGACCGGTGCCGCGTACTCCCAGCGCGCAGAACACCCTGTTGAGCGGCTGTGCCTTGGCCCTGTCTAGGGCGGCGAGCAGATTGTCGGTGCTGGTCTCGCCCATCCGTTCCAGACCCAGCACCTGCTCGCGGGTCAGGAAGAACAGGTCGGCGAAGTCGGTGATCAGCCCGGCGTCCAGGAGTTGCTGGATGCGGTTTTCGGCCAGGCCCTCGATGTCGAGCTGGTCGCGGCCGGCGGCATAGCCGATGGAGGCGATCGCCCGGCAGCCGCGGCCGCGTACGCACCGCCACCGCTCCTGTGAGCTGTCGATCGCGTCGCCGCAGTTCGGGCAGACCTGCGGGATCGCGATCGGCTGCTCGTCGCCGGTGCGCAGGTGCACGACTGGGGCCTCGACTCGGGGGATCACGTCGCCGGCCTTGTAGACGACCACGGAATCGCCGATCATCAGGCCCCGGCGGGTGATGTCGGCGACATTGTGCAAGGTGGCGTAGGTGACGGTGCTGCCGTCGATCTCGACCGGCTCCAGCACGGCGCGCGGCGCGATGATGCCGCTGCGACCGGTGTTCCACTCCACCGCGATCAACTTGGTGATCTTCTCGGTGGCGGGCAGCTTGTAGGCGATCGCCCATCGGGGCGCACGCGAACTGAAGCCGGCCTGCGCCTGATCGGCGGCGAGATCACACTTGATCACGATGCCGTCGATGCCGAAGGTCAGAGCGGCCCGCTTGACGGCGATCTGTTCGACCCGCTCCTGGACCTGCTCCAGGGTGGTGGCGACAATGCCGGCGACGTCGGTGACGGCGGGGGTCTGCACGCCCTGTCCGGCGACCCACGCCATGACCTCGCTGTGCGGCAGCTCGCGCAGCCGCACGGCCAGATCCGAGGCATCGTCGGGATGCGACAGCGCTCCGTAGCAAAAGAATGTCAGCTCGCACACGTAGGGCCGATCCTGAGCGCGCAGCACGCCGGCGGCGGCGCTGCGCGGGTTGGCGAACGTGGTGCCATCGTGTGCCTGGCGCTTGGCGCATGCCTCCTCGAACTGCGACGTGGTCATCATCACCTCGCCGCGCAACTCCACCGTGACCGGCTCGGCAAGCCTGGCGGGCAGTCCCACGATGGTGCCGATCGCGTGGCTCACGTCTTCACCCTTGGTGCCGTCGCCGCGGGTGATCAGCTGTGTCAGCCGCCCGCCGCGGTAACGCGCGGCGATCGCCAGCCCGTCGAGTTTCGGCTCCACGCTCCACGCCGTGACCGGCCTGCCCAGCCTGCGCTCCAGAGACGCGGACCAGTCGGCGAGTGGCTGGGCGCCGAAGACGTTGTCCAGGCTCAGCATCGGCACCGTGTGCGGCACGTCGCCGGCCACCGCGCCACCGGCCACCTTGCCCGTCGGCGAGGACGGCAGCACCTCGTCGGGATGCTCGGCCTCATATGCCGCAATGCCCCGGACCAACCGATCGTAGGCGTCGTCGTCCAGCGTGGAGGTGCCATCGCGGTAGTAGGCCGCAGCGGCGTCCAAGGCCAGCTGAACGGCTTCGGTGTAGGCGGTCTGATCAGCCAAGACAGTGCTGGAGGGTGCGTCGGTCATGGTTCCATCATCGCGTCAGGCACCGACAATTTCGGCCCGCGGAACGCGACAGGGAGTAGACGGCCTCCGGAACGCAGGACGCGAGACATCTCCCCGGTAGCAGCGGGCGGGCAGAGCCGGGGCACTGAACTCCCGAGCCACCGGGAGGACCTGCGTCGTCCATCTCGGTGGTTCTAGGCAATTCGCAGCTGATCACGGTGTTATGTGCCCTGACTGTGCCCCCCGGTGAGGTCCAGTCCCGGTCAGCCACGGTGTGTCATCCATCATCGGACCGGCTTGGTTCACCTCGAACATGGACGATGCGATCGGGTGTGGTGAGGTTGGCAGTACGGACACTGCCTTCGCACAGACCCCGGCCCGTGTCCGCGAACCGATATCTGTGGGCGTAGACCTGCCCCCTCCGGAGCCACTCGTATCGAACGACCGGACGTCTCCAAATGGCTTCTAACCAATTCGCTGTGGTCGCCGCCAATTCCGCAGGGCTACCAGGCGCTGTGAAGGCGAGCGATGTTGGTTCCCCAGGGAAAGTAAACAACTGGTTGTGGAGCACGTCGCCGCGAACCGCAAATCCATCGAGGTAAGCGCCCACGGTCAGCAATTCCTCGAACCTGGCGTTCGTCCAGGTGAAGGCCACATGTTCGGTGCACGGATGCGCATCGATGGGCGAGGGCAGGCGTCCCGGAAGTCACTCAGTTTGACACTCACTCGGGACATAGCGCAGTTCTGCGGGCTGGCCCGTGGAGCTGAGTTTCACGACCTCGTATACGAGGCCTGACCCCGGGGGCGTTCGGGGCGAGGCGTCGCTGGGTGTTCGCGGAAGGTAGTGCGTGCTGCGGTGACCGAGTTCGTCTATTGCGTAGCTGAGAGTGCCCTCTAGGGGTCCATCGAGAAGAAGCCCAGCACAGAATTCGATCTTGGGCATGCGAGTTAGGCGGTTCAGTTCGAAGCGGTTCTTGATCTCTTCGTCGGTGAGAGCCGGATCGATGCGTTCGATGGCTCCATCGGACATGGTCAGCAAGCAACGGCCGTGCGCGTCTAAGACGGCGCTGACGACACCGACGCGGTCAATCACCCTGCGATCATCGCATCCATGCCGGACGCGCCCCACATGGAGCACCGTGGTCCGTCCGGCGCCCTCAGACTCGGAAGCAACAGGGTAGGCAATTGCCACCTTGACCACCGGCCAAACAGCCCTAGCAGGCCGCGCGCAAGATGATCGTGGTCCCCAAGACGCCGAAAGGGCCGACCCGACCAACCGGATCAACCCTCTGAGCTGCGTCGGGACGACAGGATTTGAACCTGCGCCCCTTTGCAAGCGTGGCAACGGAAAGCATTATTCGCGAGGTCTTGGAGGCGCGAGGGTTCGACCTGAGTCACGCCCAGTGGATCCCCTTCGGATTTTGATGACCGGCACGGTGCGCCCGGTGGGGACGGCGTGATCCTCATGATGCGAAGGGCGTAGCGGGTGCCGCGGGCCTGCGACTTCGGCCTTCATCCTTTCAGATCTCGGGCGGCTTGAATGACCTGCTCCACCTGCCCAGGCGTTAGAGTGCTTACCAGCGCGACTAATTGCCCTATCTGAGCTGCCGCAGGGTACGGTTTCGGCTGGCCCCGTGGTAGCTCCCCTGACAGTCCAGCGATGACAAGCAGATCGTCCACGGGTATCTCCAAGACCGGTGCTATGTCATGGACAATCTCAACTGATGGCTGAATGCTACCGTTCAGAAGTTGATTGATGGTTGACTCGGCTCGCCTTGACGCTCGGCTGACAGCCCTCGGCGACAGGCTGCGATTGGCCAACAGGCCTTGGAAGATCCTGGCGAATTCGGAATTCACTCCGCCAGGTTACAGCGATTGGGCTTTACTCTAGGCGCTGCGGCGGAAACCCGCCGACCAGCTCACGCCGGGGAACTGACCAGCCGGTTCCCCCTGTCTGACGTCACCCTGCCCGGTACTACATTCGTAGATCGTCTTAAGGGACCATCGTTAGTGATGGAGCGAAGCTATTTGATCATGGAGTTGGGCGACGGCACTTTCCGCGGCGGATGGCACCCCTGCCCCATCTGACGTCATCCCGCTGCCGGCCCCCGAATCGCCGACCAATCATGTCCTTCCGGGTTTTGGGCTGGAGGCGGGTGCGCAGGGCGTCCCAGTCGCGGGTGAGGGCCTCCAGCCGAGCCTGCTACCACGGGGCGGGCTCCAGCTCGCGATGGGTGCGCAACTCCGGGGTCAGATCGTGGCGATGTCGATCACGAACCTGTAGCGGACGTCGCTGGAGAGCACCCGCGCGTACGCCTCGTTGATCTGGTCGGCTCGGATCAGCTCGATATCGGCGCCCAAGCCATGCCGGGCGCAGAAGTCGAGCATCTCCTGGGTCTCGGGAATGCCGCCGATCATCGATCCGGCGAGACTCTTGCGCCCGCCGATCAGCGAGAACAAGTTCAGCGGGATCGGCTCCTCAGGAGCGCCCACGTTCACCAGCGTGCCGTCCGTCTTCAGCAGGGACAAGTACGCGCCGAAGTCCATCGGTGCGGACACCGTGGCGAGAACCAGATCGAAGGTGCCGGCCAGCGACTCGAAGGTCTTCGGGTCGCTGGTCGCGTAATAGTGGTCGGCGCCGAGCTTGAGCCCGTCGTCCTTCTTACGCAGCGACTGGCTGAGGACGGTGACCTCGGTACCAAGGGCGTGCGCGATCTTGACCGCCATGTGGCCGAGACCGCCCATGCCGACAACGGCGACCTTCTTGCCGGGGCCCGCGTTCCAATGCTTGAGCGGCGAGTACGTGGTGATGCCCGCGCACAGCAGCGGCGCGGCCACATCCAGAGAAAGCGAGTCCGGGATGCGGAGGACATAGTTTTCGTCGGCGACGATGTGGGTGGAGTAGCCGCCGTAGGTGGGCTCGCCGTTCTTGTCGAGGCCGTTGTATGTCGGGATGTTGCCCTTGACGCAGTACTGTTCCAGACCCTGCTTGCAGTACTCACACTCACGGCACGAGTCGACGAAGCAGCCGATACCCACGCGGTCGCCTACGGCGTACTTAGTCACGCCCGAGCCCACTTCGACGACGACACCGGCGATCTCGTGGCCTGGCACCATCGGGAAGATCGCCTCGCCCCAACCCTCATTTGCCTGGTGGATGTCCGAGTGGCAGATGCCGGCGTACTTGATCTCGATCAGGACGTCGAACTCGCCGACTGGACGGCGCTCGATGGTGGTGCGCTCCAGCGGAGCCTTGGCGGCTGGCGCAGCGTAAGCGGCAACGGTGGCCATCGCAGACTTCTCCTCAAGGGTGGTGCTTTGCCGGGCGACCTTCGCTTCAAGGCGCGTGACGAGTATGTCACCACGGCAAGGGCGGGCTCCTCCCGCCCCCCAGCACGCTACGCACCCTGAACAGCCCAAAGACCTGAGCCAAGGCCTCGCGCCGTTGACACTATCCTGCCGTCTGCAACGCGAATGCGGGTCCCGTCATGTCGCACCACGACCAGGGCTGGAGGAGTTCTCGGATGCTGAGATGACAAGGCGAAGTCGGCAGGTCACAGCTTGATCGCGTACGGCGTGGCGGGGGGCAGACACCCAACAAGGCCCCGTAGACCTCCCGGGCCGTGGCCAATACGCGGCCGACGTCGGCGGTGGAGAAGGCCATGGGGACTGTACGGCTTCTCCTGGACAGACCCGCGGAACTCGCCCCGGACGCGCTGGTCAGGACATGGGACAGTCGCCCAGGGACTTCCATCCCGGGAAGCTATCGGGAGGGTTCCGGTTGTCAGGGTATATCTGCTGCTTCGCCTCCCAGTGCTTGTTCTTGTAGGAGACCCGGGCGCCCGTGGAATAGCCGGCCTGCCGCCATTCGGGGTACTGGCATGCCGGCCTCGGCGATGGCGCGGGAGACGTCGGGGTAGGTGAAGACGAAACCGGGGGTGAGGGCGTCGGGCTGGGTGGAGAAGCCGGGGAGCCGCTGATCCGCTCGATCTCCTCCGCCGACGCGGGATGGTCGAGGACTTCGGCTTCGTCCACGCCGCCCTTCCACCAGCCGGTGCGCCCGCCGTTCAGCATGCCCCTGCCGATCGCGAACGCTCCGGCGGCCCCCCATGAGGCCTCGTGCAGTGCGGCGCCGGCGAGCACTCCGTTGACATAGAGCCGCGGGTGCACGATTTCGGGTTGGATTTCGCGCTTCAGGTATTCGAGGGCCGTACGGCTGTCGCCTGGCCGGGTACGCCAACTTCCGCCGTCGTCGTGGTGGCGGCGCTCCTTATCACGGTGGCGCTTGCCGTGGTCGTGGCCGCCTGGTGGGCGATCGCCGGGCGGCTGGCCGATCCGGTGGACCCGGTGGCCGCGCTCGCGGACAATCCCGGGCTCGCGGCGCTCAAGCCGGACGCGGCGGAGAAGAAGGCCCGTGAGCTGCGTCCCTCGCTGGTCGGACCGCTGGCACCGTGCGACATCGGGCTGCCACTCGGCGACCTCATGCGGAACGGGCCCACGTTGTACGCCTCCTGGGAGGACACCATCGTCGCCTTCATGGCGCCCAGGTCGGGCAAGACCACCTGCCTGAGCATCCCCTATGTGCTGTCGGCGCCCGGTCCGGTGATCGCCACGTCCAACAAGGCCGATCTGTGGGCGGCGACCGCCAGTCTGCGCGCCGCCGACGGCGCGGTGTGGCTGTTCGACCCCCAACGCATCACCTACCAAAAGCAGGCCTGGTGGTGGGACCCGCTACGTGGCCTGGCCACCGTGGAAGACGCACACCGCCTGGCCGGGCACTTCGTCTTGACCGTCGACGACGGCACCAAGTGCGACCTGTGGGGACCCGCCGCCCAAGACCTGCTCTGCGCCCTGTTCCTGGCCGCCGCGTCCTCCGGCCGCACCCTGCGCGACGTCGCCAAATGGCTGGACGCGCCGGCCGTACCGACACCGGTCGAGCTGCTGGAGGCCGCCGGGTTCTCCCTGCTGGCCTCGTCCCTGCGTGGCGCGCAGAACGGCGCGGTCGAGACCCGCGACGGCATCTACCAGACAGCCCGGACCGCCGCCAAGGCGCTGCGGGACGAGGCGATCATCTCGTGGGT
>NZ_JBEZDW010000084.1:0-7799 GCF_040802045.1 Microbispora sp. NPDC049125 | reverse complement strand
GATCCCCAGGACCCTCCTCCGGCCCCACCGCACCCGACGTCAGCACCACCAACCGCGACTCATCAAACCGCTCATCACCCACGAACGCCTGCACCAACGCCAGCGCCGTGAACGCCGCCTCACGAACCTCACCCCCATCCAGGCCCCCAACCCCCGGAACCACCACCACCCGAGGAACAGCCACCCCCTCGGCAAGAGCGTCATCCAAAGCCAGCCAGTCCTCATACCACTCACCACCACCGGCAGGAGTGCCGACGAACGCCCACCCCTCCACCCCCACCGGCTCACGCGACCCCGCCACCGCGACCCAGTCCAGGACGAAGAGCGACTCGACGCGGTCAACGCTCAGCTGCTCGACCGCCACGGGCCGCAGCGTCAGGCAGCCGACCGACAGCACGGGCCGGCCCTCCCCGTCGGCCACCTCCAGCGCCACCCCGTCGGCACCCGCAGGCGACAGACGTACACGGAGCCCCATCGCACCGGCGGCCCGCAGACTCACATCACTCCACGAGAACGGCAGCCGGGCACCCTCACCCTCAACGAACCCGCCCAAGCTGATCGCATGCAACGCCGCATCCAGCAACGCCGGATGCAGACCAAACCCCGACCCACTCACCCCATCCGGCAACGCGACCTCGGCGAACACCTCCCCACCCCGGCGCCACGCGGCCTTGAGACCCGCGAACGCCGGGCCGTACCCGAACCCCGCATCCGCCAACCGCTCATAATGACCCGCAAGATCAACCCGCTCCGCCCCCACCGGCGGCCACACCTCAAACCCGAACTCCTCAACCGGACCACCGGAAACCAGCACCGCACTCGCGTGACGCGTCCACGCCGTCTCGGCCTGCGCCCCTTCCGAACGCGAGTAGATCTCCGCCGACCGGCGTCCCGACTCGTCGGCCGGTCCGACGAGGAGTTGCACCTGGACTCCGCCGTGCTCGGGCAGGACCAGTGGGGCGTGGACGGTCAGCTCCTCCAGCAGATCGCACCCGGCCTGGTCGCCCGCGCGTACGGCCAGCTCGACGAAGGCCGTGCCGGGCAGGATCACCGTGCCCATCACCGCGTGATCGGCCAGCCACGGGTGCGACTGGACCGACAGCCTTCCCGTCAGCAGGAATCCGTCGCCGTCGGCGAGTGCCACCGCGGCGCCGAGCAGCGGATGGTCGGCCGAGCCGAGTCCGAGCCCGGAGGCTCCGAACGCGGTCATGAAGAAGGCGGGAGCCTCCAGCCAGTAGCGCTCGCGCTGGAAGGGATAGGTGGGCAGGTCGACGCGGCGCGCACCGTCGAAGAGCGGGCGCCAGTCGGCCGCCACGCCACGCACGTGCAGCTGGGCCATGGCCAGGAGGAAGGATTCGGTGTCCCGCCGGTTAGCCCTGAGTGTGGAGACGAAGGCGCCCTCGGCGCAGTCCTGCCCCATCGCGGACAGTACGGCGTCGGGCCCGAGCTCCAGGAAGACACGCACTCCTTCGGCTTCGAGCGTGCGCATGGTGTCGAGGAACCGTACGGCCTGCCGTACGTGACGGACCCAGTGAGCGGCGTCGAACGTCTCCGGCGCGGCGCCCGAGACGATCGGGATGCGCGGGGCGTTGTACGTCAGAGACTCGGCGACCCGGCGGAAGTCCTCCAGCATCGGGTCCATAAGCGGCGAGTGGAAGGCGTGGCTGACCTGGAGCCGCTTGGACTTGCGCCCCTCGAAGGCCCGGGTGACGCGCAGGACGGCCTCCTCGTCCCCGGCCACCACGACCGACCGCGGGCCGTTGACCGCCGCGATGCCGACCCGTTCGTCCAGGTACGGCAGGACCTCGTCCTCGGAGGCGTTCAGGGCGACCATCGCCCCGCCCTCGGGAAGGGCCTGCATCAGCCGGCCGCGTTCGGAGACCAGCGTGCAGGCGTCCTCAAGGGACAGCACCCCGGCCACGTGCGCGGCCGCGATCTCCCCGATGGAATGCCCGGCCAGGAAGTCCGGAGTGACGCCCCACGACTCCACCAGCCGGAACAGCGCGACCTCGACGGCGAAAAGCGCCGGCTGGGTGTGGGCCGTCTGGTCCAGCAGCCCGGAATCCCCGAAGATCACGTCCTTCACCGGCAGGTGCGCGCAGACCTGGTCGAACGCCTCGGCGAAGGCCGGGTATGTCTCGTAGAGCTCCCGGCCCATGCCGAGGCGCTGGCTGCCCTGCCCGGTGAACAGGAACGCCACCTTGCCGCCGGTCACGCCGCCCTGGACCACGTTCGCCGCCGGTTCGCCGCGTGCCAGCGCTCCCAGGCCCGCGAGGAGCTGCTCGCGGTCGTCGCCCACGACGACGGCCCGGTGCTCGAAGGCCGCGCGGCCCGTCGCCAGCGTGTGGCCCACGTCGGCCGTGTCCAGCTCGGGGTGCTCGGCCAGATGTGCGCGCAGCCGTACGGCCTGCTCACGGAGCGCCTGCTCGCCACGGCCCGACAGCACCCATGGAATGGGCCCGCGGACCGGGTCTCGGCCCTCCTGCGCCGGAGCCGGGTCCGGCGTGGCGCCGGGGGCCTGCTCGATGATGGTGTGGGCGTTGGTGCCGCTGAACCCGAAGGACGACACACCGGCCCGGCGCGGACGGCCGGTCTCCGGCCAGGCCACCGGGTCGGACAGCAGGCGCACCGCCCCCGACTCCCAGTCCACATGCGGAGTCGGCTCGTCCACGTGCAACGTCTTGGGCAGCACGCCGTGGCGCATCGCCATGACCATCTTGATGATCCCGCCGACACCCGCAGCCGCCTGCGAATGCCCGATGTTCGACTTCAGCGAACCCAGCCACAGCGGCTGGTCCGCCGGCCGGGCCTGGCCGTACGTCGCCAGGAGCGCCTGCGCCTCGATCGGGTCGCCGAGCACGGTTCCGGTGCCGTGCGCCTCGACCACGTCGACCAGGTCGGCGGTGAGACGCGCGTTGGCCAGCGCGTCCATGATGACGCGCTGCTGCGACGGGCCGTTCGGCGCGGTGAGGCCGCTGCTGGCGCCGTCCTGGTTGATGGCCGTGCCGCGCACCACGGCCAGCACCGGGTGGCCCTCGCGCTCGGCGTCCGACAGCCGCTCAAGCAGCAGCATGCCCGCGCCCTCGGACCAGCCGGTGCCGTCGGCGTCGGCGGAGAACGCCTTGCACCGGCCATCGGCCGCCAGGCCCCGCTGCCGGCTGAAGTCGATGAACGCGGCGGGCGTGGCCATCACGGTCACACCACCCGCCAGAGCCATCGAGCATTCGCCCTGCCGCAGCGCCTGCACCGCCAGATGGAGCGCCACCAGCGAGGAGGAGCAGGCCGTGTCGATGGTGACGGCAGGGCCTTCGAGCCCGAAGGTGTACGCCACCCGGCCCGAGGCGATGCTCCCCGAGTTGCCGGTGCCCAGATACCCCTCGATCCCCTCAGGCACCGCGGGCAGGCGAGAGGCGTAGTCGTGATACATCACCCCGGCGAACACACCGGTACGGCTGCCGCGAATCGTCGCCGGGTCGATCCCCGCCCGCTCGAACGCCTCCCAGGAGGTCTCCAGCAGCAACCGCTGCTGCGGATCCATCGCCAGCGCCTCACGCGGCGAAATCCCGAAGAAGGCCGGGTCGAACTCGGCCGCCCCGTACAGGAAGCCGCCCTCGGCAGAGTAGCTCTTGCCGGCCTGCCCGGCGTCCGGGTCGTAGAGCGCCTCGTCCCAGCCGCGGTCGGCCGGGAAGGCCGAGATGCCGTCACCACCGGAGGACACCAGCCGCCAAAGGTCCTCAGGCGAGGTCACCCCACCCGGATAACGGCAGCCCATCGCCACGATCGCGATCGGCTCCCCGTCAGCGGACTCCAGGTCGCGCAGCCGCTGGCGGGTCTGGTGCAGATCGGCCGTCACCCGCTTCAGGTACTCGCGGAGCCTGTCCTCATTCACCACTGCACCCCGTCCGTTGGCAAGGTCACGAGAATCTGCACTCATGGCGTCAAATCCCTAGCTCGTTGTCGATGAAGTTGAAGATCTCGTCATCGGTCGCCGATCTCAGCTTGTCGGTGACGGCGGCTCCGTCCGGTGCGGCTTCGTCGCATCCGGACAGCAGGGCCTTCAGCCGCGCGGCGATCCCCGCCCGGGCCGAGGCGTCCAGTGCCGCTGTGGAGAACGCCGTCTCCAGCCGGTCCAGCTCGGCGAGCACGGGGGCGATACTCGTCGCCGCCTCAGGCTGGATCTCGGCCCGCAGGTGCTCGGCGAGCGCGGCGGGGGTCGGGTAGTCGAACAGGAGGGTGGCCGGGAGCCGGAGCCCCACGGCGGCGCCGAGCCGGTTGCGCAGCTCGACGGCGGTCAGCGAGTCGAAGCCCGACTCCATGAAGCCGCGTCCGGGCTCGACGGCGTCCGGCCCGGCGTGTCCCAGCACGGCCGCCGCCTGGGCGCGGACCAGCTCCAGCAGGGCCTTCGCCTGCTCGGGGCCGGTCAGCCCGGCCAGGCGGGCGCTCAGGGCCACCCCGGTGTCGGCCGTACGGCGAGAGGGGGCGCGCACCAGGCCGCGCATGATGGGCACGCCCGCCATGGCCGCGAGGTTGAGCCTGATCGGGACGAGGGCGGGCGCGCCGGCGGTCTGGGCGGCGTCGAAGAGGGCCAGGCCCTCGGCTGCCGACAGCCCGGTGACACCGCTGCGGTTCATCCGCAGGACGTCATCCTGGCCGAGCCCGCCGCCCATGCCGCCGCCTTCGGCCCACAGGCCCCAGGCGAGGGACAGGCCGGGCAGTCCCATGGCCGTCCGGTGCTGCGCCAGCGCGTCGAGGAAGGCGTTGGCCGCGGCGTAGTTGGCCTGGCCGGCGTTGCCGAAGACCCCGGCTGCCGAGGAGAACAGCACGAACATCGCCAGATCCATGTGCCGGGTGAGCTCGTGCAGGTGGAACGCGGCGTCGACCTTCGGCCGCAGGACCGTGTCGAGCCGTTCCAGGGTGAGAGCCGAGACGACGCCGTCGTCCAGGACTCCCGCCGTGTGGACGACGGCGGTGAGCGGGTGCACGGCGGGGATCGCGGCGAGCACCCCGGCCAGCGCGTCACGGTCGGCCGCGTCGCAGGCCGTGATCTCCACTGTCGCACCGAGCGCCGCCAGGTCGGCCTTGAGCCGGGCCGCGCCCGGACCGTCGCCGCCGCGGCGGCTGGTCAGCACCAGCCGCCGGGCGCCGTGGGCCGTGACCAGGTGCCGGGCGAGCAGCGCGCCCAGCGCGCCGGTGCCGCCGACCACCAGGACGGTGCCCTCGGGGTCCAGCTCGGTCACCGCCGCCTCACGTGCCCGGCCGGAGGCGGCTTCGGGGGCCGGTTTGGGTGCCGTGTCCGCCGTCGTCACGCGGGCGAGGCGCGGGCTGAGGATCGCCCCCGCCCGTACGGCGAGCTGCGGCTCGTCGGCCGTCACGGCGACGGCCACGGCGGAGCCCAGCAACTCGGGGTCGTCGAGGTCGATCAGGGCGAACCTGCCCGGGTTCTCCGACTGCGCCGACCTCACGAGACCCCAGACCGTGGACGTCGCCAGCCCCGGCACCGCGTCCCCGGGCGTCGCAGCCACGGCCCCCTCGGTCATGAACACCAGCCGGGAGTCGGCGAACCTGTCATCGGCAAGCCAGTTCTGCACCAGAGCCAGCGCGCTGAACGCCGCGTCCCTGACGGCGCCCGGCACATCCGCCCGATCCCCGTACGCCGAATCCCAGTAGGTGGGGTCGTCCGGTGGGGCGCAGGCGACCACGACCACGGCGGGCACCTCGGCGCCGTCGGCGAGAGCGTCCTCCAGGGCCGGCCAGTCAGGGTAGGTCTCGGCGCCTCCGGCCGCCCCTTCACCGACGACCACCCAGCGGTCGACCGGGTGGACGGGCCCGGCGACCGGCGTCCAGTCCAGCCGGAACAGCGAGTCGTGGACGCCGCCGCGGGGGCCGGCGAGCTGCTCGGGGCTCACCGGCCGCAGGACCAGTCCCGAGACGGACGCGACGGCTCTGCCCGCGCCGTCGGCCATGTCCAGGGCGACGCCGTCCGCGCCCGTGGGAGCGAGGCGCACGCGGAGCGTCCGCGCTCCCGCCATGTGCAGGGTGACGCCGGTCCAGGCGAACGGCAGCCGGGGGCCGGCTTCGGTGACGAACCCGCCGAGGCTGATGGCGTGCAGCGCGGCGTCCAGCAGTGCCGGATGCAGGCCGAACCCGGCCACGTCGGTGTCCTCGGGGAGTGTGACCTCGGCGAAGACCTCGTCGCCGCGTCGCCATGCCCTGGTGAGGCCGGCGAAGACGGCTCCGTATCCAAATCCGGCGGCGGCGAGGCCGTCGTAGTGTCCGTCCACATCGGCGGGTGTCGCGTCCGGCGGAGGCCAGGCGGCGAAGTCCACCGGCTCCGCGGCGGTCTCGGCGTTCCCCACGTGTCCGGCCTGGTCGACCGGCGCCACCACGCCTGTCGCCTGCCGGGTCCACGGCTGGTCGGCGGGGGCGCCGTCGGGACGGGAGTAGACGTCCACCGGGCGGCGTCCCGAGTCGTCTGGGGCGCCGACGGCGAGCTGGATGTGCACGCCGCCCCGTTCGGGCAGGGTCAGCGGAGCCTGGATGGTGAGCTCCTCCAGGTGGCCGCAGCCGACCTGGTCGCCCGCCCTGATGGCGAGGTCGACGAACGCCGTGCCGGGCAGGATGACGGTCCCCATCACGGCGTGGTCGGCCAGCCACGGGTGGGTCTGGAGCGAAAGCCTGCCGGTCAGCAGGACACCGTCCCCGCCGGCCAGCGGCACCGCCGCTCCCAGCATGGGGTGGTCCGCCGATCCCAGCCCGAGGCCGGCGGTGTCGCCCGGTATCGGCCGTGCCTGCGGCCAGTAGCGCTGGCGCTGGAAGGCGTACGTGGGGAGGTCCACGCGCTGAGCGCCGGGGAACAGGGCGGCCCAGTCGATGGCCACGCCCGCGACGTGGAGCCGGGCCAGGGCGGTGGTGACGGTCTCCGCCTCCGGCCTGCCCTTGCGCAGCGTCGGGATGAAGGTGCCGTCGGCGCAGTCTTGGCCCATCGCGGTCAGTACGGCGTCGGGACCGAGCTCCAGGAAGACCCGTACTCCTTCGGCTTCCAGCGTCCGCATGGTGTCCAGGAAGCGCACCGGCTGACGGACATGGGAGACCCAGTAGTCCGCGTCGTAGCCGAAGGTGATGGGGATCTGGGGAGGGTTGTAGGTGAGGGATTCGGCGATCTGGCGGAAGTCCTCCAGCATCGGGTCCATCAGCGGTGAGTGGAAGGCGTGGCTGACGTTCAGCCGCTTGGACTTGCGGTCGGGGAATTGCGCGACCACGGCGTCGACCGCGTCTGCGTCCCCGGCTACGACGACGGACTGGGGGCCGTTGATCGCGGCAACGCTCACCCGGTCGGTCAGATACGGCTGGACTTCGTCTTCTGAGGCGTTCAGAGCGACCATCGCCCCACCCTCCGGAAGGGCCTGCATAAGACGGCCCCGTTCGGTGACCAGCGTGCAGGCGTCCTCAAGGGACAGCACCCCAGCTACATGGGCTGCGGCGATCTCCCCGATCGAATGCCCCGCCAGGAAGTCCGGCACGATGCCCCACGACTCCACCAGGCGGAACAGCGCCACCTCGATCGCGAACAGAGCGGGCTGGGTGAACTCCGTACGATCCAGCGACTCACTATCAATGGCCGGCAGATGAGCACACACCCGGTCGTACGCCTCGGCGAAGGTCGGGTAGGTCTCGTACAGTTCCCGGCCCATCCCGGCCCGCTGAGACCCCTGACCGGTGAACAGGAACGCCACCTTGCCACCGGTGACAGCGCCCTGGACCAGATGCGGGGCCGTCTCCCCCCGAGCCAGCGCCGACAG
>NZ_JBEZDW010000083.1:0-8504 GCF_040802045.1 Microbispora sp. NPDC049125 | reverse complement strand
GTTGTCGCCGACCACGCCGATCATCCGTACGGACGCCCGTAAGCGGGACTCGGTCAAGACGACGCTGATCACGCTCGTCGAGCACGCCCTCACCATGCGCGTCGCCGTTCCCGGTGTCGGAGGCTGAGGCCCGGTCTTCTGGCCCCCCGCGTCCGCTACCGGGTGACGGCTTCCCGCGTCTGCGGCCGCCCGGTCCCGGGCGTGCCCGAGACGATCAGACCGGGCGCGCCTCGATGACGCTCGGCCCGCCCGGCACGGTGACGACACCGGTCATCCGCAGCCCCGCCTTCTCCAGCAGCGCCGCGTACTCGGGGGACGTGCGCTCGGTGCCGCCCGCGAGCAGCGCGAGCATCCGCATGTCGATGTCCTTGGCGAAGTGCGGTTCGTCGTCCTCGGGAATCACCAACTCCAGGAGGAGCACCCGCCCTTCCGGCGCCAGCGCGGTGCGCGTGTTCGTGAGGATCCGCACGGCGTCGTCGTCGTCCCAGTTGTGGATGACGCTCGCCAGCAGGTACGCGTCACCGCCCGTGGGCACCTGGACGAAGAAGTCGCCGGAGACGACGTCGCAGCGGTCGCCGAACTCGGCCAAGTGGCTCCGGGCGCCCGGCGTCACGTGCTCCTGGTCGAACAGGACGCCCTTGAGCTCCGGATTGGCGGTCAGGATCGCGGCCAGGTTGTGGCCCTTGCCTCCGCCCACGTCGACGAGGGTCCGCACCCCGGAGAAGTCGTAACCCCTGGCCGCCTCGATGAACGGGGCGGACCGTGAGGTCATGTAGTCGTCGAACAGCCGGCCGGTCTCGGGGTTCGCGGCCAGGTACTCGTAGACGGGCCCGTACCGGTCCACCATCACCGGTCGCCCCTGCCGCACGGTCGTCGGCAGGTTGCCCAGGGCGTACCAGAAGCTCTCCTCGCCCACCATGCGGATGGAGGAGCGCAGCGAGCCGGGCACGTCACTGCGTAGCGCGGCGCCGTCCTCCGTCAGGGCGTACACCCCCGTGTCGACCGTCCGTACCAGGCCGAGGGCGGCCAGTTGGCGCAGCACGCGCGCGAGGGCGAGCGGGTTGGCCCCGCATCGCATCGCGAGCTCGCCGACGTCGAGTGGGCCTTCGGCCAGATGGTCGGCACACCCCAGCTCGGCCATAGTGTGAATCGCCGCGAATCTGGAGATATCTGCGATGGCCTTATTGATCACTTCTGACAACTCAGGTCTCCTGACGTGATAGTTGGTTGCCGCGGACCAGGCGCCCGACCTCGGCTCGGAGCCGTACAAACGTCTCGTGCTCCCGGGTGACGATCTGGTCACGCGGAGAGGGCAGCGAGACGTGGAGGTCCCCGGCGACGGTTCCGGGAGCACGGCTCAGGACGACCACGCGGTCCCCCAGATACACGCTTTCGTCGATGTCGTGGGTGACCAGCATGATCGTCATGCCGTGGTGGGCGCAGACGCGCAGGACGAGGTCCTCCAGATCCTCGCGGGTCTGCGCGTCGACGGAGCCGAACGGCTCGTCCATGAGCAGCAGCGAGGGCCGAAACGCCAGCGCCCTGGCGATGGCGACCCGCTGCTGCATGCCTCCGGACATCTCCCACGGGTACTTGCCGGCCGCGTCGGCCAGCCCCATCTGCTCCAGCGCCTCCATGGCCGCCGTGCGCCGCTGCGCGCGGTCCATGCCCTTCCGGCGCAGGGGGAGCGCCACGTTGGCGGCGGCCGACATCCAGGGGAACAGCGACCGGCTGTAGTCCTGGAAGACGACCGCGAGGTTGTCGGGTGTCTGGGAGACAGGCACGCCGTCCAGCAGGATGCGGCCCCCGGTCGGCTGGACGAGGCCGGCCACGGAGCGCAGCAGGGTGGACTTGCCGCAGCCGGAAGGGCCGACGACGCAGACCAGCTCGCCGTCTGCCACGGTCAGCTTCACGCCGTCGAGCGCCCGGTAGGCACCGTACGTATGGGTCACATCGATGATCTCGAGCATGGCGTCTTTCCTATGCGTACTGCCGGGCGCGGCTGTGCCAGCGGAGGATCCGGTTCTCCACGAGCAGGAACGAGGAGTTGAGCAGGTAGCCGAGAACGCCGAGCAGCACGATGCATCCCCACACGTCGGGGATGAGGAAGTTCTGCTGGGCCGTCGTCAGGCGGTACCCGATGCCGCTGTTGCTGCCGACGAGCTCGGAGATCACCATCATGATCAGAGCCAGGGAGAGGCTCAGCCGCAGCCCGGCGACGATCTTCGGCATGGCGGACGGGACGATGATGCGCCCGATGATCTGCGGGCGTGACAGGCCGAAGACCCTGGCCGTCTCGAGATGCTGGCGGTCGACCGTGGCGGCGCCGTCGATGGCGTTGATGAGCACCGGCCAGATCACGCCGAGGACGATCGTCGCGATCTGCGTCGGCGTACCGATCTTGAACAGCGCGAAGAAGATCGGCACCAGCATGGGCGGCGGTACGGCTCGGCCGAACTGGATCAGCGGGTCGAGGAAGTCGGACAGCACCTGCGAGCGGCCGATCGCCAGGCCGAGCACGACGCCGGCCACGCTGGCGGCGCCCCAGCCGACCAGCAGCCGGCCGAGGCTCGGCTGGAGCATGGTGAGCGCGTCGTCGGTGAAGAAGACGTGGGTGACCGGACCGGAGAACCAGAGGGTGTACATCCGCGACGCGATCGTCGATGGAGGCGGGAAGTACGGCTGCGAGGCGAGCCGGGTCACGAGCTCCCACAGGGCCACCGTCGCGGCCACGAGGGCCACGCGGACGCCGAAGCCGCCTAGCGAGCGTGCCGCCACCGGAACACCTTTCGCTCGGCGGCCACCAGGGCCAGGTTCACCAGCAGGCCGAACAGGCCGGTCAGCACGGTCGCGGCGATCATCAGGTCGGTGCGGCCGCCGCCGCCGGCCTTGAGGATGTAGACGCCGACGCCGTCGGTGCCCCCCGCGACCAGCTCCACGGTCACCGCGAGGACGATCGCGACGGAGGCGGCCATCCGCACACCGGTCGCGATGAACGGCGCGGCGCTCGGCAGCGAGACGCGCACGAGCACGGCGAGGGGCCCGAATCCGAAGCTCCGCAACGTCTCCCTGGCCACCGGGTCGACGTCCTTCAGTCCGTAGATGGTGTTGATCAGAACGGGCCAGCAGGAGGCGTAGATGATGATGGCCGCCCGCAGGTGAAGCTGCTCGGCGAACACGAGGATCGCGAGGGGAATCAAGGCGACGGACGGGATCGGGCGCAGGAACTCGATCAGGGGCCGGACCGCGGCCTCCACCCTGGGCATGGCCCCGAGCAGCAGGCCGATGGGTATGCCGACCGCCACGGTCAGGGCGAGCCCGAGCGCCCAGGAGGCGAGTGTCGAGGCCGCCGCGCCGAGAAACTCGCCGTCCACGGTCAGCTCGGCCGCGCGGGCGAGCACCGTGGAGACGAGGGGAAGCAGGGTGACGTGACCGGCGCGCAGGGCGAGTTCGGCCGCGACGAGGAGCCCCGCGACCCCGATGGCGCCGCGGAGCACGCGCGTCCCGCTGATCGTCATCCCGCTGCGGCGGAGGTCGCGATCAGTGGCTTGACGTCGAAGTGACCCTTGAGGTAGCCGAGCTCCGTCATGAGGTCGGCGACCCGCTGCAGGCGCGCCTCGTTCAGCGTGGTCGGGTACTTCCCGAGGGTGATGACGGCGGCCGTGGCCGCGTCGATCTTCGAGTACTTGGGCAGGGCGGCCTCGACGACCTTACGGTCCGTCGACGCGAGCTGCTGGGCCTTGGCGAGCGCGCGCTGGAAGGCGGCGACCGTCTTGGGGTTCTTGGCGGCGAAGTCCTCCGACACTCCCCAGCCCGCGACCGGGAAGTCGGCGGTCGGCCCGGCCATCGTGTCCACCAGCTTCTGGGCGCCTTGCTTCTGGTTGATCGAGATGAACGGCTCGGACATCCAGGCGGCGTCGACGGTGCCGTTCTTGAGGGCGGCGGCCATGTCCGGGAGCGGCATGGGCGCGAACTGGCTCGGGTTGACCGTGACGCCGCTGACCTTGAGCGTCTGGGTGACGGCCAGGGTCCCGACGTTGTTCAGGGTGTTGACCGCGATCTTCTTGCCGGCGAGGCCGGCCGGCGTCTTGATCGGGGAGTCCTTGCCGACCATGATCACGAACGTGTCGGGGGCGGCCTGGAAGCTGTCTGCGATGATTTTGAACTTGCCCAAACCGGACTGCTGAAGGGAGAAGGTCGACACGTAGTTCGCCAGGCTCACGTCAAGGCTGCCGCTCACGACCTTGGGCAGGGCCTTCGCGGAGCCCTCCTCGATGGACAGCTGGACCGAAAGGCCTTCCTGCTTGAAGAAGCCCTTGTCGATAGCGATTTGAATGGGGGCGGAGTCCGGAATGGGAAGGACTCCGACCTTAAGTGTGGTCTTTTCGGGACCGTTCGAATTCGTAGGGCTTGACGTGTCCGACCCGCTGCATGCCGTGAGCGTAATTACGGACGCCACGAAAACCAAAAAGGTGTGGCCCATAAGTGAGCGTCTCACCGAGACTCCCTAGATGAAGTGAGCTGAGGCACCTTCGGTGAAGGTGATCTCTCTTGAGGGCGAGAGCGTAGCGGAGGCATCTCAGACTTAACACGAATCGGCGCACTTTGTCACTAAAATAGTGAAGAAGTTGCTGACCGCCCTGATTGGGGGAGATCGGGGCGTAATGGCCCTTTGGACCGATGGAACCGGACGCCGCTGCGTGCTTTCATCGAGCGCGGCGCTCACTGCCTCGCCCTGTCCTCGGCGAACGCCTTGAGGAGGGCCCATTCCTGGCTCTGGACCGTGCCAAAGTATCGTCGCTATTGGTGTAGCTCTTAGGCTTATGCTCAAATTGCCCCGACCTTGTTAGGGACACCCGTCCGTATTTCTTTGCCGGAGCCGGCGCGAGGGGTTGCGACCAGTGAGTACGGCAACATATGCGAGCCGCGCCGAGCCGGATGCCCTTCCGACAGCCGGCCGGCCAGGAGCGCCCCGCGCGCCCCGCCAGCCCGCCGAACCGCCCCCTAGTAGGGAGAGGCGTTTCAACCTCGCTAACTGGCGGGTGCGGTCACGACTGATCGCGATCATCCTGATTCCCACCGTCGCCGCGGTAGTGCTGGGCGGATTGCGGGTGGCGACATCGATCAGCAGCGCCGCCGAATATCAGCGCGTTCACGAGGTCGCCGACCTCGTGTCCGGATTGAGCAATCTGGCGAACGAACTGCAACTTGAACGCGACCTGTCGACCCGATACATCGCCATGGGCCGGCCGGGTAAGGCGTCCCTCGACCTCATCCACAACCAGTACGAGGCCGTCGACGCGGCGGCCGAGCAGGCGCGGGCGAAGGCCGACGTGGCGGTGAACGCCTTCGGAGACATCGGCCGGCAGCGCATCGGCCATCTGAAGGACCGTCTGGGCGAGCTCGACACTCTGCGGGACACGGCACTGAAGTCGCAGATCCCCGCGCTGCCGGCGCACGAGAAGTACTCCCAGCTCATCGCCGACGTCCTCAGGGTCTATGACGAGGCCGTACAGGGCGGTGTGGACGAGCAGCTCGCGGCGAGCATGACCGCGCTGGCGGCCCTGGGCCTGGCTGAGGAGGAGGCGTCGAAGCAGCGCTCGCTGCTCGGCATGGGCCTGGTGACGGGGAAGCTGGGCGACGCGGAACTGGACGCCTTCCTCAGCGCCCAGTCGCGTGAGGAGAGCGAGTTCGAGTCGTTCGTCTCGGCGGCCAGCCCGGCGCAGCGCCAGCTCTACGACGACACCGTCACCGGAACGCAGATCGACCGGTCGGAGTTCTACCGGCTGCGCGCCAACTACCTGCAAAAGCACGGCCAGTCGCTACGGGGGCTGGACGAGCGCGGGGACGACAGCGAGCGGTGGTTCACCGCGAGCAGCGAGAAGCTCGACAAGATGCACGAGGTCGAGAAGCAGCTGAGCTCGTCGATCCTCTCCAGGAGCGCCGGCTTCCAGGAGTCGGATCGGAACCTGGCGGCGATCAACATCAGCCTGGTCGTCATCGTCTTGCTGATCGTGTTGCTCGTGACCGCGGCCGTGGCGCGGTCGCTGGTCAGACCGCTGCGGCGGTTGCGCAGCGAGGCGCTGGAGATCGCCGGGCACCGGCTGCCCGACCTCGTGCAGCGGCTGCGCGAGTCGGACAGCTCTGCCGGGGCGCCCGTGGTCCAGCCCATCGGGGTGGACACCACCGACGAAGTCGGCGAGGTCGCGCGGGCCTTCGACGAGGTCCACCGCGAGGCCGTACGGCTGGCGGGCGACGAGGCGAAGCTCCGCAGCAACATCAGCTCGATGTTCGTCAACCTGTCCCGGCGCACCCAGACGCTCGTAGAGCGGCAGATCGCGCTCATCGACGGCCTGGAGCAGGGCGAGCAGGACGAGCAGCGGCTCGGCAACCTGTTCAAGCTCGACCACCTGGCCACCCGCATGCGCCGCAACAGTGAGAACCTGCTGGTCCTCGCCGGCCAGGAGCCGGCCCGCCGCTGGAGCCAGCCGGTGGAGATCACCGACGTCATCCGGGCCTCGCTGTCGGAGGTCGAGGGCTACGAGCGGGTGATGCTCAACTTCCCCTCGGACGTGGCGATCGCCGGGCAGGCCGTCAACGACGTCATCCACCTGCTGGCCGAGCTCGTCGAGAACGCCCTGTCGTTCTCGGCCAGGGACACCCGGGTCATCGTTTCGGGCAACCGTATCGACGGAGGCGGGGTCATGGTGTCCATCACCGACTCCGGCATCGGAATGACCATCGAGGAGATCAGCCAGGCCAACTGGCGGCTCGCCAACCCCCCGGTCGTGGACGTGTCGGTGTCCCGCCGGATGGGCCTGTTCGTGGTCGGCCGGCTGGCGCTGCGCAACGGCATCAGGGTGCAGCTGCGCCCGCACGACGGCGGTGGGCTGACCGCCATGGTGCTCCTGCCGGAGACCCTGATGGGCCGCACCGCCCAGGCGCCCTCGGTGTACGGAGCCGCCTTCGCCCCCAGCTGGAGCCCCCAGCCGGAGCCGGTGTCCTGGTCGGCGCCGCAAGCCATCGGCCCGGGTCCCTCGCGCCCGCAGGTGAGCGCCCCCTCCGCCTCCTCTGGGTCCTCCTCGTTCTCGGCCTTCGGCCCCCCGGGAGGCGCGGGCGGCTCGGCCGGGTCCCCCGGGCAGGGCAGCGCCCTGGGCGCCCTCGGCCGGCCCGACCCCCGCAGCCGGTTGCGTACGCGCCACTTCGACTCCCCTCCGGACGACGCCGCCACCGGCCCCATGCCGGCGGTGCGGAGCCAGGCCGACCCGCCTCTGGAGGAGTTCCTGCCGATCTTCGCCTCGGTGGAGTCGGCGTGGTTCCAGCGGTCGTCGGCGCCGGAGGCCTCGCCGGCGGAGTGGCAGGCGCCCACGGACGCCGCCTGGCAGGCGGCCGCGGCCGTCGCCCAGCAGCCCGCCTTCGACAGCAAGACCAATTCCGGCCTGCCGAAGCGGGTGCCCAAGGCCAACCTCGTGCCCGGCTCCGCGGAGTCCGGCACGCCGTCACCACCCGCCCCGGCGCCCGCGCTGTCGCCCGACCGCGCCCGCAGCAGGCTGTCCAGCCTGCAGCAGGGCACGCGGCAGGGCCGTGCGGTGGCCCGTGGCGAGATCAGCGAGAACCAGGGCTACCCGAACAGAAGTGGGGAGCAAGCATGAGGGAGATGAGCCAGGCCGCGCGTGGCCTGAACTGGCTGATCAGCGACTTCGTCAGCTCCGTCCCAGGCGTGGCGCACACGGTGGTGGTGTCGTCGGACGGTCTGCCGCTCGCCTTCTCGGACGGTTTTCCCAAGGATCGGGCTGATCAGCTGGCGGCCGTGTCTGCCGGTTTGATCAGTTTGACGCAGGGCGCCTCCCGGGTGTTCGAGGGCGGACCGGTCGCCCAGACCGTGGTGGAGATGCAGCGGGGACTGCTGCTGATCATGTCGATCAGCGACGGCTCGTGCCTGGCCGTGCTGGCCTCGTCCGACTCCGACCTCGGCCTGGTGGCGTACCAGATGACCCTGCTGGTGGAGCGCGCTGGGCAGGTGCTGACCCCGGCGGTCCGCGCCGAGCTCCAGGCGTCCCACCCGCGGAGATGACGATGGACCCGTGGGGGCAGCCTGCGGGCGCCCCGATCCCTCAGGAGCCGGCGTCGCCGGTCCGCCCTTTCACGGTGACCGGGGGGCGCACCGCGCCTCGCATGCAACTCGCGCTTGAGGCGCTGGTCTCCTCGGCCACGGCCACCCATTACGACCTGTCCGGCCGCCCTCCCGAGCACCGCGCCATCAGCGCCCTGTGCCGTCAGGTGCGGTCGGTGGCCGAGGTGTCGGCGCTGCTGCGGATCCCGCTGGGTGTGGCGCGGGTGGTCATCTCCGACATGGCGGCCGAGGGGCTGGTGCACGTGCATCAGCCTCAGCTGGATGCGGGCAAGCCCGATCGGGACTTGCTGGAAAGGGTGCTCAGTGGACTTCGCAGGCTCTAGTCGTGGCCTGACCTCGACGAAGATCGTGGTCGCGGGGGGTTTCGGTG
>NZ_JBEZDW010000082.1:0-9347 GCF_040802045.1 Microbispora sp. NPDC049125 | reverse complement strand
AGGCACTTGTTGCCGTAGACCCGCAGCTCACCGGCGGCGGTGGAGGTCCACTTCTGGTTGTTCTGACCGTTGCAGTCCCAGATCTGCGCCAGCGCCCCGTTGGTCTGCGACGCGCCGGTCACGTCCAGGCACCTGCCCGACCCCACACCCTTCAGCGCGCTCGTGCTCCCCGAAGGCGAGGGAGACGGCGAGGGAGAGGGAGACGGCGAGGGAGAGGGAGACGAGGACGGGGACGGGGACGGGGACGGGGACGGCGAGGGAGACGGGGACGGTCCACCGCCCTTGATGTCCTGGTAGGCGGATTCGAGCCCGGCCGCCGCCATCACGGACCGCGCGCCCGCCGGCCAGTTCCCGCCGGTGACGCCGACGTTGCCGGAGGCGGTGTTGCCGTGGCTGCCGGTGGTCACGTCGGTGCCGGTGTTGGTCGTCCAGTTGTTGGTGACGGTGAGATTGCCGGTGTTGTTGCCGCCCTGGTAGTTGCCGTGCGCGAACATCCACCAGCTCCCGTCGAAGACGTTGTTCGTCGCCGTGATGTACCGGGAGCCCTCGTCGAAGTACAGGCCGAACTGGCCCGTGCCGGCTCTGAGACAGTAGTTGCCGCTGATCTGGCCGTTGGGGTGGGCCGACAGGGTGTAGACGCAGGCGCCGTCGTTCATCTGCTGCATGACGTCGTGCACGTAGTTGTCGGTGATCCTGTTGCCGGACGCGGTGGTCGCCGTGGAGTACCGCGGCTGGTAGTTGTACAGCCCCCGGTTGGTGTAGTCCGGGCTGCCGCCGGCGTCATTGGAGCCCCAGCCGTACCCGAAGGCCACGCCCAGGTACGGCATGTTGTAGATCTCGTTGTGCGAGATGGTGGCGTTGGTGACGTAGGTGGGCAGGAACGAGGTGATCCCCCGGTAGTCCTGGCCCATGTCGTGCACCAGGTTGTTGCTGAACGTGAGATCCCGGTTGACCATCCGGGAGTCGCTGGGATGGTGCGCGTCGGCCTGCACACCGCCCGCCACGACGGCGCCGGCCGCGCTGTCGGCGAACACGTTCCCGGTGACCGTGACGGAGGCGGTGCCCAGCCCCACACCCGAGCCGTGGGCGTTGGCGTCGTTGCCGATGCCCAGCGCCGTCTGCCCGAGGTTGAGGAACCGGTTGCGGATGAAGCTGATGTTGCCGGCCGCTGATACCTGTACGGCGCCCGGCATCTGGTTCCAGTGCGGCCGGGCCGACTCGAACTGCGTGCAGCCGAACTGGCAGGACGACAGCGGGTTGCCGGGCCACCCCCAGGTGCCCGAGATGTAGGCCCCGGTCTGCTGGTCGGCGTAGCCCTGGTTGCTGCTGGGGCCGAGCCAGCTGGTGCCGGAGAAGGTGATGCCGGAGAACGCGATGTGATGGGCCGGGGCGGCGTAGGTGCCGCCGAGCTGTACGAGTGACTGCACGAGCGGGAACTCCACATCGGCGGTGCTCATGTTCTGCCCGGACCGCGGGATGTAGTACAGGACGCCGGTGCCGGTGTTGACGTACCACTCACCGGGCGAGTCGAGGAACTCGTAGGCGTTCTCCAGGTACATCGGCCCCTGGCGGTACGGGTTGACGATGGTGTCGTACCCGAAGATGTTGTTGTTCCAGGCCGGCTGCTTCATCGTGATGAAGTTGCCGGCGATGCTCTGCACCGGCACGTACCGGTCGGTGAACGAGCCGATGCCCTGCAGCTCGATCCGGCTCTGGTTGGCCAGGCCGTTCAGGTAGCTCAGGGCCCCGTTGGTGAAGCTGAGACCGCTGTTGGTCGCGGTGAAGTCCGCGCGGTTCAGCGTGGTGCGGGCGCGGATCGCCGCCGTGCCGTTGACGTAGAGCTGGCGGGTCTCGATCCCGGCGCCGACGTCGGCCCGCCAGATGTTCTTGCCGGAGTCGGCCTGCGTCCATCCGGTGACCGCCTTCGCCCCGCTGATGACGGGGCGGGCGCCCGCGGCGGCCTGCCAGCGGACGGTGTGGCCGTTGCTCCCGGAGTCGGCGGCGGTGAACCGCAAAGGCGTGGTGATCCGGTACACGCCGTCGGCGAGCTCCACGACGATGTCATCGGACATCGCACTGTTCAGCGATCGGACAGCCGTCTGAGCGGCGGACAGCGAGCACGGCTGAGCCGTGGAACAGTCGGTGCCCGTCCCCGACGGCGACACGTGGAGGGTCGTGGTGGCGGCGAGCGCCCCGGTGGCCGGGGCGATGACCGCCATCGCCGCGGCCAGCACCGCGGCGACGAGGCCGGCCAGAACCGTCCTCGGCGCCGCTGACGATGATGATGGATGCACGGAACTTCCTCACGGGGGTAGGGGGTGGTCAGGTCACGCCCTCCGGCGGGAATCTCAGCCGGACGGCGTGCCGTACGGCTGAGGGCCGGTCGTGCGGATCCAGCTCTCAGGTCAGCTGGACGGTGGTGCTGGGCGGCATGGCGACCGCGAGCCGTGGGCCGGCGCGCCTCGGCGGCGCGGCGACGCACCGGCGCCCGGGCGAGACCGTCGTTACACGCGGCCTGTGGTCCGCCCCAGGCCGTTCACGCGGTGTCACCCTCACCGAGCCACCCGGCCATCTCCCCGCCGAGCCGGGGATCGGCGTCTTCAGCCCGGGGCCCGGCGCCGGCAGCCGGTCGTGTCCATGTAGCGGTTTCCGATGGCTCACTTGATTTTCCAGATATGTCGCGGTACCACGTGCGTGGCGTCGCGAGGGGGGTGTTGTGATGGCAGGGGCGATGCGTGAGGTAGGTCGGCCACGATGTCCGGACGCCGTCGGGCGCCCCGCACCCCCGATGTGTCCAACCGGGAGGGGCCCCCGAGAGGAGGACGTCCCGGAGACTTAGCTACCAATTACGTTCCTCCCGCCGAGACACGTCAAGACCTTAAGCACACTTATTTCCGACTTCTCACAGGAAGGCCACCAGATGGGTGGGGTATCCGATCGGAGACGCGGGTGCCGGGATCACCCCTCCCACCTGCTAAGACGACCACCCCGTTGCCGCCGTGGACGTGAGTGCTCAACGCCGGGGAGGCGTTCGAGAGGGTCGAAGCCGGTCCACCACATCGGATAAGTCGTACTCTTCGGGTTGATAACAGGGGGAACAGACAGCGTGATCGATACCCCGCGCGCGGCAGGCGGATACCGGCCGGGCTACGAGGTGGCCGCGGAGCAGCTGCTGGAGCTGATCGCACGGCTGGGCCTGCAGCCGGGAGACCGCATGCCCACCGAGAACGAACTGGCACGGCAACTGGGCACGAGCCGGACCGTGGTGCGGGAGGCGGTGAAGATACTCTCCGCGCTCGGCCGGGTACGGGCCCAGAAGGGCCGCGGTCTCTACGTGGCCGACGACGAGGGGATGCTCGGCGCCGGACGCTGGGCGTCCTTCCTCCCTCCCACCGGCCCGGACCATGTGAACATGCTCTTCGAGTACCGCCGGGCGCAGGAGATGGAGACCAGCCGGCTGGCCGCCCGCCGCGCCACCCCGGGGGAGCTGGGGGCCATCCAGAGGGCCGCCGACCTGTGCCGCCACGGGTTCGACACCGGGCGTGAGGAGCTGTTCAACGAGGGCGACGACGCCTTCCACACCCTCATCGCCGAGGCGTCGCACAACGTGTTCCTGCAGATCGCCGTGAAGGAGGCCCGCCGGCTGCAGGCTCGGTCCAGCCTCGTCGGCCTGCGCGGCTCCGCGGGAGGGCATGCGGCCAAGGCCGTCGAGGAACACGACGCGATCTGCGAGGCCATCCGCGCCGGCGACCCGGAGGCCGCGGCCGAGGCGACGGCGGCGCACATCGACAAGGCCTTCGACGACTACCTCGGAGAGATTCGGCAGCACACCTTCTCCCCTCCCGTCTAATGCCCTTAAGCGGCCTTTCAAGGTAGATGGTGGATTTCTGCTGAGAATCCATTTCGCCCCGTTAGACGATCTCCTGTGCCGTGCGGTGCGGACGCCCTTAGGATCAACCGGGAAAACGGCGCGCACGGCCGCTGCGGCCTTTCCGCGCCCTGACGCCGTCAGCCGGCTGTGGTCGCGGTTCGCGAGCACCCGCGGGCGAGACGATGAAGAGCAGACACGGCAGGGAGCACTGATGTCAGACCTGACAGGACCGCAGGACGCCGCGTCGCGGATCAACACCTCGATCGCGCACCCGGCGCGGATCTACGACTATCTGCTGGGCGGCAAGGACAACTACGCGGCCGACCGGGAGGCGGCCGAGAACCTCGTCAAGGTCTCCCCGGGCACCCGTGAGGGCGTGCAGGCGCACCGCGCCTTCCTCCGCCGGACGGTGCGTCACCTCGCCGCCGAGGCGGGGATCACGCAGTTCCTCGACATCGGCACCGGCATCCCCACCCAGGGCAACACGCACGAGGTCGCGCAGCAGGTCGATCCCGAGGCCAGGGTGGCCTACGTGGACAACGACCCGATCGTCCTGGTGCACGGCCGGGCCCTGTTGAAGGGCCACTCCCCCGGGACGACCACGGTGATCGAGGCCGACCTCCGGGAGCCGGACGCGATCCTGTCCCATCCCGAGATCCGGGGCCTGATCGACTTCACCCGTCCGGTGGCCGTCATCCTGGCGGGCGTCCTGCACTTCATCACCGATGAAGAGAAGCCGTACGCGCTGGTCGAGCAGTTCAAGGCCGCGGTGCCGGCGGGCAGCCACCTGCTGCTCTCGCACATCACGCTCGACTTCGCCCCCCAGGTGCGCAACGAGGACTTCACCAAGCCGTACGACAAGAGCACCGCCCCCATGGTGCCCCGTACGCACGCCGATGTGATGCGGTTCTTCGACGGCTGGCAGCTGATCGACCCGGGCCTGGTCGAGGTGGTGCTCTGGCGGCCGGACGCGAACCGGGAACAGATCCCGGGCGGTCACGCCTGGGCGTACGGCGGCATCGCGATCAAGCCCTGACAGCCGGACCCGAATAACCCGTGGGGCGGCCCGGCCGGACCGCCCCCCGCGCTCAGCCGGTCACCTGCGGGTCCATTTCTGGTTGGCGCCGCCGTTGCAGGTCCAGATCACCACCTTGGTGCCGTTGGCGGTCTGCCCGCCGTTGACGTCCAGGCAGAGGCCGGACTGCACGCCGACGACCGTGCCATCCGATCTGAGGGTCCATTTCTGGTTGTCGCCGCCGTTGCAGTCCCAGATGCCGACCGCCGAGCCCGGCGCGGTCTTCCGGTCGAGCGCGTCCAGGCACTTGGTGCCGCCGAGCGTGCGCAGCTCCCCGGCCGATGTGGGGCTCCACTGCTGGTCGGCGCCGCCGTTGCAGTCGTAGATCTGCGTCGTCGCGCCGTTGCCCGGCGAGTTGCCGGCGACGTCCAGGCAGCGGCCGGACTGGTTGGCCACCAGCGCGGAGCCCTGCGGGGTCGCCGCGGCCCACGTGCCCGTCGCGGTGTCGATGCTCCACGAGTTGTAGTACGTGCTCATCGACGCGGTGGAGCCGTTGATCGTCAGCGGCAGCCAGACGGGCAGGGAGCCGTTCAGGTCGCCGGAGTTCCAGCGGTCGCCGATGTAGACGTACGTGGTGCCCGCCGTGCCGGACACCGGCAGGACGAACGAGGTCTGCGAGTCGAAGGTCCTGGTGCCGGCGGGGGCGAACGTGGTGAAAGCGCTCCATGGGCCGGACAGCGAGGTCGCCGTGGCGTACGCGTTGTCGTTGGTCGACCAGCCCGTCAGGTGCGAGGCGAACATGAAGTACCGGCCGTTCACCTTCACCATCGCCGGAGACTCCAGGTCGGGGAGCACGGCCGTCGCGCTCACGACGCTGGTGTAGTCGGCGGAGAGCCGGTCGATGCGCAGGCCGTTGTTGCGGTCCTCGGTCATCAGGTACGCGGTGCCGTCGTCGTCCTTGAACAGGCCCAGGTCGCGGCTCAGGAATCCGAGAGGCCGCGAGGACCCCCGGTAGGTGTAGGGGCCGCACGGCGTCGAGCTGGTGGCCACTCCGGCACGCGCGTCGCTGTAGGCGGTGTTGTCGATGTGCATCCACATCACGTACTGACCGGTGCCGGAGTTGTAGACGACCTTCGGCCGCTCCACGATCCGACCGGCCGCCAGATCACCACTCGGCTGCCGGCTCAGCGCGTTGCCCACCCGTGTCCAGGTGGACAGGTCGGTCGAGGAGTAGCAGGCGACCGCGGTGAAGGTGGCGCCGGCCGTCTTGTCCTCCCCCACCATGTAGTAGGTCGAACCCACCTTGAACACGCCCGCGCCGTGCGCCTGCAGCCTGTTGCCGGCGGTGTCGTACCACATGGTGCCGGGGGTGATCGTCGCGGGAGCGGCGAGGGCGGGCGCGGGCGCGATCAACCCGGCGAGCGTGCCTGCGGCGGCGGCGCAGAGCGCCAGGATCCAGGCGAATCTTCGTCTCATGGGTGCCTTTTCGCGTGTGGTGGGTGCGCGTCGGAAGCGGGCCGCCAGAGCGGTGACACGCGGGGAGGTTCTCCCATGCCGGAGCCGCACCGCGAAATCATGGAAATCAAGGGAAACGAAGCAAGGCCCGTGAGGTCGGCGGCGGCGTTCGTCACAGGGCCGTTCCACAGCCGGCGACCCCTGCCGTTCACCACCGACTCCGGCAGACGGACCGCCTGGCGACTCAGTATGAAAAGGACATGTTAATCATGTCAAGGGCGTGTAAACGAATCGATTCGATGCGCCTGGGCGTCATGCTCGGCCGGGGGCCAGGGGAGCCCGCCCATGAATGTTTCATCACAGGCGGACCCCGCACGAAGTGCGAGCGCCCTGATGGGAGGGGGCGCGACGGCTGTTTCGAGAGGGAGAGCCCGGCACCGGCCGCCGGCCTGAGCCTTGACAGGACGTCGGCGCTTCGTATTTGCTCCGCCTCACACCACCATCAGCAGGGCGGCGGACGGAGAGGACGACAAGCTTGCGACTGAATGTTAGCGATAACAACAGTGTTAGCGATAACAAGCCCAGGAGGGTTCGCGCGTCGGCGATCGCGGAGCCGCGCGCTTCCCGATAGCGGCCGGGAGCGTGCGGCGATCTCGTGAACGAGGTCGCGAGGTGACTCCCCTCGATCCGGCGGAATCCGGACCGGCGGGCCCGCCGGCACGGTCAGACCGCGCCCCGGGGCGGGCGTGGTTTCCGTCATGGCGTGCCGGGAGCCGCCACTCCCCCGTCCCGGCCGTCTTCGCCCCTCCGCACGCGGCTCCGTCCGGGACTGCTCATGTCTCGACAGGGTGCCACGCGTCGTCCTGATGGTGCCGATCAAGACCGATCTGTACTTCCGCAGCAACCCCGGAGCTCGTCCGTCGCGCTCTACCGCCGGTCGCGGGCAGCGGTCCTTCGGAGATCTTCCGACGGACCATGGCCGCCCCCTGGCGGCCCATCGTGCGTCTGTCCGGGTGTGTCCTTCCCCCCAAGGAGATAGAAGTATGCGACATTCATCCGTTCCGTTGTCGGGGCGTCTGGCCGGTGGGCGGCGTTCGCCCGCGGCCGTCGCCGGGTATGTGGTGGCGGCGTTGGCGACCATCCTGGCGTCGGCGCTCGTGTGGGCGGCTCCGGCGTCGGCGGCCACGGGGCCGGTGGTGAGCGCGTCCTCAGGACGGTGCCTGGACGTCTCCGGCGGCTCGGCCACGAACGGCGCGCAGGCGCAGATCTGGGACTGCAACGGCCAGGCGAACCAGCAGTGGACCACCACCACCGCCAATGAGCTGCGGGTCTTCGGCAGCAAGTGCCTGGACGTCAACGGGCGGGGCACCGCCGACGGCTCCACTGTGATCATCTGGGACTGCAACGGGCAGAACAACCAGCAGTGGCGCCTCAACTCCAACGGGTCCATCACCGCGGTCGGCGCGAACAAGTGCCTGGACGTGCCCAACAACGCCACGGCCAACGGCATCAAGCTCGTCATCTGGACCTGCAACGGCGGGGCCAACCAGAGGTGGACCATCTCGGGGACCAACCCCAGCCCGTCCCCGTCGCCGTCACCCTCGACGTCCCCCTCGCCTCCCCCTCCGGGGTCCCTGCCGTGTGACATCTACGCCGCGGGCGGCACGCCCTGCGTGGCCGCGCACAGCACGACGCGGGCGCTCTTCCGCTCCTACAACGGCAACCTGTACCAGGTCAGGCGTTCCTCCGACAACACGACCAGGAACATCCCCGTCCTGGCCACCGGCGGAAGCGCCAACGCCTCGACCCAGGACTCGTTCTGCGCCGGCACCACATGCGTCATCACCGTCGTCTACGACCAGTCCGGCCGGGGCAACGACCTGTGGTACCAGGGGTCGAGCGTGGTCCCGGGCTCGCCCCAGAGCAGCCCGGCCAGGGCGACCACCGAGTCGCTGACGGTCGGCGGCAACAAGGCGTACTCCCTCTACATCAACCCGGGCAACAGCTACTGGCGGGACGGCCACCTCACGGGCATCGCCACCGGCACCCAGCCCGAGGGCATGTACATGGTGACCAGCGGCACGCACGTCAACAGCGGCTGCTGCTTCGACTACGGCAACAGCGAGACGACGAGGAAGGCCGACGCCGCCGGAGCCATGGACGCCATCTACTTCGGCAAGAGCTGCTGGTTCGGCGGGTGCTCCGGAACCGGCCCCTGGGTCCAGGCCGACCTCGAATGGGGCCTGTTCCCCGGCGGCAGCTCATCGTGGAACCCGAACCAGAGGGCTTTCACCAGCAAGTTCGTCACGGCCACGCTGAAGAACAACGGGACGTCGCGATTCGCGATCAAGGGCAGCGACGCGCAGTCCGGCAGCCTGTACACCCTCTACGACGGCTCGCTTCCCAACGGCTACAGCCCGATGAAGAAGCAGGGGGCCATCGTCCTGGGAAGCGGCGGTGACTGCTGCAAGCCCGACGGCGGCGCCAACCAGAGCGCGGGCACCTTCTACGAAGGAGCCATGGTCTCGGGATATCCGTCGGACGCGACCGAGAACGCGGTGCAGGCCAGCATCGTCGCCGCCGGCTACCGCTGACCCCCGTCGCCCGCCGCCCCTGAACCGCAGGACACGGCGAGACCCCGCACGACAAAAGAGCGCCGGCTACCACCCTCCCACCGGACCGGTAGCCGGCGTTCGGGCGAGACGGACCACTGCTCAAACGAGAGAAAGCGCACTCCAAGATGCTCCTCAGAAATATGAGAAAGACGCTCGCCGTCGGCGCGGGGGCGTTGATCACCGCCGCCGCCGGCCTGGCCGGCGTCGGTCCCGCTCAGGCCGCGACGTCTGGGCCGTGCGACATCTACGCCTCGGGCGGCACGCCGTGTGTGGCGGCGCACAGCACGACCCGTGCGCTGTACGCCAACTACAACGGCCCTCTGTACCAGGTGCGCCGTTCCTCCGACAACACCACCCGTGACATCGGCGTCCTGGCCGCGGGAGGAGTGGC
>NZ_JBEZDW010000081.1:0-9671 GCF_040802045.1 Microbispora sp. NPDC049125 | reverse complement strand
ATGCGTGACCTGGGCTATCAGTACGTCGTGGTCGACGACTGCTGGATGAACTCCACCCGCGACTCGGCCGGGAACCTGCAGGCCAACTCCTCACGCTTCCCGAGCGGGATGAAAGCCCTCGGCGACTACCTGCACGGCAAGGGACTGAAGTTCGGCATCTACCAGGCCCCGCTGGACAAGACCTGCGCGCAGTACTTCAACAGCTACCCCGGCGCGACCGGCGCCCAGGGACACGAGGCACAAGACGCCAGGCAGTTCGCCGCCTGGGGCGTGGACTACCTGAAGTACGACTGGTGCTCACCGACCGGCACCATCGACGACCAGGTCCGCACGTTCGCCAAGATGCGAGACGCCCTGGCGGCCAGTGGACGGCCGATCCTGTACAGCATCAACTCCAACAGCGTCCACGACAAGACCGGACCACGGCGCGACTGGGGCGATATCGCCAACATCTGGCGGACCACCGAGGACATCACCAACAAGTGGGACACCGGCCAGACCAACGGATACCCGATGGGCATCCAGAACATCGTCAACGTCACCGTCCCGCTCGCCTCCTACGCCAGGCCGGGGGCGTTCAACGACCCCGACATGATGGAAGTCGGCCGGGGCGGCATGACCGACACCGAGATGCGCAGCCACTTCGCCCTGTGGGCGATCATGGCCTCCCCCCTCATCGCCGGCAACGACCTGCGGAACATGGACGCGGCGACGCAGACGATCCTGAAGAACCAGAACCTGATCGCCATCAACCAGGACTCGCTCGGTCTGCAGGCACGCCAGATCAGCAACGACGGAACCCGGCGCGTGCTGGCCAAGAAGCTCAGCAACGGCGACGTCGCGGTCGCCCTGTTCAACCAGGGCGGCACCACGACCACGGTCAGCACCACCGCGTCCGCGGCCGGCCTGTCGGGCGGGTCGTTCACCCTGCGCGACGCCTGGACCAACGCCGTCAGCGGCAGCACCGGCACCATCTCGGCCAGCGTGCCGGCGCACGGCACCGTCGTGTACCGAGTCAGCGGCGGCACATCACCGTCCCCGTCCGCGTCCCCGTCCGCGTCCCCGTCGGCATCCCCATCCCCGTCGACGTCTCCGGGTACGGCGGGGGCGATCCGTGGTGTGGGGTCGAACCGGTGCCTGGACGTGACCGGCGGCTCGGCCACCAACGGCGCGCAGGCGCAGATCTGGGACTGCAACGGCCAGGCCAACCAGCAGTGGACCTCCACCGCCTCCGGTGAGCTGCGGGTCTTCGGCAACAAGTGCCTGGATGTGAACAACCGGGGCACCGCCGACGGCACCACCGTGCTGATCTGGGACTGCAACGGCCAGAACAACCAGCAGTGGCGGTTCAACTCCGACGGCTCCATCACCGCCGTCGGCGCGAACAAGTGCCTGGACGTGCCGAACAACGCCACGGCCAACGGCACCAAGCTGGCCATCTGGACCTGCAACGGCGGAGCCAACCAGCGCTGGACCCGCACCTGACCCAGCACCCCTCATGCCGGGGCGGCCTCTCGTGGCCGCCCCGGCATGCTCGTACCCGGGCCTGATCAGGCGCCCGGCGGCGCGACGGACTCGCGGACGCGGACCGGCATCGGGACGCGGTGCACCTCGCCCTCGCGGTGGGCGTCCTCGTCCTGCCGGCCCATCTCGGCGAACAGGACGTCGACGGCCGCGCGGCCGAGCTCGTAGTGGGGGAGGGCCACCGTCGTCAGCTTGGGGCGCATCCACGCCGCGATGGGGTGATCGTCGAAGGAGACGACGGAGACGTCCCCGGGCACTTTCAGCCCGAAGTCGTCGAGCGCCTGGTAGGCGCCCAGCGCGAGCCGGTCATTGAAACAGATCAACGCGCGGGGACGCTCGGTCCTCATCAGCGCGCGTGTGAGTTCCAGGCCGCGCTCCGGCTCCCAGTCACGGCAGACGCGTCCGCCCGCCACCTTGACGCCCGCCGCGCCGAGCACCTCACGGATGCCGATCAGCCGTTCCACCGCCGCGACGCTCCCGGCGGCCACGTCACGCATGGCCGGGCCGGCTCCGATGAGGTAAATGCCCTCGCGATGGCCGGCGTCGAGCAGTATGCGGGCGGCGCTGCGGCCCGCCTCGACCTCGTCGGGGAGGACGGAGGGGAGAGGGGAGGGCTGCTTGGGGACGGCGTTGAGCAGGACGGCGGGAGCGGCGGTGATCCCCTTGGGCAGCTTGATAGTTCTCGTGAACATCGACGCCAGGATGATCCCGTCGACCTGACGGTCGTGCATGGCCTGCAGCAGGCGGCGCTCCAGCTCGGCCTCTCCCTCCGTCTCACCGATGAACAGCATCACGCCGCGTTCCCGGGCGGCCTCCAGCGCTCCCTTGATCATGTCGCCGGCGAGCCGTGAGGTCGCGACCGTGTCGGAGACGAACCCGATGGTCCGCGTCGTTCCGGTGCGCAGGCCAACGGAGACTATGTTGGGCCGGTACTGCAACTCGTCCGCGGCCTTGAGGACGCGCTGCTCGACGTCGTGGGAGATGCGCAGCTCCCGCCCCCGGCCGGACAACACGAGCGACGCGGTGGTCGGAGAGACACCGGCGATCTTGGCGACATCGGCCAGCGTGACCCGTCGTGGGCTCACCGAGAAACCTCCTGCGTTGTGAGGGGTTGACACCCTGCGGCACGCATGGTGAGACTATCGCATTGCTAATCCGATTTAGCAAACCTGAGCCCGGGGTTTCGCCTCTGCCGGCGAGTCCCTGATCTATTGAGGAGACGCAGATGTCGCGTCGAGTTCGCAACCGCTGGAACGGGGCGGTGCTGACGGTCGTGGTGGGGGGAACGCTCGCCGCGGGCTGTGGGGGGCCCGGAAGCGACGCCCCGCAGCCGGAGGCCACCACCGGCACAGCCCTTTCAACGACACCGACCTGTGGCACGACGCCGGTCACGCTCAAGGCGTACATCGAGACCGGCTTCCCGATCACCAAGGCGCTCACCACCGAGTTCACCAAGCAGCACCCGAACGTCACGTGGAACGTCCGGGAGGACCAGTTCGCCGTGATCACACAGAACGCCCCGCGCGTCCTCGCGGACGACCCGCCGGACCTCATGCGGCTTCCCCAGGTCTCGGAGCTGGTCAAGGACAACCTGCTCAAGAACATGGACGGCTACGCGAAGGCGTTCGGCTGGGACTCCTGGCCCGCCTCGCAGCTCCAGCAGATGCGGCTGGGCCCCGGCGGCCGCACGCGCGGCGAGGGATCGCTGTACGCCATGGGGCTGAACTTCAGCATGACCGGCGTGTTCTACAACAAGAAGCTCGCCGGCAAGATCGGAATGTCCGCTCCGCCGGCCACCCTCGCGGAGCTCGACGACGCGCTCGCGAAGGCCAAGAGCGCGGGCATCACGCCGATCGCCCAGTTCAACGGCGGAGCCACGGGCGGGCTCGCCTTCCCCCTCCAGGACCTCATGGCCTCCTACGGCCCCGCCGCGCCGATCAACGACTGGATCTTCCAGAAGCCGGGCGCCACGATCGACACGCCGTCGAACGCGCAGGCCGCGGAGCATCTCGGCAAGTGGGTCAAGGCCGGATACTTCTGGAAGGACGTCAACGCCGTCGACTACGCGACGATGATGAGCCGGTTCATCGGCGGCGACGGCCTGTTCATGTTCAACGGCGACTGGGAGTCGGGGAACCTCGACAAGCAGATGAAGGGCGGCGCGGGCTTCTTCCTGATGCCGCCGGCCCAGGCAGGCGGGAAGCGGGCCGCGATGTCGGCTCCCCTCACCTACGGGATCAGCGCGAGGGCGAAGAACGCCGACTGCGCGGCCTTCTTCCTCAACTGGGTGGCCACCGACTCCAAGGCCCGCGACATCGCCGTGGCCATCGGCGGCTCGCACCCCATGGGCCCGGCCGACGCGCACATGCCGAGCGTGACACCGGGCACGGTCACGGCGAGCACGCTGGACGCGGGAGCGGACATCGCCAAGGACAACGGCGCCATGGACTTCATCGCCAACGCCACGGGCGCGATCTACGCCAAGAGCTGGACCCCGCAGCTGCAGAAGCTCGTCGCCGGGCAGCAGACCCCGGAAGGGCTCCTCAAGTCGGTCCAGAGCGACTACAAGAGCCAAGTAGGGGGGAGCTGAGCACCGATGACACGGCCGACTCCCGACGCCGCCGATCCCTCCGGGGCACGGCCAGAGCCGGCAGCCGTGGCGAAGAAGAGGAGCCCCGCTCCGGCGGGGCTCCGCACGCCAGGCTGGGTCGGCTGGCTGTTCGTCGCTCCGGCGCTCGCCTTCTACGCCGTCTTCGTCCTGCGGCCGATCGCCCTCACGCTCCAGTACTCGATGTACCGCTGGGACGGCATCGGACCGTCCACGTGGGCGGGGCTGGACAACTACGTGAAGGTCTTCACCGACCCCGACCTGTTCGCCTCCATCCTCAACGCCTTCAAGCTGATCGTCTTCTTCAGCGCGATCCCCGTCGTGCTGGGCCTGGCGATCGCCTCCACCATCCGGCGGATCGCCGCGAGCCGCCTCGCGCTCGTCGCCCGGACCGTCGTCTTCCTGCCGCAGGTCATCCCGCTCGTCGCGGCCGGCATCGCGTGGAGCTGGCTGCTCTCGTCGACGGGACTGGTCAACCAGCTGCTTGAGCGCGTCGGCCTCGGAGGGGTGGTGCGCGCCTGGCTGGGGGACTTCTCGACCGCCCTGCCCGCGGTCGGGGTGATCGGCGCGTGGGTGCTGCTCGGCCTGTGCACGCTCCTCCTCCTGGCCGGCCTGAGCAAGATCGACCCGGCGCTGTACGAGGCCGCTCGCATGGACGGAGCCGGGCCCGTGCGCGAGTTCCTGTCCATCACGGTCCCGAGCCTGCGCCAGGAGATCGGCGTCTGCGTCACGGTCACCGTGATCGCGGCCCTGGCCAGCTTCGACATCGTCTACATCGCCACTCAGGGCGGTCCGGGGAACTCGACCATGGTCCCGGGTCTGGAGATCTACTACCTGGCCTTCTCGGAGCGGCAGGTCGGCATGGCCTCGGCCCTGGCCGTCGTGCTCATGGTGCTCGTCCTCGTCTGCGCGCTTCCCATCCAGTGGCTCACGAAGGACAGGTCCTCATGATCGTCGGACGCCGGGAGACGTGGACCGGACGGCTGCTGCTCGTCCTGCTGATGGCGATCACGCTGCTGCCCTTCGTCAGCCTGTTCGTCACCGCCCTGCACCCCTCAGGCAGCTACCCGCCCGGTCTCGACTGGCCCGCCGAGCTGCACTGGGGCAACTTCGCCGAGGCCTTCCAGGCGGCGCACATGGGCGAGCTGCTGAAGTCGAGCACGCTCATCGTGGTCGGTGTGGTCCCGGTCTCGCTCCTCATCGCGACGCTCGCCGGCTTCGCCATCGGCCACCTGAGGATGGCCGGGCGCCAGGCGGTGTTCCTGATCTTCGTCCTCGGCCTGACGCTTCCCTTCGAGGGCATCATCACGCCGCTGTACTACCAGGTGCGCGACATGGGGCTGCTGAACACGCGGTGGGCCATCATCCTGCCGCTCATCGGGCTGTTCATGCCGTTCTCCGTCTTCTGGATGCGCGCGCACTTCGTGAACATGCCCGCGGAGCTGTCCGAGAGCGCGCGGATCGACGGCGCGAACGTGTGGCAGCTCTTCTGGCGCGTTCACGTCCCGCTGGCCATGCCGGCCCTGTCGTCCCTGGCCATCCTGCTGTTCCTGTGGACCTGGAACCAGTTCCTCCTGGCGATCGTCCTGGTCGACGATCCGCTGAAGCGGACGATGTCCGGAGCGCTGGGCGCCTTCCAGGGGCAGTGGGGCACCGACATCCCGCTGCTCTGCGCGGGGTCGCTGCTGATCCTGGCCCCCACGCTGGTGATCTTCCTCGTCTTCCAGCGCCGCTTCGTCACCGCCCTGCTCCAGGGCTCGCTGAAGGGGTGACACGCATGAAAGAAGCGGCACCCGTGTACGGCGGGATCGAGGCGGGCGGGACGAAATGGGTGTGCGCGGTCGCCGACGCCGGGGGACGCCTTCGGGACACCGAGGTCATCCCCACGACGACGCCGGAGACGACCATCGCGGGCGCGACGCGGTTCTTCCAGCGCCATGAAGGGCTCGCCGCGATCGGCGTCGGAACCTTCGGCCCCGTGGACCTGCGACCGGCGTCGTCGACGTACGGCCACATCACGGCCACGCCCAAGCCCGGCTGGGCGTACACCGACGTCGTCTCGCCGCTGCGCGCCGCGTTGGGTGTGCCCGTCCGCGTCGACACGGACGTGAATGCGGCCGCGCTGGGGGAGTGGCGGAGGGGAGCCGGGGAAGGGCTGGCGACGTTCGCGTACATCACCGTCGGCACCGGCATCGGCGCGGGCGCGGTGGTGAACGGCCGATTGGTGCACGGCCTCCTGCATCCCGAGTTCGGTCACATCCGCATCCCCCACGATCTCGGCCGGGATCCCTTCGCCGGGAGCTGCCCCTTTCATGGGGACTGCCTGGAGGGGCTCGCGTCCGGGGAGGCGATGCGCCGGCGGTGGGGCCGTCCCGCCGAGCACGTGGACGACCCGTCGGCCTGGGAGCTCGAAGCCGAGTACCTCGCGCTCGCCGTGGTGAACCTGACCTACACGCTGTCGCCCGAGCGGGTCATCGTGGGCGGGGGCGTGCCGAAGCACCCCTCCCTGCTCCCGGCGGTGCGGGCGCGTGTGCTCGGCCTCGCCGCCGGCTATCCGGCGCCGGGCGACGCCGCGGCGATGGGGGGATACGTCGTCGGCCCCTCTCTCGGTGACCGCTCGGGGGTCGTCGGGGCCGTGGAACTCGCACGCGACGCGACGGGATCGCACGGTCATGACGCCGGCTCGTCACTTCTCGAATGACTCGGAGGTCTTTTTCGATGGTTCGTCGATCAGGGGAGAGGGCCGCGTGAACGACGCCGGGCCGGCGCACTGGACGCGGCGTCACATCGAACTGCTCACCGAGAACGACGCCACCACGGCGCCGGTCATCGCCTTCCCGGCCCAGCCCCGCGTGCTGCCCCACGACGACGTCTGGGACCTGTGGCCGATCCAGGAGGAGGACGGTTCGACGGCGATCGCCGGCGGCCGCGAGCTGTGGATGGCGCTCTCGGCGCCCGCCCTCGGCCACCCCGAGGAGCGCCACGATCGCGCCCGCATCCGGTTGCTCGCGAAGGACGGCGACGGCTGGACGGACCTCGGGCACGCGTTCGCCGACGGCGCCTCACCGGGCAGCCGCGAGTGGTCGGGCTCGGCGGTCCGCAGGCCCGACGGCACGGTGTCGGTATTCTACACGGCCACCGGGCGGCGGGGCGAGGCGCGCCCGACGTTCACGCAGCGTGTCGTCGAGGCGCGCCCCAGGCTGGACGTCGAAGGCGGCCGTGTCGTGCTCGAACGCGGTGGCGAGCACCGCGAGGTGCTCCGTTCTGACGGCCTGGCCTACCTGCCGGCCGACGAGATCGACGGCGGGCCCGGGCGGATCAGGGCCTTCCGCGACCCCGGCTGGTTCCGCGACCCCGCCGACGGGCGCGAGCACCTGCTCGTCGCCGCGTCCGTCGCGTGGCGGGACCGTTTCATGGGCGCGGTGGCGATCGCCGGCGCCCACTCCGGCGGCTGGTCGCTCCAGCCGCCCCTCCTCGTGGCCGACGGCGTCAACCAGGAAATCGAGCGGCCGCACATCGTCGTCCACGACTCGTCGTACTACCTCTTCTTCTCCACACAGCGCCACGGGTTCCACCCGCGCGGGAGCGCGCCCACCGGGCTCTACGGCTTCGCCGCCCCCCGCCTGACAGGGCCCTACACGCCGCTCAACGGCTCCGGGCTCGTGATCGGCAACCCCTCAGAAGAGCCCGACCAGGCGTACGCCTGGCTGGTGTTGCCCGATCTCCGGGTCGTCAGCTTCCTCAACTACCGGTCCACCGGAGAGGAGAACCCGTTGCGGGCCGGGTCCTCCTCCGCGCGGGCCGGCTTCGGCGGGACCATCGCACCGGTCCTCGAGCTCACCCTCGACGGCACCCGCACCCGTGTCGCGGCCCACACGCCGGCCACGCAGCCGATGGGGTGAAGGAGGCGGATCAGGTGCGGGTCCACCTCTGGTTGGCCCCGCCGTTGCAGGTCCAGATCTGCAGTTTGACGCCGTTGGCGGTGGAGTTGCTCGGCACGTCCAGGCACTTGTTCGCCCCGACCGCGGTGATGGAGCCGTCGGAGTTGAAGCGCCACTTCTGGTTGTTCTGACCGTTGCAGTCCCAGATGATCACGGTGCTGCCGTTCGCGGTGCCCGCGCCGTTGACGTCGAGGCACTTGCTGCCGAAGACCCGCAGCTCACTGGCGCTGGTGGAGGTCCACTGCTGGTTGGCCTGCCCGTTGCAGTCGTAGATCTGCGCCTGCGCACCGTTGGTGGCCGAGTTGCCGCTGACGTCCAGGCACCGGCCCGACCCCACACCACGGATCGCACCCGCCGCGCCAGGAGACGTCGACGGCGTGGGTGTGGGCGACGGCGTGGGTGTGGGCGACGGCGTGGTGGTGCCGTCGAGGCCGAGGAAGGAGATGGCGTAGGCGAGCTGGCCGGTCATCGGCAAATCGTGGCCGACGCCGCTGATGCTGACTCCCTCGATGGTGGCCTGGGTTCCGGTGTTCCCGTACCGGGTGCGCGTCCAGGTCGACTGCGGGTGGTCGGTGAAGCCCGGAGTGGTGCTCAACCCCTGGAGGTTGGTCCACTGCTTGATCTCCTCGCCGAAGTTCGGGTAGGCGAGGGTGGTGTCGGTGGTGCCGTGCCACAGCTGGATGCGGGGGTAGCGTCCGGTGTATCCGGGGTACATGGCCCGGGCTTGGTCGCCCCACTGCTGGGCGGTCTTGATGAGGTTGCCGCCGGAGCACTGGCTGTTCCACAGCGATCCGTTGGTGGTGGCGAAGCATCCCGCGGGCACGCCGGAGAACGCCGAGGCGGCGGAGAACACGTCCGGATACTGGGCGGCGAGCACGTTGGTCATCATGGCGCCGGAGGAGAAGCCGCTGACCACGATGCGGCCGGGGTCGACGTTGTAGCGCGAGCGGGCGTAGGAGACCATCGACATGATGCCGGTGGAGTCGCCGCCGCCGTTGCGCTTCAGCGCGTTCGGTGTGGAGACGTCGAAGCACTTCTCGCTGCGGGTGGCCTCGGGGAGCACGATGATGTAGCCGTAGCGGTCGGCCGCGGTGACGTAGTCGTGCCCGTTCCAGCCGAAGACCGAGCTGGCCGAGCCGCCGCAGTAGTGCACCAGCACCAGCAGCGCCGGCCGTGCCGCGACCCGGTCCGGCACGTAGATGTACATGTTCAGGTTCGTCGGGTTGTTGCCGAAACCGGTGACCTGGGTCAGCGACGCGGCAGCGGCAGGCCGGACCCCCAGGAGCATGCCCGCCACGGTCACCAGGGGGAGGAGAGCCGCCGCCAGCACGGCTTTCAATCGTCGGGTCACGCTGTGTCCTTTCATCGTCGGGCCGCCGCCCTGGACATTTCGACGGGGCCCGAGGAAGCGTTCTCGTCCCTCGCATGCCTCGCCGAGATCCGCGCGGGCCCCGCGGCGTCGGGGGGCGGCCCGGAGGGGCCGCCCCGGCATGCGGAGTGCTGGGTCAGGTGCGGGTCCAGCGCTGGTTGGTTCCGCCGTTGCAGGTCCAGATCTGCAGCTTGACGCCGTTGGCGGTGGAGTAGTTCGGCACGTCGAG
>NZ_JBEZDW010000080.1:0-9834 GCF_040802045.1 Microbispora sp. NPDC049125 | reverse complement strand
ATCGCCGCGCTCACCGACACCACCATGCGTGCCGCCGAACGGCGGGCCGAGCGCCTGGGCGGACGGCTCGACCCGCCGATGGTCGTCTGCCTGGACGAGGCGGCCAACATCTGCCGGATCGCCGACCTGCCCGAGCTTTACAGCCATCTCGGCTCGCGCGGCATCGTGCCCGTGACGATCCTGCAGTCGTACGAACAGGGCATGACGGTGTGGGGCGAGACGGGCATGGCCGCACTGTGGGGCGCCGCGACCCGCAAGGTGATCGGCGCCGGCGTCGACTCCCCCCGCCTGGCCCGCGACCTCGCCACGCTCGTCGGCCAGCACGACGTCCCCGTCCGCTCGGTCTCCTACGCCGACGGGCGAGCGTCGGAGCAAATCTCGCTGCGCCGTCAGGACATCCTCGAACCGGCCGCCATCCGGGCCCTGCCACCAGGGACCGCGCTGCTCCTGGCCACCGGCGGGCGCCCCGGCCTGATCTCCCTGCTCCCCTGGTATCGCAGCCGCGACGCCAACCGGATCCAGGCATCCCGCGCCAGGCTCGAACGACTCATCACCGAAGGGGCGGCGCGATGACTGAGCCGGTGTACGCCACGCTCGAAGAGTGGGTCACCGAGCGGTTCCGCCCCATGTATCGGCGCACGCTGGGCGGTGAGTTCCGCTGGTGCGCCCAGTGGTGGAAGCACGCCGAGGCCATCTCGCGGCTGACCGCGCTGTGGCACGCATGGGAGGCGCTGCGCCTGGAAGCCGGCACCGGGATGGGCGTCTGGTACCGCGACCACCTCGACCACCAGTTGCCGATCCTGCTCGGTGCCCGCGGGCCCTTCTACCAGTGCAGCGAGGACGAGCACCGCCGCGGCGGTCGCGTGGGGAGCCGCCGGCGATGTGCTGGCCACTCACTTCTCCCCGCGAAGAACCCATGCCCGCTCCGACTGGGCCACCGTCATCACCGACCAGCGCGTCCGCAGCCACCTGCTCAGCGAGGTGGCCGGCCACGCGCTGACCCTGTCATCGATTCTGGACCGTACGGCTCACGCGCACGCCGCGGACATCCGAGCAGCGCACAACCTGCTGAGCTCGTCCCCCATAGTCGCAGCAGCGCGGCTGGACGGCTCCCCCGCCTTGCGGGTTGTCCCCCTTAATCAGCATGCTTCACCAGAGCCGATCCCGCAGGTGGCACAAACCGCTGACGAGCTCCGCGCGGGCATCACCACCGGTGCCGAAGCTCTGCGCGTCCTGCGCTACCACGATGCCGACAAGGGGCCAGCGGAATGGCACCGAACAGCACTGGCGGCCTCGATCATCACTCACATCAGCGCTCGCATGCTCACTCAGCTCACCCGCCGGGCCTATGAGCTGAACCCCGACCGCCGGCACGACCTCGGCCAGCTCCTGCAACGCGCCACCGACGGCCTAGACCAGGCACACGCCGAATGGAAGGGCGTACGCCGGGCCTGGTTGCGCCATCTTCGCCCCGGACCCATCACGAGGTCACTGCGCCAGCAACATTTGGAGCAGATGGCCGTCCGCCTCGGACGACTGCTCTACGCCAACCCGCTGTGGACTCCCGCGCCGCACGATGCCGCCGAGATCAAGAGCCCTCAAGCACTTGCGACCAGCACTGGGGCGATGGTGCCGGCCCTTAGATCAGTCCTGCACACGTTCGAAGCGCTCGTCGCCGTCACCGAACAAGATAAGGGCGACATGATCCGGGCTGGCAAGGCCGGGCACCTACCGGGCGGAGACACATCGGCGCTCCGGACGGCCTACGAGGAACTGTCCGCACCCAAGGTCGCACGTCATGGGCGATCAGCGAGGCGATCTTCCTCACCGCAGACCCGGACCAGAGACCGCAGCTGTGGCCCGAGATTCACGCCCTCGAACTACGCCGTAGCCCCACCGCATTCACCCCGCAAGCCGCCCGCGAACGGATGGAACCGGCCGATGGCTGGAATGGCTGTCCACCAGAACCGCCGTGTCGGACACCCGCCTCAACTTGTCCACCGAGTCAGGTACGGCCTCGACCGCCGTATCGGCGGCGCAGAGCACGACATCCGCCCATCCCGGACGGAACCGTTTCATCTAACCATCTACGGCCACCCCGCGCTCACGCCCTCACCGATGCCTAATGTGGCGTTTAACCACGAGAATCAGAATGTCAGGGGAGTGAATATTTGAATTTTCCTACGCGACGGAGACTTCCCCGCTCACACATGGTTTCGCACCATACATTTACGGTCGCGACATCAACCTTATCCGCTCCATCCACCGTCTCCGAAAAGAACGACATGTCATAAGCCGTAAAAAAGTCCCCTTGCACACTTCCATCAAAGTGCACTTGCCCGCCCGACGGCACTACAACGGTATAGCCAACCCCGTGAACAAAGTATTCCCAACCGTTGTCGCATACCCCGTTCCGCGCCCTTTCCCCTTGAAGTACCGCGGCCACGATGCCAGAAGCCGAATCCGCATGGAAGGTAGCTTTTACGGCTGCGCTGGCCTGGACGAAGCACCTAAGGGCTTCGTCCAGAAACTCGAAGTCTGACGACACTACAGCTACCTTAACTTGTAAGGATTGAGTCGATTACCTACATATTGAGCCGCAGAGGATAGCACATCCTCCATATCTCTATAGCCAAGGAAACCTCCATTAGTCAGCTCCTCGGTCACATCTCGGACAGCAACTCGGTCTAGCCCCGCGTAACGCGCCGCAGCGAGGTGGTGATGTCCGTCCACCACATACATCGCTCCTTCTCCGTCCTTCACGACGGAGATTGGGCTCTGCTCCCAGTCGAAAGACCCATCTTGCATGTTATTACGCAGGGAGCGAACACGCTTTGTCGAGGCGTCACCCCTGATCTCGTGAGTTGGTTCCAACGAATGTGTTCCAGTCGACTCACAATTGTGGTTCAGGACCGGCGTGGTCTCGCCGAGCACATAGTGCCATCGACCACATGAACACCGCCCTCGACGACCACCCCAACCCATAGCCGTCAGGAAGAAGACCGCACAACGCGTAGCCGTCAGGCCATCCTGAAGCCCCGCCAAAGATGCTTTGGCGGGGCTTCTCCATGCTCCGAAAAAAGCGGCCCTGCTGCATCGACTCAACGCGATGCTTCGAGGCTGGACCGCCTACTTCCAGTACGGCTGTTCCAGTGAGACCTTCAGCTATGTGAGGGCCTATCTGTGGCAGTGGGTCTTCGCCTGGTTGCGCCGCAAACACCCGAAGACGGCCTGGAAGCAACTCCGGCGCCGTTATACACGCGACAGATGGTGGCCAGCCGAGGGAGACGTGATCCTGTTTTATCTGGCAGGAGCGAGCATTCGTCGCCACTCATACCAGGGAACGAAGATCCCCAACCCCTGGCGGTCACGTCCCGCCGGGTGGTGTAACTCCAGCTGATCATGTGGGGTCGGCGAGTGGGGTTGTTGTGACTATGACGCGGTCAGGGCGGTCTGTGCCAGGGGTTCGGCCAGATCTGCGGGTGGGGCGGCGAGTTGGGCCATGGAGCCTTCTGAGAGATAGCGGCGTTCGCTGACTTGCCATTCGTCGTGGTGTTCGGCCAGGACCGCGCCGGCCAGGCGGGCTAGGGCGTCGGGGTTGGGGAAGACGCCGACGACATCGGATCGTCGTTTGATCTCACGGTTGAGCCGCTCCAGGGGGTTGGTCGACCAGATCTTCTTCCAGTGCTGGTAGGGGAAGTCGGCGAAGGCGGTGATGTCGTCGGCCGCGTCCAGCAGCATCTGTTCCACGGGTGGGAACCGACGGCCGAGCATGGCAGCGATGGTGGCCAGTTGGGAGCGGACCGTCTGGGCGGTGGGCTGGGCAAAGATCGTTCGAATGGCAGCGGTGACCATCTCCGGCTGCCCCCTTGGGAACGCGGGCGAGCGCGTTGCGCATGAAGTGAACGCGACACCGCTGCCAGGATGCGCCGAGGAAGACCGCCCGCAACGCAGCCACCAGGCCGGCGTGAGCATCAGACAGAGATGGCCAGCTGAACCCCGCCCAGTCCGCGGGCTTTCAGCGAGCGCAAGAACGCGGTCCAAAACGCGCCGTCCTCGCTGTCGCCGACGGCGAAGCCGAGGATCTCCCGGCGGCCATCGGCCGAGACGCCGGTGGCGATGACGACGGCTTGGGAGACGACCCGGTGATTCACCCTCGCCTTGCAGTACGTGGCGTCCAGGAAGACGTAGGGGAAGGTGGTGTGGGACAGCGTCCGGTCCCGGAACGCTGCGACCTCGCTGTCGAGGTCGGCGCAGATGCGCGAGACCTCGCTTTTGGAGATCCCGCTGTCGGCGCCGAGAGCTTTGACCAGGTCATCGACGCTGCGGGTGGACACTGCGTGCAGGTAGGCCTCCATCACCACCGCGAACAGGGCCTGGTCGATACGGCGGCGGCGTTCCAGCAGCGAGGGGAAGAACGACCCCGACCGCAGTTTCGGGATTTTCAGTTCCAGGTCGCCGGCGGCGGTGGTCAGTAGCCGGTCCCGGTGCCCGTTGCGCTGGGTGGTCCGCTGGTCGGTGCGTTGATGCGGGGCAGCGCCGATCATCGCGGTCGCCTCCGCCTCGATCAACGCTTGCAGCACGGCTTGCAGCGCGTGGCGGATGACGTCGTCGGCGTCGGCGGCTTTCAAAGACTCCAACAGGTCGAGCAGGGCAGACTGATCCAGAGCCATCGTGTGGTGTCCTCCGCGAGAACCTTTGGTCGGGAACTCGCTGACCGTCACACGATGGCTCGCCCCATGTCTGGGGCTTGCTTCACCAGCTTGGAGTTACACCACCCGAGGGGACGTCACCCGGCCGGCCAACGTCTGGCGGTTCCGGCAGTGCGTTGATCGCCTGCCCGGAACAGCCATTCATTGATCTTGCGGTGTCAGGACACCACGATTCGGTAGTCCGAGACAGGGCGGTATCCGATGCGCTGGTAGACGCTGTTGCTCGTCGGGTTGGCGAGGTCGGTGAAGAGGAGTACGTGTTCCGCACCGGCGTCGCGGGCTGCTTGGGAAACGGCTGCGGTGACGGCGGAGCCGTAGCCCCGGCCGCGTTGTTCGGGCAGCGTGTAGACGGGGGTGAGGCGAGCCGTGCCGGCCACCACCGACGTCATAGCGGCCATGGCCACTGGTTCGTCCTCGACCGTCCACAACCGCCAACCGCCCCGGCTCATCCGCTCGTCGATGAATGCGTCGAGATCCGCTCCGAGCGAGCCGGCTTCCGTGACGAAACGGGTGCACCAGTCGTGGAGAAGAGCCCGGTCACCGTCGGTTGCCGTCCGCGGTGCCCCAGGCGGTGCGACGTCAGGGCACACGAGCCGGCCAAGACGATAGAGGCGCAGGTGCGGTCCGCTCTTCGGCGCGGAGCCGGTGGTCGTCTGCCACGCTTCGGAGAAGGCACGGACCGATGAGTCGTCGGCCAGGAGCTGTGCAAACGGCTGAGCTTGGGTGGCCAAGAGTCCGGCCAGGTGCGTTGCCGCGGCCTGGGAAAGGCGGCTCGCGGTCAGCAGGTGCGGTGGCATCCACACGAACGCGGCCGTCGTCGCTGTTTCATCCGGTTCCCGCCACCAGCCCAGCACCGTGGGCGGGGGTTCACCTCCGGACCGCAGCTGCTCGATCGTGTCGAGTCCGGACAGCAGCATGGTGTGCAGGTCGGGACGTGCGGCGAGAAAAGGCCCCGCCTCGGAGCGAAACACTTCGGGCTTGTCCATAATGAACCAGGTCACGAGATCGCATCTTTTTGCTTGCCCACGAGCGGCAACCCGCGGAGCCGTGGGGAAGCGGTTGAGGGCCCGCCGGCCACAGCGGACGCGACTGGCGGGCGGTAGGGGCAGCAGGGCTCACGCTCTGGCTGAAGTCCGCGCCGGTCGGCTCAGGGCAGGCTGAGTTCGTGCCTGATGAGCTGGGCGAGTGCGGAGGGCTGCGACAGGAAGGGCGAGTGCGAACTGTTCAGCCGCAGCGTCCTGTCGGCGCGCTTCGCGAAGAGTTCCTGGACGAAGGGCGGGATGGCGCCGTCTGCTTCGCAGATGATGTAGGTGCTCGGAATCGTCTGCCAGGCGACCGCGGTCAGCTTCTGGGTGGTGGCGGCGTAGGACTGGTAACCCAGGGCTGCCGCCGCCTTCTCGGCAACGCTCCTGTCCACGTCGCCGTAGAACACCTCAACCGGGTTCGCGACGGTCAGGAAGTCACCGACACCCTCCTGCCGGTGAAACTCCCACCAAAGTGCCGGGTCGCCGCCCGCGCTCGACAGCAGGGAGTCCCCTGCGTCGAGCTGGAACGCGGCGAGGTAGACGATGCTCTTGACGTTGGACGCATCGGCGAGCGCCTGCGTGGTGGGGACGCCGCCGTAGGAGTGCGCGACGACGACCACGGGCCCGCCGATCGCCTCGACCGCGGCCCTGATGGCGGCCGCGTCGGAGTACATGTCGCCCAGCGCCTTGGGATCGTCGCCACACGAGGTGAGCGCCACGGTGTGGACATCGATGCCGGGCAGGTCATCGATGAGGAGTTGCAGATGCTCGGGCTTGTGCCACGCTCCGGGGACCAGCAACAGCGACGGCAGGGTCATTCGAACCTCATAGGGGCAGGTGATGCGTTGGGCATGATGTGCGGGCCCATCATGCAGGCCCCCGCCTCACAGCGTCCACGTGATAGATGTCACCAATTATCTATGAGGCGGGGGCGAGCCACCCTGCCGCAAGGGAAAACCCCTCCCGACCTGCCAGCGGCGCGACTTGATCAGGTTGTCCGCCCGGCCACATCTGTGATTACGTTCACAATCTAAGAGGTCTGCGCAGCCCACGGAGTGTCGACGGTTACCTCGATGGGGTACCCACCCTCATATGGATTATGGTCGACATCTAAGTTGTGCCGAATCGCCGTCCATCGAGTTAGATGACGGTAGTAATTTAACTGTCGCTGCGCGCCCACCACGCTTAGCCGCCTTGAGAGGAACCTCCGATGAGTACCTACCTGATCAACCATCTCCGCATCCCTGGCGACGTCCCGAACGAGCAGGGACTGTCGTAGCTGGAGCAGGTCGAGGCCACTGTCCAGCCGTTCGGCGGGAAGTGGCTGGCCAACGGAACAGCCGACGCGATCGAGGGTTCGTGGCCGGGTCTGGTCGTGCTCATGGAGTTCCCCGACCGTGCCGCCGCTGAGGCCTGGTACCGCTCGCCCGAGTACCAGGCGATCCTGCCGCTGCGCGTGCGCAACGCGATCTCGGACATCGTCCTGATCGACAGCCTGCCTCCGGGCTACACCGTGAAGGGGTTCGCCCAGGAGGTACGTGCCGCGGTCGCGGCGGCGGCTGGCGCCTCCGAGTGACGCCGTCATCCCGACCGGAACCGGGCAGGTGAATGGCCCGGGAGCTGAAGACGCAACGGCCCTGACCCCTAGGGTCAGGGCCGTTCCGCGCGGGGGACTTGCCTTCACGTCATCGATCTCACGAACACGTACTCGTTCGGCCGCGCACAGCCTGACGGCTGCACTCCGTCCGATTCAGAACCCGAACGGCGCATCACATCGCGAAAGGCGAACGCTGCCAGGGCTGTCCGTAGTCCGCGGGATGGTCAGGGCGGACGGCGATGTGGTGGGGTTCGAGTTCACGCCGGACGCGGTTGCGGATGTCGAGGGCGTAGGTGAAGCCACGGGGAAGCTGGAGGCGGACGGCACGGTTGACGGTGGCGTACTCACTGGCATGGATGGTGGTACGGCCTTCGTCGTCGACGCTGGTGTGGCGGACGACCTCGGAGACGGTGCGGCCGTCGCGGATGGCGACGGTGCGGTCGACCGCGGAGGCCACCGCCCGGTCGTGAGTGACGAACACGATGGCCGTGCCGAGCTTTTCGTTGGCGGTGCGGAATGCGTCGAAGACCTGCTCGGCGGCGGCTGAGTCAAGTTGGCCGGCAGGTTCGTCGGCCAGTACCAGTGAGGCGTGGTTGGCCAGGGCCGCAGCGTCACCTGCGTCTTGGGCGTGGCCTTGGCCACGACGGCGCGGCAGGGCCTTCGTGTCGATGCCGGTCCCCGTCGTGTACAGCACCGAGGGCCCGTGCGCCGGCTCCTTGGACACGGGTGCCACCTTCGCCAGGGCGGCCTTCGAAGCAATGACGAACTCGTGGCTGGGGGCTGCTGGTGTGGCGTCCTGTGTGGCGACGACGCGTACGATGACCCGCCTGAGGACCTGACGGTCTCCGCGTCACCGACGCCCTTCCCGAGCTTCCGCGCGACTGCCGGGAGGCGATGGCCGGAATGGCCCCCGATGTGCCGGAGTCCAGCCTGTCTGCGCGGAGGGAGGACCCGAGGCCGGTGGCCGCCACGAGACGGGCGTACGGCTCGGGATCGACGACCAACAGGTCGAAACGGGTCGAAGAGTTGGCGATCCGTTGCCCGTTCCCGATCCGGACGCCCGTCGCCTCGCGGACACCTGTAACCTTCCGGACCTGCGCGCCGAGTCCCTGCGGCAGGGCGCCGAAGGTCTGCACGCGGGCGTCCGCGCCGACTGAGGTCACCGCGGCGCGATCGCGTCCCGACTCCACGCCTGCGAGGACGGATCCGCCGAAGGAGGTAACGGTCAGCCCCACCAGCACGGCCAACGCGGAGGCCACCGCCGGCAACACCGGCGCCGCGCACACAGCCCTGCGGGACACCAAGCGGGTCAGGACACCGAGGTGGCCTACACGTCAGCCGGTTTCCGGTTGACCACCGTCGGCAGCCCTCGCCACCGCCGCATGTGCCGCCTGCAGGATCTGCTCCGACAAAGGCGTGCCTGCGGTGGCACGGGCAAGAAGTATGCCGCCGACGAGCGTGGCATAGGCGGCCAGGCCGGCGTCACCAGGCGCGATCCACCCCGCGAGTTCCTGGACGCCCCTGGCGTAGGTCTCCCTGTGCTCGGGCTCACGCGCAATGTCGCCCGCGAAACCGGCTGCGGGACAACCAGTGCCAGGGTTGTCGCGATGCTCGACGGAGAAGTAGGACTCGAGCAGCGACTGCCACGCCGCCTGATGCCCCCCGGCCTCGTGGTCCAGAGCCACGAGGTCTTGCAAGTTGTCGGCGAAGGCCTTGGCGGCCGCTTCGTCAACGAGAGCATCTTTAGAGGCGAACTGCTTGTAGAAGCCGCCTTGAGTCAGTCCGATCGACTTCATCACATCCGCGATGCCGACCTTGACCACACCGTCCTCACGGAACAGCCGAGAGGCCGCGGCCACCACTCGCTCTCGGTTGACCTTCGCTTCTGCTTGCGAGACGCGACTCATTCATCACCCTCCGTAATGCCGGCCTTCTGCCCCGTCGCAGGTCGTCACATCAACCAGCGGACTAACACCCCGAGCGTAAGATTACGCCTGCCGTCTATCGCCTGCCCTGGCTCCCTGTCGGCCGGCACCCACCGCCAATCCGTCGCACCAGCGAGTCCGCGCAAAAACCGTCCAGACTCCAGGGCACGGGCGACGCCCCGCACGTAAGATGGTGAGCACAATCTAACATGCGCAGCCAGCCGGAGCGACCGAGGTGGGCACCCACCTGCTCAAGCACCCTTGCGTCACGACAACCGAAGGACGGGAGCGGCAAGAGCGCACCGGGCGTGGCACCGAAGGGCAGCGCACAGCGCTGACGGCGACCTGGCCTGCGCGCTTCCACGCGCTGGCCATCGCTGACGTGCGGAGACACGTCCCAACGCGGTGCGCAGGGCGTCCGGGGTCACGCAGGCGCGCCGCCAGCAAGGCGATGGCGGCCTGGCCGACGGCCGTCTTAGAGGACGCACCGCCGTCAGCGGCGGGTCGCACAGCTCGGCCACCTCGTCGTCGTAGGTCACCACGGCCAGGTCCGACGGCACCCGGATTCCGCGCTC
>NZ_JBEZDW010000079.1:0-10030 GCF_040802045.1 Microbispora sp. NPDC049125 | reverse complement strand
AATGGTCCGGCTCAGCAGCGGGTGATCCGGCAGGCGTTGGCTGGTGCGGGGTTGGGTCCGGCGGATGTGGATGTGGTGGAGGCGCACGGCACCGGGACCACGCTCGGTGATCCGATCGAGGCCCAGGCGGTTCTCGCGACGTACGGCCAGGGGCGGGAGAGGCCTGTTTATCTGGGTTCGGTGAAGTCGAACATCGGTCATACGCAGGCGGCTGCGGGGGTGGCCGGTGTGATCAAGATGGTGTTGGCGATGCGGCATGGGGTGGTGCCGGAGTCGTTGCATGTGGATGTGCCGTCGCCGCATGTGGACTGGTCGGCCGGTGCGGTTGAGGTGGTGACGGAGGCGCGGCCGTGGCCGGCGGTGGATCGTCCGCGGCGTGCGGGGGTGTCGTCGTTCGGGGTGAGTGGCACCAACGCGCACACCATCCTCGAACAGGCGCCGCCGGTCGAGCCTGAGGCGCGAACCGCACCGCCGGTCCCGCACGGGCAGATCGCCTGGACGGTCTCGGCCCGGGATGGGGAATCCCTCCGCGCCCAGGCGCGGCGCCTCCACACGTACCTCGGCGAGAACGCGGGACTCGACCCGGTCGACGTCGCGTACTCCCTCGCCACCTCGCGGGCCGCTCTTGAGGAACGCGCGGTGCTGCTCGGCACCGGCAGGGATGGGCTCCTCGCCGGGCTTGACGCCCTGGCCCGCGGCGACTCGGCGACCGGCGTCGTACGAGGCACCGCACAGAAGGGCGATGGCCTCGCGTTCCTGTTCACCGGTCAGGGGTCCCAGCGGGCCGGGATGGGCCGTGAGCTGTATGAGACCTACCCGGTGTTCGCCGAGGCGTACGACCAGGTCTGCTCCCATCTGCCCGCCATCGACAGCGACTTGCTGGATCGTACGGAGTTCACCCAGCCGGCGTTGTTCGCGATCGAGGTGGCGTTGTTCCGCCTGGTGGAGTCGTGGGGCATCGTCCCGGACTTCCTGGCCGGGCATTCCATCGGGGAGATCGCCGCAGCCCATGTAGCTGGGGTGCTGTCCCTGGAGGACGCCTGCACCCTCGTCACGGCCCGGGGCCGGCTGATGCAGGCACTCCCGGAGGGTGGGGCGATGGTCGCCCTGAACGCCTCAGAAGACGAAGTCCAGCCCCACCTCACCGACCGGGTGAGCATCGCCGCGATCAACGGCCCCGCCTCCGTCGTCATCGCCGGGGACGAAGACGCAGTCACCGCGGTCATCGAACGGTTCCCCGACCGCAAGTCCAAGCGGTTACGCGTCAGCCACGCCTTCCACTCTCCGCTCATGGACCCGATGCTGGATGACTTCCGTCAGATCGCCGAGTCCCTGACGTACAACCCTCCGCAGATCCCGATCACGTTCGGCCACGACGCCGACTACTGGGTCGCCCACGTCCGCCAGCCGGTCCGCTTCCTGGACACCATGCGCACTCTGCAAGCCGAGGGCGTCACCACCTACCTGGAGATCGGTCCCGACGCCGTACTGACCGCGATGGGCCAGGACTGCGCCGACGGCACGTTCATCCCCACCCTCCGCAACGGCAGGCCCGAGACGGAGACCGTCACCACCGCCCTCGCCCGGCTCCACGTCGCGGGTGTGACCATCGACTGGGCCGCCCTTTTCCCCGGCGCTCAGCGCGTCGACCTGCCCACCTACGCCTTCCAGCGCCGGCGCTACTGGCCCACCGCGCGGGCTTCTGACCTGCCCGTGCCCGCATCGGACGCGGTCGAGGCCCGGTTCTGGGAGGCCGTCGAGCGGGAGGACCTGGAGGCGCTGGCCGGGGCCCTGGGCACCGAGCCCGGCGAGTCGCTCGGCGCGGTCCTGCCGATGCTCTCGTCCTGGCGGCGGGAGCGGCGTGACCGGTCCACCGTGAACGACTGGCGTTATCGGGTCACCTGGAAGCCGGTCACGCCGGCCCCCGAGGCGCGTCCGGCAGGGACCTACCTGCTGGTCACGGCGGGGTCCGGTGATACGGACGCCGCCGTACGGGCACTGACCTCGCAGGGAGCCGAGGTCGTCACCGCCGTGGCCGAGCCGGGCAGGGAGGCGACGGCGCGGCGCGTCCTTGAGGCGGTGGACGGCAGAGCCGTGACGGGCGTGGTGGCGCTGATGGGCGAGACCGCTCCGGCGCTGGCGCTCGTGCAGGCGCTCGGCGACGCCGGGATCGACGCGCCGCTGTGGCTGGTGACGTCGGGAGCCGTGTCCGTCAACACGTCAGACGCGCTGACACATCCGCTGCGGGCGCAGATCTGGGGCATCGGCCTGGTGACGGGCCTGGAGCACCCCGAGCGCTGGGGCGGCCTGATCGACCTGCCGGCGGCGCCGGACGATCGTGCCTGGCAACGCTTCGCCGCGGTCGTCGCGGGGATGGGAGACGAGGACCAGCTGGCCATCCGCGCCTCCGGCGTCTTCGCCCGCCGCCTCGTGCGTGCCGCGCCCCAGGAGGGCGCCGGGCAGTGGCGGCCGTCGGGGACCGTGCTCGTCACGGGAGGGACCGGCGCGGTGGCCGGGCACGTGGCCCGCTGGCTGGCGCGCGGCGGAGCCGAGCACCTGGTGCTGACCGGCCGCCGCGGGCCGGACGCGCCGGGAGCGGCCGAGCTGGCCGCCGAGCTGGAGGAGCTGGGAGCCAGAGTCACCGTCGCCGCGTGCGACGTCGCCGACCGCGACGCGCTCGCCGCGCTGCTCACCGAGCACCCGCCGAACGCGGTGTTCCACGCGGCCGGCGTGAGCTCGGTCGGACCGCTGGCGGAGACCACGGCCGCCGAATTCTCCGGCACGGTCGCGGCCAAGGTGCTCGGCGCGCTCAACCTGCACGAGCTGACCGGCGATCTGGACGCGTTCGTGCTGTTCTCCTCGATCGCGGGTGTCTGGGGCGGCGGCAACCAGGTCGCGTACTCCGCGGCGAACGCGTTCCTGGACGCGCTCGCCGCGCACCGCAGGGGCCGGGGGCTGGTCGCGACGTCCGTCGCGTGGGGGCCCTGGGCCGACGGCGGCATGGCGGCCGGGGGCGACGCCGAGGAGCAGCTGCGCCGCCGCGGCCTGCCCACGATCACCCCCGAGCTCGCCGTCGCCGCGCTGGAGCGGGCACTCGCCGGAGACGAGACGAGCCTGACGGTCGCCGACGTCGAATGGCGCCGGTTCGCCCCCGGGTTCACCGCGGCGCGTGCCCGGCCGCTGATCTGCGACCTGCCCGAGGTGCGGGCCGTGCTGGAGCCGGAGCGGCCCGCCGCCTCGGATGGACCTGCGCTGTCCGCTGGGCCCGCGCTGTCGGCCGGGGAACTGCTGGAGCTGGTACGGCGTGAGGTCGCAGGCGTCCTCGGCCATGACGCGCCCGACGCCGTCGACCCCGCACGTGCCTTCAAGGATCTCGGCTTCGATTCGCTGACGGCCGTCGAGCTGCGCGACCGCCTCAACGCGGCGCTTGGGCTCCGGCTGCCCGCCACGCTCGTCTTCGACTACCCGACCCCTGCCGCCCTCGCCGCACACCTGCGGGCGGACACCGCCGTGCCCGAGCCGGTCGCCGTCCCCGGCGGCGGCGCCGACGAGCCGATCGCCATCGTCGCGATGAGCTGCCGCTACCCCGGCGGCGTACGCGCGCCCGCCGACCTGTGGCGGCTGGTCGCGGGGGGCGGTGACGCGATCTCGGACTTCCCGCTGGACCGTGGCTGGGACGTCGAGGCGCTCTACGACCCCGACCCGGACCGGTCCGGCACCAGTTACGCCAGGGAGGGCGGCTTCCTCGACGACGTCGCCGAGTTCGACCCCGCGTTCTTCGGGATCTCGCCGCGTGAGGCGCTGGCCATGGATCCCCAGCAGCGGTTGCTGCTGGAGATCTCCTGGGAGGCGTTCGAGCGGGCGGGTGTCGACCCGGCCTCAATGCGCGGCAGCCGTACCGGCGTGTTCATCGGCTCCAACCTGCAGGACTACGCGTCGGTCCTCGTCGGCGCCCAGGAGGGCATCGAAGGGCATCTCGCCACAGGCAACGCGGCAAGCGTGGTGTCGGGGCGTCTGTCGTACGTCTTCGGGCTGGAGGGCCCGGCGGTGACGGTGGACACGGCGTGCTCCTCGTCGCTGGTGGCGATGCACCTCGCGGTGCAGGCGCTCCGGCAGGGCGAGTGCTCGCTGGCGCTGACCGGCGGCGTGACCGTGATGGCCACGCCGGGCGCGTTCGTGGAGTTCTCCCGGCAGCGCGGGCTCGCCGCCGACGGGCGGTGCAAGCCGTTCGCGGCGGCGGCCGACGGGACGGGCTGGGGCGAGGGCGCCGGCGTCCTGCTGCTCGAGCGGCTGTCGGACGCCGAGCGCAACGGCCATCAGGTGCTCGCGGTCGTCCGCGGCACGGCGGTCAACCAGGACGGTGCTTCGAATGGGTTGACGGCGCCGAACGGGCCGTCGCAGCGGCGCGTCATCACACAGGCCCTGGCCGACGCCGGGCTGTCGGCCGCCGACGTGGACGCCGTCGAGGGACACGGCACGGGCACCGTCCTGGGTGACCCGATCGAGGCGCAGGCGCTTCTGGCGACGTACGGCCAGGAGCGGGAGACGCCGCTCTATCTCGGCTCGCTGAAGTCCAACATCGGTCACACGCAGGCGGCGGCCGGCGTCGGCGGCGTGATCAAGATGGTGCTCGCCGTCCGCGAGGGCATGCTGCCGAAGACCCTGCACGTGGACGAGCCGTCGCCGCACGTGGACTGGTCGGACGGCGCGGTCGAGCTGCTGACCGAGGCGCGCCCGTGGCCGGCGGTGGACCGTCCGAGGCGGGCCGGGGTGTCGTCGTTCGGCTTCAGCGGCACCAACGCACATGTGATCATCGAGCAGGCGCCCGTGACCCCGGCGCCCGCCCCCGCTCCCGCCGTGGACGGGACCGGGCCGGTGACCTGGGTCGTGTCCGGCAAGAGCGATCAGGCTCTCCGGGATCAGGCGGTCCGGCTGCGCGCCCACCTTGAGGAGCGTCCCGAGCTGTCGCCCCTGGACGTCGGGTTCTCGCTGGCGACCTCGCGGGCGGCGCACGGGCACCGAGCCGTCGTGGCGAGCGAGGACCGGGCCGACCTGCTCGCCGGCCTTGGAGCGCTGGCGCGCGGCGAGTCGGCGCCGGGCGTCGTGCAGGGAAGCGGTACGCCCGGCAAGCTGGCGTTCCTCTTCACGGGCCAGGGCAGTCAGCGGCCCGGGATGGGCCGGGAGCTGTACGAGACCTACCCGGCCTTCGCCGACGCCTTCGACGCGGTGTGCGCCCGAGTGGACCTGCCGCTCAGAGAGGTGATCTTCGAGGGCGGCGAGTCGCTGGACCAGACCTCCCACACCCAGCCGGCGTTGTTCGCGGTCGAGGTGGCGTTGTTCCGGCTGCTGGAGTCGTGGGGCATCGTGCCGGACTTCCTGGCGGGGCATTCGATCGGGGAGATCGCGGCCGCTCATGTGGCCGGGGTGTTGTCCCTTGAGGACGCCTGCACGCTGGTCACCGCCCGAGGCCGTCTTATGCAGGCCCTTCCCGAGGGTGGGGCGATGGTCGCCCTGAACGCCTCAGAAGACGAAGTCCTGCCTCACCTGAGCGACGCCGTCGGCATCGCCGCCGTCAACGGCCCTTCGTCGGTCGTCGTCGCGGGTGAGGAAGAGGCCGTCGCCGCGGTGGTCGCGGTCTTCGACGGCCGCAAGTCGAAGCGGCTGAACGTCAGCCACGCCTTCCACTCGCCGCTCATGGATCCGATGCTGGACGATTTCCGCCGGGTCGCCGAATCTCTGACGTACAGCGCTCCCCGGATCCCGATCGCCTTCGGCGCGGACGCCGACTACTGGGTCTCCCACGTACGGCAGCCTGTCCGGTTCCTCGACGCCATGCGGTCGCTGGCGGCCGATGGGGCGGGCGTGTTCGTGGAGATCGGCCCCGACGCGGTCCTGTCCGCGATGGGCCCCGAGTGCGTCGAGGGTGTCTTCGTGCCCGCCCTGCGCCGAGGACGGCCCGAGGCGCAAACCGTCGTGGCGGCGCTCGCCCGTCTCCACGTCGAAGGCGTCACGCCCGACTGGAGCTCGTTCTTCCCCGGTGGTCGCCGGGTCGACCTGCCGACGTACGCCTTCCAGCGTGAGCGGTACTGGCCACGGACACGGGGCGCGCAGCCGGGAGACGCCAGAGGGCTCGGACTGGGATCGGCCGATCACCCGTTGCTGGGTGCGGCGGTGGCGCTGGCGGGCGGCGAGGGCCTGGTGTTCACCGGGCGGTTGTCGGTGCAGTCGCATCCGTGGCTGGGTGAGCACGTGGTGCAGGGGTCGGTGCTGGTGCCGGGCACGGCGTTCGTCGAGCTGGCGGTGCGGGCTGCCGACCAGGCCGGGTGCGACGTGGTGGAGGAGCTGACCATCCACGCCCCGCTCGTCCTCCCCGAACGCGGAGGCGTGCAACTGCAACTGGTGGTGACCCCCGACGACGCCGGGCGGCACGCCGTCACCGTCTACTCGCGGCCGGACGACGCCGCCTTCGACGAGCCCTGGCGGCAGCACGCCACGGGCTTCGTCGCCCCGGCCGGGCCGCCCGAGCCGTTCGATTCGGAGACCTGGCCTCCCGCCGATGCGACGCAGATCCCCGTCGACGATCTCTACGACCGTTACACGGCGGCCGGTTTCGCCTATGGGCCGGTGTTTTCGGGGGTGCGGGCGGCGTGGCGTCGGGGTGAGGAGATTTACGCCGAGGTGGCGTTGCCTGAGGGCACCGATGTGGCGGGGTTCGGGGTGCATCCGGCGTTGCTGGACGCGGGGTTGCATGCGATCGGTCTGGGGTCGTTCCTGTCGGGGGCGGGTGGCGGGCATGTGCCGTTCTCGTGGAGTGATGTGCGGGTGCTGGCGTCGGGGGCGACGTCGGTCCGGGTACGGCTGTCGCCCGCCGGCCCCGATGGGGTGACTCTCCAGATCACGGATGCGATGGGCGGCCCGGTGGCCTCGGTGGGCGGTCTGATGCTGCGGCCGGTGGTGGTCGAGCAGGTGGGGTCGGGGCGTTCGGAGTCGTTGTTCGGGCTCGACTGGGTGCCGGTGGCCGCACAGGAGGTCCCGGGGACCGGTGGGTGGGCGTTTGTGGGTGGTGCGGACGGTTACGCCGATTGGGCGGCGCTGGATGAGGCGCTGGTGGGTGGGGGGGCCGTTCCTCCGGTGGTGGTGCTGTCGGTTGATGGCGGTGCCGATGACGATGCCGCGTTGGGGGTTCGCCGGGCGGCGTTGTCGGTGCTTGCCGGGGTGCAGGCGTTCGTGGGTGATGAGCGGTTCGATGAGTCGCGGTTGGTGGTGCTCACCTGCGGTGCGGTGGGGCCGGAGGGTTCGGAGGATCTGGCGGGTGCGGCGGTGTGGGGGCTGGTGCGCTCGGCTCAGGCGGAGAACCCGGATCGGATCGTGCTGGTCGACGCCGACGAGGTGTCGGCTGTCGCGGTGGCGGTGGGGGTGGGGGAGCCGCAGGTCGCGGTCCGTGAGGGCAAGGTGTTCGCCCCCCGGTTGATGCGCGCCGCTGTCACCCCGTCCGTGCCTGACGGTTTCGACGCCGACAGCACGGTGTTGATCACGGGTGGCACGGGCACGTTGGGTGGGTTGCTGGCCCGGCATCTGGTGACGGTGCGTGGGGTGCGGCGGTTGGTGTTGACCAGCAGGCGTGGCCTGGACGCTCCCGGTGCGGGTGACCTGGTCTCCGAGTTGGAAGAACTGGGCGCGTCGGTCGCGGTGGTGGCCTGTGACGTGGCCGACCGGGACGCGGTGGCGCGGTTGCTGGCCGATCATCCGGTGGACGCGGTGGTGCACACCGCCGGTGTGCTGGACGACGGTGTGATCACCTCTCTCACCCCGGAGCGGGTGGAGAAGGTGTTGCGGCCGAAGGTGGACGCGGCGCTGAACCTGCATGAGCTGGCCGGTGATGTGAAGGCGTTCGTGTTGTTCTCCTCGGCGTCGGGGGTGTTCGGTAACGCCGGTCAGGGCAACTACGCGGCGGCGAACGCCTTCCTGGACGGGCTGGCGGCCTATCGCCGTTCCCGTGGCCTTGCCGCCGTGTCGTTGGCGTGGGGGTTGTGGGAGCAGGCGGGAGGCATGGCCGGCAGCTTGGACGCGGCCGATGTGAAGCGGATGAGCAAGAGCGGGGTGCGCGGGCTCACCTCCGGCCAGGGGCTGGAGCTGTTCGACCTCGCACTGGGAGCCGGCACTCCTCTCCTGCTTCCGATGATCCTGGACAAGGTCGCACTTGAGGCGCGTGCACGCACAGGAGACGTGCCCGCGCTGCTCAGAGGTCTGGTCCGGGTGCCGGTAAGGCGGAGCGTGAACCAGGCGGCCATCGCGGCGGCGGGGCTGGGCGATCGCCTGGCGGGACTGTCCACGCCGGAGCAGGAGCGGGCCCTGGCCGGTGTGGTCGCCGCCCAGGTGGCGGCCGTGCTCGGCCATGCCTCAGCCGACGGGATCGAGCCGGGCAAGGCGTTCAAGGAGCTGGGCTTCGACTCCCTCACCGCCGTCGAGCTGCGCAACCGCCTCAACGCGGCCACCGGGCTCCGCCTGCCCGCCACACTGATCTTCGACTACCCGAGCCCGCTCGCCCTCGCGGCGCACCTTCGCGCCGAGCTCGTCGGTGACGAGACCGTGCCGGAACGGCAGGCGCCCACCGCGCCGTCCGCCGTGGACGAGCCCGTCGCCATCGTGGCGATGAGCTGCCGCTATCCGGGCGGGGTCCGTACGCCGGAAGACCTGTGGCAGCTCGTCGCCTCCGGCGGGGACGGCATCTCCCTCTTCCCCGTCGACCGAGGCTGGGACGTCGAGAGCCTCTATGACCCCGACCCGGACAAGCCGGGCACCAGTTACACCCGAGAGGGAGGCTTCCTGCACGACGCCGCCGAGTTCGACCCGGCCTTCTTCGGCATCTCGCCGCGCGAGGCCCTGGCCATGGACCCGCAGCAGCGGTTGCTGCTGGAGATCTCGTGGGAGGCGTTCGAGCGGGCGGGAATCGACCCGGTGTCGCTGCGCGGCACCAGGGCGGGCGTCTTCGCCGGCCTGATGTACCACGACTACGCCTCCCGGCTGCCCGCCGTACCTCAGGATGTCGAGGGTTACCTCGGCACGGGCAACGCGGGCAGCGTGGTGTCCGGGCGGCTGGCCTACACCTTCGGGCTCGAAGGCCCGGCCGTGACCGTCGACACCGCGTGCTCCTCGTCGCTGGTCGCCCTGCACCTGGCCGCCCAGGCCCTCCGCCAGGGGGAATGCTCCCTGGCTCTGGCGGGCGGCGTCACGGTGATGGCGACGGCGTCCACTTTCGTCGACTTCAGCCGCCAGCGCGGGCTGGCCGCCGACGGGCGGTGCAAGTCGTTCGCTGGGGCGGCCGACGGCACCGGCTGGTCGGAGGGCGCGGGAATGCTGCTGCTTGAGCGGCTGTCGGACGCCGAGCGCAACGGTCATCCCGTGCTGGCCGTCATCCGGGGCAGCGCGGTCAACCAGGACGGTGCTTCGAATGGGTTGACCGCGCCGAACGGTCCGTCGCAGCAGCGGGTGATCGCGCAGGCGCTGGCCAACGCGCGGTTGTCGGTGGCGGACGTGGACGCGGTGGAGGCGCACGGCACGGGCACCACTCTGGGCGACCCGATCGAGGCGCAGGCGCTCCTCGCGACGTACGGCCAGGAGCGGGACGAGCCCCTCTACCTCGGCTCCATCAAGTCGAACATCGGCCACACCCAGGCGGCCGCGGGAGCGGCGGGCATCATCAAGATGGTCATGGCGATGCGCCACGGCCTGCTGCCCAAGACGTTGCACGTGGACGAGCCGACCCCGCACGTCGACTGGGAGTCGGGCGACGTCGAGCTGCTGACCGACGCCAGGCCCTGGCCCGTGACCGGCCGTCCGCGCCGGGCCGCCGTGTCGTCGTTCGGCATCAGCGGCACCAACGCGCACGTCGTCATCGAACAGGGCACAGCGGAGGAGCGGGCCCCCGCCGGGGCGGTCTTCCCGGTGACGCCGTGGGTGTTGTCGGGTAAGAGTGAGGCGGCGTTGCGGGATCAGGCGTTGCGGTTGCGTGCGCATGTGGATGCCGATC
>NZ_JBEZDW010000078.1:0-10201 GCF_040802045.1 Microbispora sp. NPDC049125 | reverse complement strand
AGCACCCGCCCCCGCGGACACCACCCCACCTGACCCACCCCGGAAGCACCAGCACGCACCAACCGCCGGACGAACACCCCCGACGCCCGCACCGCCACCTGATCCTCACCAACCAACACCGAACCCGCCACGGAAGTCGTCGTGCCCGCGGCCAGCACGGAGATCAGCCGGGCCCCGGCACGCCCATCCAACTGGGAGGGCACATCGATCAGACCGCCCCACCGCTCCGGATGCTCCAACCCCACCACCCGGCCCAGCCCCCACACCGACGCCGCACCCGCACTGCCGAGCCGCTCAGCCCGGCCCACCGCAACCCCACCCGAGGTCAGCACCCACAACGGGGCCCCCACCCCGGCATCACCCAACGCCTGCACCACCACCAACGTCCCCGCCACACCCACAGGAACGCCACACCCATCGATGTCACCAGCCTGATCAGCCAAAGCCACCAGCGACACCACACCCGCCACCGAGCCAGGTCCCGAACTCACCCCCGAACCGGAATCCTCAAACCCCGGAACAGACGCCAGCGCTGTGCCGATCAGCTCCGCCAGACCCGCCCGATCAACACCGGCCACATCCACCGGCACCTCAACCACCCGGGCACCACCAGAGGCCAACACCCCAACAAGTTCACCGGCAAGACCACCAGCCGGCTCCACAGCGGCACCCAAGGTGGGGACGATCACCAGCCACGTCCCCGACAACACCCCCTGCGACGTCGAAGCCAGCGGCTTCCACGCGACCTGGTACCGCCAGCCGTCCACCACCGACCGCTCACGACGCCCCCGCCGCCACGACGACAACGCCGGCAACACCACACCAAGCGACTCACGAACCGCCGAATCCTCCAGCCGCAGCTCCCCCGCCACAGCCGCCAGGTCAACCTGCTCCACCGCGTCCCAGAAGCGGCTCTCTCCCTGGCTGTCTCCGTCCGGAGCCGGAGTTTCGCGGTCCGCAGGTGACGTTTCGATCCAGTAGCGCTCCCGCTGGAAGGCATACGTCGGCAGATCCACCCGCCGCGCACCCGACCCGGCGAAGAAGGCGCTCCAGGCGATTCCGATGCCGCGCACATGGAGGGCGGCCAGCGCGGAGACCATCGTCACGGCCTCAGACCGCTCCCGGCGCAGCACAGGAACGAAGACACCGTCGACGCACTCGGGGCCCATCGCCGACAGCACCGCGTCAGGGCCGAGCTCCAGGAAGGTGCTCACCCCGTCGGCCTGCAAGGACCGCATCATGTCCAGGAACCGCACCGGCTGACGAACGTGAGCGACCCAGTAATCGGCGTCCGAACCAAAAGCGATCGGGATCCGCGGCGGGTTGTAGGTCAGCGACTCGGCGACCCGGCGGAAGTCCTCCAGCATCGGGTCCATGAGCGGGGAGTGGAAGGCGTGGCTGACCTTCAACCGCTTCGACTTGCGGTCGGGGAACCGCGCAACCACGGCGGTGACGGCATCCTCCTCACCCGCGACGACGACCGACGAAGGGCCGTTGATCGCCGCCACGCTCACCCGGTCGGTCAGATACGGCAGGACCTCTTCCTCCGAGGCGTTCAGGGCCACCATCGCCCCACCCTCGGGAAGCGCCTGCATCAACCGGCCCCGGGCGGCGACAAGGGTGCAGGCATCCTCAAGCGACAGCACCCCGGCCACATGAGCGGCCGCGATCTCACCGATCGAATGCCCCGCCAGGAAGTCCGGCACGATGCCCCACGACTCCACCAGGCGGAACAACGCCACCTCAACCGCGAACAACGCCGGCTGAGTGAACTCCGTACGCCTCAGCAACCGCTCATCGGCGATCGCCTCCCGCACCGGCACACCCAGATGAGCGCACACCGCGTCGAACGCCTCGGCGAACACCGGGAAGACCTCATACAGCTCCCGGCCCATCCCCGCCCGCTGCGACCCCTGCCCCGTGAACAGGAACGCCACCTTGCCCCGCCCCGAGGCGACGTCCTGTACGACGCCGGGCGTGGCCGTACCGGTGGCCAGGGCGTCCAGTCCGCGCCGGACCGACTCGATGTCCTCGGCCACGATCGCGGCGCGATGCTCGAAAGTGGATCGGGTGGTGGCGAGGGAGTAGGCCATGTCCTTCAGCCCGGTCCCCGCGTCGAGCGCGCTCCGGAGACGTCCGGCCTGGGCGCGCAGCGCCTCGGCCGTACGGCCGGAAACGAGCACGGGCAGGGCGGGCGACGCGGTGGAGACCTCGGCGGCGGGGGGCTCCTCGGCCACCGGAGCCTGCTCGATGATCGTGTGCGCGTTGGTGCCGCTGATGCCGAAGGAGGACACGGCGGCCCGGCGCGGGCGGTCGACCTCGGGCCACGGCCTGGCCTCGGTCAGCAGGCGTACGGCGCCCGACGCCCAGTCGACGTGCGGGGTGGGCTCGTTGACGTGGAGCGTCTTCGGCATCAGGCCGTGGCGGATCGCCATGACCATCTTGATGATCCCGCCGACTCCGGCCGCCGCCTGCGAGTGACCGACGTTCGACTTCAGGGACCCCAGCCACAGCGGCTGGTCCGCCGGCCGGGCCTGGCCGTACGTCGCCAGAAGCGCCTGCGCCTCGATCGGGTCGCCGAGCACGGTGCCGGTGCCGTGCGCCTCGACCACGTCGACCTGGTCGGGGGTCAGGCGCGCGCCGGCGAGCGCCTGGGTGATGACGCGCTGCTGGGAAGGGCCGTTCGGCGCGGTGAGGCCGTTGCTGGCGCCGTCCTGGTTGACGGCGGAGCCGCGGACGACGGCGAGCACGGGGTGCCCGTTCCGGACGGCGTCCGACAGCCGCTCGACGAGCAGGACGCCGACGCCCTCCGACCAGCCGGTGCCGTCGGCGTCGGCGGAGAACGCCTTGCACCGGCCGTCGGCCGACAGGCCCTGCTGGCGGCTGAAGGCGATGAACGTGCCCGGGTGCGTCATCACGGTGACGCCGCCGACCAGGGCGAGCGAGCACTCGTCCTGGCGAAGGGACTGGATGGCGAGGTGGAGCGCGACGAGAGAGGACGAACACGCGGTGTCGATGGTGGCCGACGGGCCTTCGAGGCCCAGCGCGTACGAGATGCGGCCGGAGATCACACTGGTCGCGTTGCCGGTCAGCAGGTGTCCCTCAAGGCCGCGCAGGCCCTCGTGGACGCCCCCGCCGTACCCGGAGGAGGCGGCGCCGACGAAGACGCCGCCCCGGCTGCCGCGCAGCGACGCCGGGTCGATGCCGGCCCGCTCCAGCGCCTCCCAGGCGGTCTCCAGCAGCACCCGCTGCTGGGGGTCCATCGCGGTCGCCTCACGCGGCGAGATCCCGAAGAAGCCCGCGTCGAACTCGGCCGCGTCGTGGAGGAAGCCGCCCTCGCGGGCGTTGGTGGTGCCGGCGTCCTCGCCGTGGAGCTCGTCGAGGTCCCAGCCGCGGTCGGTGGGGAAGGCGCCGATGCCGTCCCCTCCCGCGGCGACCAGGTCCCACAGGTCCTCAGGGGTGCGGACGCCGCCGGCGAACCGGCAGCTCATGGCGACGATGGCGATGAGCTCCTGGTCCCGCTCCTCCATCTCGCGAATCTGCCTGCGCGCCTGACGCAGGTCAGCGGTGGCGCGCTTGAGATATTCGAGATACTTCTCTTCGTTCGCCATGACGTCACCTCCTGGGAGCGGTGGGGAAAAGGGTCGAAGTTTCAGGAAATGCCGAGTTCTTTGTCGAGCAGTTCGAAGATGTCGTCGGCGGTCGCTGACTGAAGTTCACGGTCCTCGTCGGTCGCACTGTGCGTGTCACTCCATTTCGACAGCAGACTCCGCAAACGCATCGTGATCTTGTCGTGCTCGGCGTGGCCGGGCGTCGACGCCAGGAGGATGGCCTCCAGCCGGTCCAGCTCGCCGAGCACCGGCAGCGCCGCCGGCGTCTCGTCTCCCAGGAGATCCACGCGCAGGCGCCTCGCCAGCGCGGCGGGCGTCGGGTGGTCGAAGACGAGCGTCGCCGGGAGGCGCAGCCCCGTCGCCGCGTTGAGCCGGTTGCGCAGCTCCACCGAGGTGAGCGAGTCGAAGCCGAGCTCCTTGAACGCCCGCTCCGGCTCGATCCCTGTCCCCGTGCCGTGGCCGAGCACGGTGGCCACCTCGGTGCAGACGAGTTCCACGAGCAGCGGCTCCCGTCCCGCGTCCGGCGCGCTCGCCAGCCGCTCGCGCAGCGTGGCCGCGGCCGCCGCGCCCGTGTCGACGACGCGCCTGGCCGGGGCGCCGACGAGGCCGCGCAGTACGGCGGGCAGCGTGGCGGCGTTCCGCAGCACGGGAAGGTTCAGCCGGACGGGGACGACGGTGGCGGCGTCCAGCGATCCGGCCGCGTCGAACAGCGCCAGCCCTTCCGGCGCGCTGAGCGGCGGCACGGCTCCCCGGGTCATGCGGCGGATCTCCTCCTCGCCGAGCGTGCCGAGCATGCCGCCCTCCGCCCAGGGGCCCCAGGCCAGCGACTGCGCGGGCAGGCCCGCCGCCCTGCGGTGCGCGGCCAGCGCGTCGAGGAAGACGTTCGCCGCCGCGTAACCGGCCTGCCCTCCGTTGCCGAACGCGCCGGAAACCGAGGAGTAGAGGACGAACGCGTCCACGTCGCCGGTGAGCTCGTGCAGGTTGACCGCCCCGTCGATCTTGGGGCGGAGCACCGCGGCGAGACGTTCGGGGGTGAGGCCCTCCACCACGCCGTCGTCGAGGACGCCCGCCGTGTGGACGACCGCGGTCAGCGGGTGCTCGGCGGGGATCGCGGCCAGCAGGGCCCGCAGCGCCTCGCGGTCGGCCACGTCGCAGGCCGCCACCGTGACCTCGGCGCCGAGCGCGACGAGCTCGGCGTCGGGCTCGCCGCCGGTACGGCTGGTCAGCAGCAGGTGGCGCACGCCGTGCTCGGCGACCAGGTGCCTGGCCAGCCTGCCGCCCAGGGCGCCGGTGCCGCCGGTGATCAGTACGGTGCCGTCCGGGTTCCAGCCGGCGGGGACGGTCAGCACGACCTTGCCGACATGCTGGGCCTGGCTGAGCAGCCGGAACGCCTCCGGCGCCCGCCGTACGTCCCACACCGTGAGCGGGAGAGGGGTCAGCGCGCCGCTGTCGAACAGCCCGAGCACCTCGGCGAACATGCGGGCGATCCGGTCGGGACCGGCCTCGATGAGGTCGAACGCCTGGTAGCCGACGCCCGGGTGGGCGGCTGCGACGTCGGCGGGATCGCGGACGTCGGTTTTGCCCATCTCCAGGAACCGCCCGCCCCGCGGTAGCAGCCGCAGTGAGGCGTCGACGAAGTCGCGGGCGAGAGAGTCGAGCACCACGTCCACGCCGCGTCCGCCGGTCGCCCGCAGGAAGGCGTCCTCGAACTCCAGCGTCCTGGAGGAGGCGATGTGCTCGTCGTCCAGGCCCATGGCGCGGAGGGTGTCCCACTTGCCGACGCCGGCCGTGCCGAAGACCTCGGCCCCGAGATGCCTGGCGAGCTGGACGGCGGCCATGCCGACGCCGCCCGCCGCCGCGTGGACCAGCACCGACTCCCCCGCGCGCAGGCTGCCGAGGTCGGTGAGCGCGTAGTACGCCGTGAGGAAGACGATGGGCGCCGACGCGGCCTGCTCGAACGTCCACCCGGCGGGGATCTTGGCCAGGTAGCGGCGGTCGGTCACGGACAGCGGGCCGAACGCGCCGGACAGCAGGCCCATCACCGGGTCGCCGACCGCGAGGCCGGTCACGCCGGGGCCGACCTCGGCGACGACGCCGGCGCCCTCGATGCCGAGGAGCCCCGCCGGGCCGGGGTACATGCCGAGCGCGTTCAGCACGTCACGGAAGTTCACCCCGGCGGCGCGTACGGCGACGCGGACCTCGCCTTCGGCCAGGGGGGCGACGCCTTCGGGGTTGGGCACGAGCGTGAGGTTGGCCAGGGTGCCCTTGGCTGTGACGTCCAGCCGCCAGACGCGCTCACCGGCGGGCGGCACAAGCGCGCCGTCGGCGCCCGCTCTGACCAGGCGCGGAATGTGGACCACGCCATCGCGTACGGCGAGCTGCGCCTCACCGGTGGCGAGGGCGGCGGCCAGGACGGCGTGCAGGTGGCCGGGGTCCGGGTCGTCCACGTCGACGAGGACGAACCTTCCGGGGTTCTCCGACTGGGCGGAGCGGACCAGACCCCAGACCGGGGCGTGCGCGAGGTCGCGGACGTCCTCCCCGGGAAGGACGGCGACCGCGCCGCTGGTGACCAGCACGAGCCGTGCGGCGGCCGTGCGGTCGTCGGCCAGCCAGTCCTGCACGAGGGCCAGGGCCCGGCGGGTGGCCGCTCCGGCCCTCGCGGCGACGTCGTCGTCGCCGGTGCCGGTGCCGGTCAGCAGGACGAAGGCAGCGCCCGGTACGGCCTCGGCGTCGGGGATCCGCCCGAGTTCGACGAGCTCGCCGATGTCGGAGAGGTCCGGTCGATCGTCCACGGCGGGCACGGGGGTCCAGGTGAGCTGGAAGAGCGCGTCGCCGGTCTGAGGACGGCCGTCCCCGAACTGGCCGGGGTCGACCGGGCGCAGGATCAGCCCCGCCACGGAGGCGACCGGCCTGCCGGTGTCGTCGGCCATCTCCAGCGTGACGCCGTCGCGGCCCGTGGGAGCCAGCCGGACGCGGAGCGCGCCGGCCCCCGCCGCGTGCAGGCTGACGCCGGTCCAGGCGAAGGGCAGGTGTCCCCGGCCGCTTTCGGCGATGAACTCGCCGAGGCCGACGGCGTGCAGGGCGGCGTCGAGCAGGGCGGGATGCAGGCCGTACTCGCTCCCGTCCGTCCCCTCCGGCAGGGCGACCTCGGCGAAGACGTCGCCGTCGCGCCGCCACGCCCTGGTGAGCCCGGTGAAGGAGGGGCCGTAGCCGAAGCCCATGCCGGCGAGGGCGTCGTAGAAGCCGTCAAGCGGGATCGGCTCGCCGTCCGGGGGCCATGCCGTCATGGCCGCCGGCTCGGCCGCCGCGCCAGGGGCCAGCACACCCGTGGCGTGGTGCGTCCACGGCTGGTCGTCGGCGCGCGAGTAGATGTCGAGGGTTCTGCGTCCAGCGTCGTCGGCCGTGCCCACCGCGATCTGCAGCCGTACGCCTGCCTGCTCCGGCAGGGCCAGCGGGGCCTGGATGGTCAGCTCTTCCAGATGGTCGCAGCCGACCTGGTCGCCCGCTCTGATGGCCAGCTCGACGAAGGCCGTGCCGGGCAGGATGACCCTGCCCATGACCACGTGGTCGGCGAGCCAGGGCTGCGTCTGGGCGGACAGCCTGCCGGTGAACAGGAACCCGTCCCCACCGGCCACGGGTACGGCGGCGCCGAGCAGCGGGTGCCCGGCCGCGTCGAGGCCGAGTCCGGTCGCCTCTCCTGGAGAGACGGTGCGGGGACGGGGCCAGAAGCGCTGCCTCTGGAAGGGATAGGTGGGCAGGTCCACCTGCCGGGCGCCGGGGAACAGGGCGGCCCAGTCGGGGGTGACGCCCGCGACGTGGAGCCGGGCCAGGGCGGTGGTGACGGTCTCCGCCTCCGGCCTCCCCTTACGGAGTGCCGGGATGAACGTGCCGTCGGCGCAGTCCTGGCCCATCGCGGTCAGTACGGCGTCGGGACCGAGCTCCAGGAAGACCCGTACTCCTTCGGCTTCCAGCGTCCGCATCGTGTCCAGGAACCGCACCGGCTGGCGGACATGGGAGACCCAGTAGTCGGCGTCCGAACCGAACGCGATCGGGATCTGCGGGGTGTTGTACGTCAGAGATTCGGCGACCTGGCGGAAGTCCTCCAGCATCGGGTCCATCAGCGGGGAGTGGAAGGCGTGGCTGACGTTCAGCCGCTTGGACTTGCGGTCGGGGAATTGCGCGATGACCGCTGTGACGGCCTCTTCCTCGCCTGCGATGACGACGGAGGCGGGGCCGTTGATCGCGGCGATGCTGACGGCGTCGGTGAGGTGGGGTTGGACTTCGTCTTCTGAGGCGTTCAGGGCGACCATCGCCCCAGCCTCAGGAAGGGCCTGCATCAGACGGCCCCGCGCGGTGACAAGCGTGCAGGCATCCTCAAGCGACAACACCCCGGCCACATGAGCGGCGGCGATCTCCCCGATGGAATGCCCCGCCAGGAAGTCCGGAACGATGCCCCACGACTCGACCAGGCGGAACAACGCCACCTCGATCGCGAACAGAGCGGGCTGGGTGAACTCCGTACGATCCAGCAAGTCGCCGTCGATGGCGGGCAGATGAGCACAGACCTGGTCGTACGCCTCGGCGAAGACAGGGTAAGTCTCGTACAGCTCCCGGCCCATCCCGGCCCGCTGGGACCCCTGACCGGTGAACAGGAACGCCACCTTGCCGGAAGAGGCGACGCCCTGGACCAGATGCGGGGCCGACTCCCCCCGGGCCAGGCTCGCGAGGGTGTCGTGGTGATCGCCCACGATCATCGCGCGGTGCTCGAAGGCGGAGCGCGACGTGGCGAGGGAGTAGGCGACATCTCTCGGATCCAGCTCCGGATGCGCGTCGAGGTGACCCCTCAGCCGTACGGCCTGATCCCGCAGCGCCTGCTCGTTTTTCGCGGACAGGAACCACGGCGCGGGGCCCTCGACGGGCGGTGGGACGGGGGCGGGGGCCGGCGCGGCGGGCTGCTCGACGATGACGTGGGCGTTGGTGCCGCTGAACCCGAAGGACGACACTCCCGCCCGCCTCGGCCGGTCCAGCTCGGGCCACGGCCTGGGCTCCGTCAGCAGCTCGACGCTGCCCGCCGTCCAGTCCACGTGCGGAGTCGGCTCGTCCACGTGCAGCGTGTGGGGCAGCACGCCGTGGCGGATGGCCATGACCATCTTGATGATCCCGGCCACGCCCGCCGCCGCCTGCGTGTGCCCGATGTTGGACTTGATCGACCCGAGGTAGAGCGGCTCGTCCCGGTCCTGGCCGTACGTCGCGAGGAGCGCCTGGGCCTCGATCGGGTCGCCCAGCGTCGTGCCGGTGCCGTGCGCCTCGACCGCGTCCACCTCGGCCGGGCTGAGCCCGGCGGAGGCCAGGGCCTGCCGGATGACCCGCTGCTGGGACGGACCGTTGGGGGCGGTGAGGCCGTTGCTGGCACCGTCCTGGTTGACCGCGCTGCCCTTGATCACGGCCAGCGTCTGGTGCCCGTTGGCGACGGCGTCCGACAGCCGCTCAAGCAGCAGCACGCCGACACCCTCACCCCAGCCTGTCCCGTCGGCCGCGGCGGCGAACGCCTTGACCCTGCCGTCGGCGGCGAGCCCGCGCTGGCGGCTGAACTCCAGGAACGCGCCCGGTGTGGCCATCACGGTCACGCCGCCCGCCAGCGCGAGGGAGCATTCGCCCTGGCGCAGCGCCTGGGCGGCCAGATGAAGAGCCACCAGGGAGGAGGAGCAGGCGGTGTCGACCGTGACCGCCGGACCTTCCAGCCCGAAGGTGTAGGCCAACCGGCCCGACACGACGCTGGCCGCGTTGCCGGTGGCCACGTGTCCTTCGAGGCCCTCCTGCGACATCAGCAGGAGTGTGCCGTAGTCCTGGCCGTTGGAGCCGACGAAGACGCCGGTACGGCTGCCGCGGATCGTGTCCGGGTCGATGCCGGCCCGCTCGAAGACCTCCCAGGAGGTCTCCAGCAGCAGCCGCTGCTGCGGGTCCATCGCCAGCGCCTCACGCGGCGAGATCCCGAAGAACTCGGAGTCGAACTCGGCGGCGTCGTCCATGAAACCGCCCTCGGCGGCGTAGCTCTTGCCCGGCTGGTCGGGGTCGGGATCGTAGAGACCGTCGACGTCCCAGCCCCGGTCGGCGGGGATGGCGGAGATCGCGTCCCCTCCTCCTGCCACGAGCTGCCACAGCGATTCGGGGCTGCGGACCCCACCGGGGAACCGGCAGCTCATCGCCACAATCACGATCGGGTCGTCATCGGCGGCCACGTTCCGGGTGAACTCGGCCTCATCGGCCTCCGTCCCCATGGCGAGCGAGAGAAGGTGATCGGCGAGCGCGGCGGGTGCCGGGTAGTCGAAGACGAGCGTCGCCGGCAGCGCGAGGCCGGTCGCCGCGTTCAGCCGCTTGCGCAGCTCCACACCGGTGAGCGAGTCGAACCCGTGGTCCCTGAACGGACGGCCGGGATCGATGTCGGCCGGCGACGCGTGCCCGAGCACGGCCGCGACGTGCTCCCGGACCAGTTCGAGGACGACACGGTCACGGTCGGCAGGCGTCAGGGCCATGAGCCTGTCCCTGAGCCCTGTCCCCTCTTCGGCGGCCGCGCCCTCGGCCCCGGTCTC
>NZ_JBEZDW010000077.1:0-13077 GCF_040802045.1 Microbispora sp. NPDC049125 | reverse complement strand
GAGTTCACTCAGCCGGCGTTGTTCGCGGTCGAGGTGGCGCTGTTCCGCCTGGTCGAGTCGTGGGGCATCGTGCCGGACTTCCTGGCGGGGCATTCCATCGGGGAGATCGCCGCCGCTCATGTGGCCGGCGTTTTGTCCCTGGAGGACGCCTGCACGCTGGTCACCGAACGGGGCCGTCTGATGCAGGCCCTCCCTGAAGGCGGGGCGATGGTCGCCCTGAACGCCTCAGAAGAAGAAGTCCAGCCCCACCTCACCGACCGGGTGAGCATCGCCGCCGTCAACGGCCCCGCCTCCGTCGTCATCGCCGGGGACGAAGAAGCAGTTACCGCGGTCATCGAACGGTTCCCCGACCGCAAGTCCAAGCGGTTACGCGTCAGCCATGCCTTCCATTCCCCGCTGATGGACCCGATGCTGGACGACTTCCGCCGGGTCGCCGAATCTCTGACGTACAACACCCCCCAGATCCCCATCACCTTCGGCTACGACGCGGACTACTGGGTCGCTCACGTCCGTCAGCCGGTCCGCTTCCTGGACACCATGCGGACACTGGAAGCCGAAGGAGTACGGGTCTTCCTGGAGCTGGGCCCCGACGCCGTACTGACCGCGATGGGCCAAGACTGCGCCGACGGCACCTTCATCCCGGCACTCCGCAAGGGCAGGCCTGAGACGGAGACACTCACCACCGCCCTGGCCCGGCTCCACGTCGCGGGCATGGCCATCGACTGGCGGGCTGTGCTCCACGGCGGCCGGCGGGTCGACCTGCCCACCTACGCCTTCCAGCGCCAGCGCTACTGGCTCAGGGCCGCCACCTCCACCACCGACATGGGGTCCGCCGGCCTGGACTCCGCCGATCACCCCCTTCTGGGAGCGGCGGTGCCGCTGGCCGAGGGAGACGGGCTGCTGTTCACCGGCCGGCTCTCGCTCTCCACGCATCCCTGGCTGGCCGACCACGCCGTGGCGGGCACCGTCATCCTCCCGGGCACGGCGTTCGCCGAGCTGGCCATCAGGGCGGGCGACCAGGTCGGCTGCGACCGCGTCGACGAGCTCACGCTGCACGCCCCGCTGGTCCTGCCGGAGCACGGTTCCGTGCAGATCCAGGTCGCCGTCGGCGAGGCGGACGAGACCGACGAGACGGGCACGCGCTCCTTCACCCTGCACTCGCGCACCGGCGACGGCCCCTGGGAGTGCCACGCCACGGGCTTCGTGGGGAGGCGGACCGCCCCGGCGGAGCCGGCCGACCTCGCGGCCTGGCCGCCGCCGGACGCCGTGCCGGTCGCGCTGGACGACTTCTACGACCGGATGGCCGAGGTCGGCTTCGGGTACGGCCCGGCCTTCCAGGGACTGCGGGCGGTGTGGCGGCGAGGTGACGAGGTCTTCGCCGAGGTGCGGCTGGCCGAGGACGCCGAGATGGACGCCGCGGCCTTCGCCCTGCATCCCGCACTGCTCGACGCCGCGCTCCAGGCCATCGGCCTCGGGACCTTCGTCCAGGAGCCGGGGATGCCCTTCTCCTGGTCAGGGGTCTCGGTCGCCGTCCCCGGCGCCTCCGCCGCACGGGTCCGGCTGGCGCCGGCGGGCAGGGACGCCGTCGGGCTGACCCTGGCCGACGGGGCCGGCCGCACCGTGGCCGTGGTGGAGTCGCTGGTCCTGCGGCCGATCTCGGACCAGCTCGTCACCGGGCACGACGCGCTGTTCGGCGTCGACTGGGCCCGCGTCCCCCTCGACCGGTCCGACGGCATCCCGATCCCGCGCCTCGACGCGCTGGCCGACGGCGATGCCGTACCGGACACCGTCCAGGCGTCGGCGCCCGACGCGCATGCGGCGCTGGCGCTCGCGCAGCGATGGCTGTCCGATGAGCGGTTCGAGCACTCCCGTCTCGTCTTCGTCACCAGGGGCGCCGTCGCCGCCGACGCCTCCGAGGACGTGCCCGACCTGGCCGCCGCCACCGTGTGGGGGCTGGTCAGATCGGTGCAGTCGGAGCATCCCGGAAGATTCGTCCTCGCCGACGTCGACCGTGACGATCCCGTCCTCCTCGCCGCCGCCGTGGCCACCGGCGAACCGCAGGTCGCCCTGCGCGGCGGCGCCGTCCACGCGCCGCGCCTGGCACGGGCGGCCGCCGACGGCGAACGGCTGACGCTGGATCCCGAGGGCACCGTCCTGATCACCGGTGCGACGGGCGCGCTGGGCCGCCTCGTGGCGAGGCACCTGGCGGCGGAGTACGGCGTGCGCCGCCTGCTCCTCGTGAGCCGCCGCGGCCCCGGCGCGCCGGGCGCCGCCGAGCTGACCGCCGAGCTGGCCGCGTTGGGCGCCGCCGCCACGGTCGTGGCCTGCGACATCGCCGACCGGGACGAGCTGGCCGCACTGCTCGCCGAGCACTCCCCGCGCGCGGTCGTCCACACCGCCGGAGTGCTCGACGACGCCACCGTGGCCTCGCTCACCCCCGAACGGCTCGACGCGGTCATGCGGCCGAAGGCCGAGGGCGCGCGCAACCTGCACGAGCTCGCCGGAGACCTGGACGCCTTCGTGCTGTTCTCGTCGGTCGCCGGCACGTTCGGCGCCGCCGGGCAGGCCAACTACGCCGCGGCCAACGCCTTCCTCGACGCGCTCGCCCAGCACCGGCGCTTCCGCGGCCTGCCCGCGGTCTCGCTCGCCTGGGGCCTGTGGGCCGAGGCCGGCGGCATGGGCGGAGGGCTGGAAGAGGCCGACCTGGTCAGGATGGCCAGGGCGGGCATGGCCCCGCTGTCCGCCGCCGAGGGGCTCGCGCTGTTCGACGCGGCGCAGGCCGCGGGCCGGCCGGTGCTGCTCCCCGCGCGGCTGGATCTCGCGGCCATGCACACGGGTGAGACCGTGCCGCCGCTGCTGCGCGGGCTGATCCGCCCATCCCGGCGGCGCGGACCTGCCGCCACGGCCACGCAGGCGGCGACGCTGCCGGCGCGACTTGCCGGGCTGTCGCCGGCCGAGAGGGAGCGCGCTCTGCTGGAGACGGTGTGCACGCAGGTCGCCGGGGTCCTCGGGCACGCGCCGGGGACGACGGTCGACGGCGGCAGGGCGTTCAAGGAGCTGGGCTTCGACTCCCTCACCGCCGTCGAGCTGCGCAACCGCCTGAACGCGGCCACCGGGCTCAGGCTCCCCGCCACCCTGATCTTCGACCATCCCACCCCCGCGGCGCTCGCGGAGCGCCTGGGGGCCGACCTCTTCCCCGAGGCCGACGCCGGTCTGCTCGGCGACGGCGAGGCGGACTTCCGCAGGGCACTGTCAGCAGTCCCGCTGGCCCGCCTGCGGGAGGCCGGGCTGCTCGACAGCCTGCTGGAACTCACCGGAATGCGTGACGAGGCCCTCGCGGCGCCCGATGCGGGCGAGGACGAGGACTCGATCGACTTGATGGACGCCGAAAGCCTGATCCAGATGGCGTTCGACACTACCGACTCCTGATGATGCCCGACGTGTGGAGCTGAAGATGGCTACGTCCAACGAAAAGATCGTCGAGGCCCTGCGCGCGTCTCTCAAGGAGACCGAACGCCTGCGGCAGCAGAACCGCCAGCTCACGGCGGCGTCCCGGGAGCCGATCGCGATTGTGGCGATGAGCTGCCGTTATCCGGGGGGTGTGCGTTCGCCGGAGGAGCTGTGGCGGCTGGTCGCGTCCGGCGGTGACGGCATCTCGCCGTTCCCGGACAACCGGGGGTGGGACGTCGAGGACGTCTACGATCCTGAGCCGGGCCGCGCCGGGAAGACGTACTCGCGGGAGGGCGGGTTCCTGCATGACGCGGCGGAGTTCGACGCCGCGTTCTTCGGGATCTCGCCACGTGAGGCGCTGGCGATGGATCCGCAGCAGCGGCTGCTGCTGGAGATCTCGTGGGAGGCGTTCGAGCGGGCGGGCATCGACCCGGACTCGCTGCGCGGCAGCCGTACGGGCGTGTTCGCGGGCGTGATGTACCACGACTACCTGTCGCGGCTGCCCGCCGTGCCGGAGAGCGTCGAGGGCTTCCTCGGCACGGGCAACGCGGGCAGCGTCGCGTCCGGGCGGCTCGCCTACACCTTCGGGCTGGAGGGCCCGGCCGTCACCATCGACACGGCGTGCTCGTCGTCGCTGGTGGCGCTGCATCTGGCGGTGCAGGCGCTCCGGCAGGGCGAGTGCTCGCTGGCCCTCGCGGGCGGCGTGACGGTCATGGCGACACCGGCGGCGTTCGTGGAGTTCAGCCGCCAGCGCGGCCTGGCGGCCGACGGGCGATGCAAGCCGTTCGCGGCGGCGGCCGACGGGACGGGCTGGTCGGAAGGCGCCGGCGTCCTGCTGCTCGAGCGGCTGTCGGACGCCGAGCGCAACGGGCACGAGGTGCTGGCCGTGGTGCGCGGCTCGGCGATCAACCAGGACGGCGCCAGCAACGGGCTGACCGCGCCGAACGGCCCTTCGCAGCGGCGCGTCATCATGCAGGCGCTGGCGAACGGACGCGTCGCCGCCGACCAGGTCGACGTCGTCGAGGCGCATGGCACGGGCACCACGCTCGGCGACCCGATCGAGGCGCAGGCGCTTCTGGCGACGTACGGCCAGGAGCGGGAGACGCCTCTCTATCTGGGGTCGTTGAAGTCCAACATCGGGCATTCGCAGGCGGCGGCCGGCGTCGGCGGTGTGATCAAGATGGTCATGGCGATGCGCCATGGGGTGCTGCCGAAGACCCTGCATGTGGATGAGCCGTCGCCGCATGTGGACTGGTCGTCGGGTGCGGTCGAGCTGCTGACTGAGGCGCGGCCGTGGCCGTCGATCGACCGTCCGAGGCGGGCCGGGGTGTCGTCGTTCGGGTTCAGCGGCACCAACGCCCACGTGATCGTCGAGCAGGCTCCGGCTGAGGATCGTGCCGAGTCGAGCGAGGCGGACGGCTCCCCGGAGGAGCCCGCCGCCGAGCGCGTCTTCGCCGGCCCGCCGGCGTGGGTGCTGTCGGGCAAGAGCGAGCACGCGTTGCGCGATCAGGCGGTGCGGCTGCGCGGGCATCTGGACGCTCATCCCGAGCTGGATGCGGCGGATGTCGCCTACGCGCTGGCGGTCCGCCCGGCCTTCGACCACCGGGCGGTCGTACGGGGAGACAGCCGGGACGCGCTCGGGGACGGCCTTGCCGCCCTGGCCACCGGTACGGAGGCCCCCGGCGTCGTTCGGGGGACCGTGACCGGCGGCAAGGTGGCGTTCCTGTTCACCGGGCAGGGGTCGCAGCGGGCCGGGATGGGCCGGGAGCTGTACGAGACGTATCCGGTGTTCGCCGAGGCGTTCGACCAGGTGTGCGCGCGTCTGCCGGTGAAGGACGTGATCTTCGGGGATTCTGGGCTGCTGGACCGGACGGCCTACACCCAGCCGGCGCTTTTCGCCGTCGAGGTGGCGCTGTTCCGGCTGGTGGAGTCGTGGGGCATCGTTCCGCACTTCCTCGCCGGGCATTCGATCGGCGAGATCGCCGCCGCGCACGTGGCCGGGGTGCTGTCTCTGGAGGACGCGTGCACGCTGGTGGAGGCACGGGCACGTCTCATGCAGGCGCTTCCCGAGGGTGGGGCGATGGTGGCGCTCCAGGCTTCGGAGGAGGAGGTGCTGCCGCACCTCACCGACCGGGTGAGCGTCGCCGCGATCAACGGCCCTTCGTCGGTCGTCGTCGCGGGTGAGGAGGACGCCGTCGCGGCGGTGGTCGCGGCTTTCGAGGGCCGCAAGTCCAAGCGGCTGAAGGTCAGCCACGCCTTCCACTCGCCGCTGATGGACCCGATGCTGGACGACTTCCGTGAGGTCGCCGAGTCCCTGACGTACAACCCGCCCCGGATTCCGATCGTCTTCGGCTCGGACGCCGACTACTGGGTCTCCCACGTCCGTCAGCCGGTCCGGTTCCTGGACACCATGCGGACGCTGGTAGCCGAGGGCGTGCGGGTCTTCCTGGAGCTCGGTCCCGACGCCGTACTGTCCGCGATGGGGCAGGACTGCGCCGACGGCACCTTCGTCTCGCTGCTCAGGGCGGGACGTTCCGAGCGTGAGACGTTGACGGCCGGGCTGGCGCTCCTGCACGTCAGCGGTGTGGCTCTCGACCGCGGGGCCGTGTTCGCCGGTGGGAGCACCCGGCGGGTGGAGCTGCCGACATACGCGTTCCAGCGGGAGCCGTACTGGCTGGACGCACCCGCCGGGTCGGGCGACGTGCGGTCGGCCGGTCTGGGAACGGCGGGCCACCCGCTGCTGGGCGCGGCGGTCACGCTGGCCCACGGCGAAGGATTCCTCTTCACCGGACGGCTGTCGCGCCGGTCGCACCCGTGGCTGGCCGAGCACGCCGTCATGGGGTCGGTGATCTTGCCCGGCGCGGCCTTCGTCGAGCTGGCGATCAAGGCGGGGGACCAGGCGGGATGCGGCCTGCTGGAGGAGCTGACGGTCGAGGCCCCGCTGCTGCTTGCCGGCGAGGGCGCGGTGCAGTTGCAACTGCTGGTCGGCTCCGCTGACGAGTCGGGGCGGCGCTCCGTCGAGGTGTACTCGCGGCCCGAGGGCGACTTCGCCGAGCTGCCCTGGACGCGCCACGCGTCGGGCGTGCTGGCCTCCCACGCGGCCTCCGGCGACTTCGACCTCGCGGCGTGGCCTCCGGCAGGGGCCGAGCCGGTCGACCTGACGGATCACTACGAGCGCCTGGCCGACGTCGGGTTCGGGTACGGCCCGGTCTTCGCCGGGCTGCGCGCGGCCTGGCGGCGGGGTGAGGACGTCTTCGCCGAGGTGGCACTGCCCGCCGACGCGGAGCCGGAGGGGTTCGGGCTGCATCCCGCGCTGCTCGACGCGGCGTTGCACGCGATCAGCCTCGGCCGGTTCGCCGACGGCGACGGTGCGCGGCTGCCGTTCTCCTGGAGTGACGTGAGCCTGCGGGCGGTCGGATCGGCCTCTCTCCGCGTACGGCTGTCGCCCGCCGGCCGCGACGGGGTGGCCCTTGAGCTGGCCGACGAGTCCGGACGGGCGGTCGCGTCCGTCGGCTGCCTGACGCTGCGCCCGGTCTCCGTCGAGCAGCTCAGCGTGCGGCGGGTGGAGTCGCTGTTCGGGGTGGAGTGGGTTCCGGTTCCTGTTCCGGTGGCGGCTTCTGCGGAGGCCGGGCTGGTGGTCGTGGAATGTGGTGGGGGTGAGGTGGGGCCCGCGGTGGAGCGGACCTTGGGGGTGGTGCAGGAGTTCCTGGCCGATGAGGGGTTGTCCGGTTCGCGGCTGGTCGTGGTGACGTCGGGTGCCGTGGGGCCGGAGGAGGGCTCCGACGATCTGGCTGGTGCGGCGGTGTGGGGGCTGGTGCACTCGGCGCAGGCGGAGAACCCCGATCGGATCGTCTTGGTCGACACCGATGACCTTTCGGCTGTCGCGATGGCGGTGGGGGCCGGTGAGCCGCAGGTCGCGGTCCGCGACGGCAAGGTCTTCGCCCCCCGCCTGACCCGCGTGGTGGCGCCCACGGCGGAGACGACCGTACCGGCGGGGTCCGCAAGCACGGCCGCGGCCTTCGACGCCGACGGCGCCGTCCTGATCACCGGTGGGACCGGCACTCTTGGCGGACTGCTGGCGCGGCACCTGGTGACGCGTTGGGGGGTGCGGCGTCTGGTGCTGACCAGCCGCCGTGGTCTGGACGCCCCCGGCGCCGGTGAGCTGGTCGCCGGCCTGGAAGAACTCGGCGCCTCGGTAGCCGTCGCGGCCTGCGACGTCGCCGACCGGGCGGCGCTGGCCGGCCTGATCGATGAGATCGGGCCTTCGCTCACCGGGGTGATCCACACCGCTGGAGTCCTGGACGACGGCGTGATCACATCCCTGACGCCGGAGCGGCTGGAGCGGGTGCTGAGGCCCAAGGCCGAGGCCGCGCTGCACCTGCACGAGCTGACACGCGGGCTGGACCTGCGGGCCTTCGTTCTGTTCTCCTCCGCCTCAGGGGTGTTCGGCAACGCCGGTCAGGGCAACTACGCGGCGGCCAACGCACTCCTCGACGCGCTGGCACGGCACCGCCGCGCCCAAGGGCTGCCCGGCGTCTCGCTGGCCTGGGGCCTGTGGGACCAGGACTCCAGCATGGCCGCCGAGCTCGAAGCGTCGGACGTCGAGCGGATGGCTCGAAACGGCGTCTCGGCCCTGTCGGCGCGGGAAGGGCTGAGCCTGTTCGACGCCGCCCTGGACGCCGACCGGCCGGTGCTGGTGCCGATCAAGCTGGACCTCGCGGCCATGGCCCGCGGTGGGGTGCCCGCCGTGCTGCGCGGGCTCGTCAGGACCCCCGTACGGCGCAGCGTGGAGCGCCACCCGGGCGCCTCGGCACTGCGGGACCGCCTGGCCGCGCTGCCGCACGCCGAACGTGGACGGTTCCTGGTCGACCTGGTTCGCGGGCATGTCGCCGCCGTGCTGGGCCACGCGTCGCCGGACGGAATCGAGCCGGGCAAGGCGTTCAAGGAGCTGGGCTTCGACTCCCTGACCGCGGTCGAGCTGCGCAACCGGCTCAACACCGACACCGGGCTGCGACTGCCGGCGAGCCTGGTGTTCGACTATCCGAATCCCGCCGTGCTGGCCGAGCAGCTCCTCACCGAGATCCTCGGCATCGGCGGCGAAGTCGTCACCCCGGCCGCCAGCCCCGCCTCCGGCGCCGACGAGCCGATCGCGATTGTGGCGATGAGCTGCCGTTATCCGGGGGGTGTGCGTTCTCCGGAGGAGTTGTGGCGGCTGGTCGCGTCCGGTCGTGACGGCATCTCGCCGTTCCCGGACGACCGTGGCTGGAACGTCGAGACGCTTTACGATCCTGAGCCGGGCCGCGCGGGCAAGAGCTACTCGCGGGAGGGCGGGTTCCTGCATGACGCGGCGGAGTTCGACGCCGCGTTCTTCGGGATCTCGCCGCGTGAGGCACTGGCGATGGATCCGCAGCAGCGGTTGCTGCTGGAGACGTCGTGGGAGGCCTTCGAGCGGGCGGGCATCGACCCGCATTCGCTGCGCGGCAGCCGTACGGGCGTGTTCGCGGGTGTGATGTACCACGACTACGCGGGTCTCGTGCAGCAGCGCATCGAGGACGCGGAGGGTCACCTCGGCACCGGCAACGCGGGCAGTGTGGTGTCGGGACGGCTTTCCTACGTGTTCGGGCTGGAGGGTCCGGCGGTGACGGTGGATACGGCGTGTTCGTCGTCGCTGGTGGCGTTGCATCTGGCGGTGCAGGCGCTGCGGCAGGGGGAGTGCTCGCTGGCTCTGGCGGGTGGCGTGACCGTGATGGCCACGCCGGGCGCGTTCGTGGAGTTCTCCCGGCAGCGCGGGCTGGCGGCGGACGGGCGGTGCAAGGCCTTCTCCGCGTCGGCTGACGGGACGGGCTGGTCGGAGGGTGTGGGCGTGCTGCTGCTTGAGCGGCTGTCGGACGCCGAGCGCAACGGCCATCAGGTGCTCGCGGTCGTGCGCGGCTCGGCGGTGAACCAGGACGGTGCTTCGAATGGCTTGACGGCGCCGAACGGGCCGTCGCAGCAGCGGGTGATCCGGCAGGCGCTGGCCGGTGCGGGGCTTGGTCCGGCGGATGTGGATGTGGTGGAGGCACACGGCACCGGCACCACGCTCGGCGACCCGATCGAGGCGCAGGCGCTTCTCGCGACGTACGGCCAGGAGCGGGAGACGCCTCTCTATCTCGGTTCGCTGAAGTCCAACATCGGGCATTCGCAGGCGGCCGCCGGGGTGGGCGGTGTGATCAAGATGGTCATGGCGATGCGCCATGGGGTGCTGCCGAAGACCCTGCACGTCGGTGAGCCGTCGCCGCATGTGGACTGGTCGGCTGGAGAGGTCGAGCTGCTGACCGAGGCCAGGCCGTGGCCCGAACTGGACCGTCCGAGGCGGGCGGGAGTGTCGTCGTTCGGGTTCAGCGGCACCAACGCTCACGTGATCGTGGAGCAGGCGGCCTCCGTGGAGGAGCCTGCCGCCGAGCTCGCCTTCGACGGCCCGGCGGCGTGGGTGCTGTCGGGCAAGAGTGAGCACGCGTTGCGCGATCAGGCGGTGCGGCTGCGCGGGCATCTGGACGCCGATCCCGAGCTCGGAGCGGCAGACGTGGCCCGTTCACTGGCGGGCCGGCCGGTGTTCGACCACCGCGCGGTGGTGCTGGGCGGGGACCGTGACGCGCTCGTGGCCGGCCTGGGGGTGCTGGCGCGAGGTGAGTCGGCCCCCGGCGTCGTCCAGGGAACCGGTACGGCGGGCAGGCTGGCGTTCCTGTTCACCGGTCAGGGGTCTCAGCGGGCCGGGATGGGCCGGGAACTGTATGAGACGTATCCGGTGTTCGCCGAGGCGTACGACCGGGTGTGTGCTCATCTGCCCGCCATCGACGGTGAGTCGCTGGATCGTACGGAGTTCACTCAGCCGGCGTTGTTCGCGGTCGAGGTGGCGCTGTTCCGCCTGGTCGAGTCGTGGGGCATCGTGCCGGACTTCCTGGCGGGGCATTCCATCGGGGAGATCGCCGCCGCTCATGTGGCCGGGGTGCTGTCCCTTGAGGACGCCTGCACCCTGGTCACGGCCCGGGGCCGTCTGATGCAGGCCCTTCCCGAGGGCGGGGCGATGGTGGCCCTGAACGCCTCAGAAGACGAAGTCCAGCCGCACCTCACCGAGCGGGTGAGCGTTGCCGCGATCAACGGTCCTTCGTCGGTCGTCGTGGCCGGGGACGCAGACGCGGTCGACGCGGTGGTCGCGCGGTTCCCCGGCCGCAAGTCCAAGCGGCTGAAGGTCAGCCACGCTTTCCACTCTCCGTTGATGGACCCGATGCTGGATGACTTCCGCCAGGTCGCCGAGTCCCTGACGTACAACCCTCCGCGGATTCCGATCACATTTGGCCACGACGCGGACTACTGGGTTGCTCATGTCCGGCAGCCGGTGCGCTTCCTGGACACGATGCGGACGCTGGAAGCCGAAGGAGTACGGGTCTTCCTGGAGCTCGGCCCCGACGCCGTACTGACCGCGATGGGCCAGGACTGCGCCGAGGGCGTCTTCATTCCCGCTCTGCGCCGGGGACAGCCCGAGCCGTGGACGTTGCTGCACGCCGTCGCCAAGTTGCAGGCCGTTGGAGCTGCCGTTTCCTGGGAGACGGTGGCCGGGGGATCCGGGCGCCTCGTCGACCTGCCGACGTATGCCTTCCAACGGCAGCGCTACTGGCCGGACGGCGTCGCCGTGCTCCCGGGCGACGTGACCGGCCTGGGCCTCGCCTCCGCCGGCCATCCCCTGCTGGGCGCCGCTGTGCCGCTGGCCGACGGTGACGGGTTCCTGTTCACGGGTCGCCTGTCGCTCCAGTCGCATCCGTGGCTGGCCGATCATGCGGTGCTGGGGTCGGTGATTCTGCCGGGGGCGGCGTTTGTGGAGTTGGTGGTCCGGGCCGGTGATCAGGTGGGGTGCTCGCATGTCGAGGAGTTGACGTTGCGGGCGCCGTTGGTGGTGCCGGACGGCGGTGGGGTGCAGCTTCAGGTGGTGGTGGGCGCCGCCGATGGGGCGGGGCGGCGGATGGTGGAGGTGTATTCGCGTCCGGAGGGGGTGGGGTGGAGCCATCATGCGACGGCGTGGCTGGTGGCTGAGGTGCGGGGTGAGGACTTCGGGTTTGAGGTGTGGCCGCCGGCGGGGGCGGAGCGGGTTGATCTTGCGGGTCATTATGAGCGGTTGGCGGATGCGGGGTTCGGTTATGGTCCGGCGTTCGCGGGGTTGCGTGCGGCGTGGCGTCGGGGTGGGGAGGTGTTCGCCGAGGTCGCGTTGCCGGATGGGGTGAGTGGGTCGGGGTTTGGTCTGCATCCGGCGTTGCTGGATGCAGCGTTGCATGCGATCAGCTTGGGCGGGTTTGTTGAGGGTGAGGGTGCCCGGCTGCCGTTCTCGTGGAGTGATGTGAGTCTGCGGGCCGCCGGTGCGACGGGGCTCCGTGTACGTCTGTCGCCTGCGGGTGCCGATGGGGTGGCGCTTGAGATGGCCGATGGTGCCGGGGCGCCGGTGGCGTCGGTGGGGTGTTTGACGCTCCGCCCGGTCAGCGCCGAGCAGTTGGCGTCTGATGTCCCCGGTCACCGTGACGGCCTCTTCGTCCTGGATTGGACCGAGCTTCCCGGCGCGACCATCGCGCCGACGGAGGCGTGGGCGTTCGTGGGGGGTGCGGAGGGCTACGTCGATTGGGCGGCCCTGGATGAGGCGCTGGTGGACGGGGTGGCCGTTCCCCCGGTGGTGGTGCTGTCTGCGGATGCCGGTGTGGATGTCGCGCTGCCGTTGAGGGTTCGCCAGGCGGCGTTGACGTTGCTGTCTGGGGTGCAGGCGTTCGTGGGTGATGAGCGGTTTGATGAGTCGCGGTTGGTGGTGCTGACGTCGGGTGCGGTGGGGCCGGAGGAGGGTCCTGGGGATCTGGCGGGTGCGGCGGTGTGGGGGCTGGTGCGCTCGGCTCAGGCGGAGAATCCCGATCGGATCGTGCTGGTCGACGCCGACGACCCGTCCGCTGTGGCGGTGGCGGTGGGGTCGGGTGAGCCGCAGGTCGCGGTCCGCGACGGCAAGGTGTTCGCTCCCCGGTTGATGCGCGCGGCGGTGAGTGAGCCGGTGCCTGACGGGTTGGACGCCGAGAGCACGGTGTTGATCACCGGCGGTACGGGGAGTTTGGGCGCGCTTTTGGCCCGGCATCTGGTGGTGGGGCGTGGGGTGCGGCGGTTGGTGTTGACCAGCCGGCGTGGTCTGGATGCTCCGGGTGCGGGTGAGTTGGTCGGGGAGTTGGAGGAGCTGGGTGCGTCGGTCGCGGTGGTGGCCTGTGATGTGGCCGACCGGGACGCGGTGGCGCGGTTGCTGGTCGATCATCCGGTGGATGCGGTGGTGCATACCGCGGGGGTGCTGGACGACGGGGTGATCACCTCTTTGACCCCCGAGCGGGTGGAGGCGGTGTTGCGGCCGAAGGTGGACGCGGCGCTGCACTTGCATGAGCTGGCCGGTGATGTGCGGGCGTTTGTGTTGTTTTCTTCGGCGGCGGGGGTGTTCGGTAACGCCGGTCAGGGCGGGTATGCGGCGGCGAATGCGTTCTTGGATGGGTTGGCGGCCTATCGGCGTTCCCTGGGGTTGGCTGGGGTGTCGTTGGCGTGGGGGTTGTGGGAGCAGGACGCGGGGATGGGGGCCGGTGC
>NZ_JBEZDW010000076.1:0-13082 GCF_040802045.1 Microbispora sp. NPDC049125 | reverse complement strand
GTTGACGATGGTGTCGGCCATCTGTTTGATCAGCGACTCGCTGATGTTGCAGCCGAAGGTGTTCCAGCTGTTCCAGCCCATGGGAGGGGTGCGGGCCACCCCGTTGTCCAGGGCACTGGCCTGCTCTTCCAAGGCGATGAGGCCGCCTACGAGAACGCCGGCGGCGAGCAGAGCTCCCAGCTTGCGCAAAAGAACCTCCATGAAGATGAACGACGAGACATCGGCGGAAACGAGTGGATCATCGCGTCAGGGCGGCCGGATGGAGCCGTTTGAGGAGCCGCTGGAGGAGGACCGTGACGGACGGAGCCGGGACGGGGTCTACCGGCAGGTCCTGATGGACGATGGGCAGACGCGGCCGACTCCGCTGCCGGTCTTCGTCGGCTCGCCACTGGTCACGCCCTTGCTCTTCTCGCATGTGACGACCCTCTCGCCCGGGTCGTCGACGATCACATTCCAGGGACACGGCGACTACGCCGCCGCGCGGTGGCGGCGCCTGCCGGGGGCTCAGGTCGGGCCGGCACTTCCGTCGGCGTTCACGAGAAGGAGCGGAGGCCAGACCTGGCGAGTTCGCGGCCGGATCCATTCCGGATGCGACACGATCGGCGTCACAACCGGCGACCCTCCGCCGGTCACCACCGACGGCGGGAGGCCGCTTCGGGACTCAGTGTGGAAATCCCAACGAAACATGTCAAGGCGATGGAAGCATCGCTGGATGAGTTGTGCGGAGAATGTCCCTGCTGGCCTGCGATGATGGAAGCCGTGAATGGCGAAAATTTCATCGCGCCCATCGGCGGAACAATTTCCCGGCACGCGGGCCGCCCTCATGGCGATCAGATCTCGCAGCGGAAAACGTCCATGAACGTTTCATCCCCGCGCCTTCCGCGTGACCGGACCCCGCCCTGGCAGGAGCAGGCGAGACGTGCCCGGCGGACCCAGGGCCGACGTGGAGGGAAGCCCGCGCCTTGACGAGACTCCCTCGCGTCGTGTTTGCTCCGCCACGTCACCACCACCACATGCCCCGCAGCGAAGAAGGACCAGACTGGCAGCAGGACTGTTAACGCTAACACAAATTAATACACCACATGAAGTGAGGCGGGGAACCGCGACTGACGCCGCGATCCGCTCTTTGTCGAATCGGGTCGGCGGTCGCGATTCGGCATTCGTCTCGGCTGGCGAGAAATTCGAGCCACCTGTAATGAAATATGTGTGAGAAGGCGGATTCGAGATCCCGGGTGCCGGCGGGCCGGTCCTCACTCTCCTTTATCGGCCGGACCGCAGCGTGAGGCTAAACCGGGTCAGGGATGGTCACGGTGCCGTGCTCGACGAGGGCCGAGAGGAACTCCTGGGTCTCAGGGTCGGCGGAGTAGACGACCGTGCCGACCATGCCGCGTGTGAGCAGCACCTTGTAGGTGTTCCGGATCAACCGGTCCGCCTGCTCGTCAGTGACCGTCCTCTTCATGAGGGCCGGGTCCCTGCTCGCCGCGCGCACGGTGACGAGCTCGCCGTCCCGGACCACGAGGTCGGGGCCGATGATCACGCCGTTCCAGTCGTACTCGAAGCCCTGGGCGGTGTAGACGCAGCCCACCTGCTCGAAGCCGCCCGGCAGGGTGGCCCACAGCGCGCTCGCCGGGGCGTCGCCGACCGACCGCTCGCCCTTGACGTTCCACGGGCGGGTCCAGTCCCCGATCTGTACGTCGGGCACGAGGGTGTCGTCCTTGCGCGGCTCGCTCCAGCGCCAGCAGAAGCCGGCGGTCATGCGGGCTGAATAGCCGCGCTCCAGCCGCTCCCGGAGCACGGCCTCCAACTCATGGGGCGACTCGGCCAGCGTCACTTCGAAGTGGTCGTCGCCGGTCCACGGCCCGGGCTCGCCGCCGTCCAGCCCGAGGAGGCGCAGCACCCAGTCCTCGTACTTGCGGCTGCCTCCGCAGCGGAACTGGCCGTCGAGCGCCACCTCGTGCACCCGCAGGCCGAGGGACTCCGCGTGGGCCTTGATCGCCGCGACGGTGCCGATCTCGCCGGGCCGTACGACTTGGTGCTCGTCAAGGAGGAAGACCGGCACGCGGGCGGCGGCGATCAGTTCGTCGACCTGGGGCCGCCCGGTCCGTAACGCCGCTCGGGTGTACTGGTTCTCCGACTTCTCGCGGATCCGATGGGCTTCGTCGCAGATGAGGACGTCGAGGTCGTTCCGGGCGGCGTTGATGAATCCGTTGAAGTACTTGAAGAGGTTCTGCAGCCTGGTCGAACCCTTGCCGACATGGCGGCGCATGGTCTGGGTGAACGATCTGGAGCCCGTCGCGTGCAGCACCGGCCGGCCCTGCCTCGACAGCTCTCCGAGCAGCGAGAGGGCGATGACGCTCTTGCCGGAACCGGGGCCGCCCGTGACGATCACGACTTCCTTGGAATCGGCGGCGCGTGCCTTCTCCACGACGTGCAGGACCATCTGATAGGCGAGGCGCTGCTCGGCCAGGAGGACGAACTGCTCCCGGTTCCTGATCTCTTCGGCGGCCAGCGCGAGCAGTTGCTTCGACGGGCGGATCGCGCTGGTGAGCAACCGGTCGGCCGCGTCGGCACCCGAGCCGGGCGCGAACTGCGCCCTGAGGTAGTCGAGGAAGGCTCCGCGGCGCGTCTTGCTGAACAGACGTGTCCGCTCGTCCCGCACATGGCCGTACAGGTCGTGGATGTCGGGATCGGACGCGTTGTGGAGATAGGCGACGCCTCTCACCGCGTCGCGGTGCTCCGCCAGCGCGCCGACGAAGTCGGCGAGGTAGTCGCAGTAGCCGCGCACCTGCAGGACCGGGTGCAGTTTGGGACGGCTGGACATCCCGGGCACGAGCACGAGATCGGGGTCGTCTTCGTAGAGATCTGCCTGGCTCCACTGCTTGAGTTCCACGATCACGTATGCGTCGCCGCCGGTACGCCGGTCCACGCCGGCGAGGATCACGTCGGCGCGCTTGCTGGACAGGGGCAGCCGGTACTCGATCATCATCTCGACGTCGCCGAGGCCCGCTTCGACGAGGTCACGGGCGAGGATCGGCAGGCTGCGGTCCCATGACTTGCGCTCACCCATGGAAGGAGTGAGCCCCGTGGTGGCCTTGAGGTGGTCGGCGATGATCCCGCTGAGCAACCTTTCCGGAACCGATTCGGAGACCAGCTTGACGAGGCTTTCAGCGGAATGCCGAAAAACCGCCACGGACCTACCCCCAGGCAGCACGAAGAACTCGTGCGGTATGGGGGCGTGTCCGCGATCAGACGATCAGCGGAAGCCCGTCGGGCCGCATCACCTTTACGGCAGGCAGATTACAGCGATCAACTGTCAGAAATCAGCTCAAGGGAGGCGCCTTCCTCGCCGAACCTCGGTACTCCGCCACGGAGTACCGCCGTTCCCCCTCGTCCAGCTTGGCGTGGGCCGCCTCCACCAGATCGATGCCGAGAAGGTCGGCGAACCGGACGAGGTAGAGCGTGACATCAGCGACCTCGGACCTCAGCCTCGCGGCGGCCTGGGGGTCCTCCATGACCTTCGCGGCCTGGCCGGGGGTCAGCCACTGCAGTTCCGCCAGGAGTTCGCCGACCTCGCCCGCGAGTGCCATCGCCAGGTTCTTCGGCGTGTGGAACTGCTCCCAGTCCCTGTCGCGTGCGAACGTCCGCAGCCTGCTGGTCAGTTCCTCCAACGCGGTCATGGGGCCACGTTACAAAGGCGGCCGGCCGATCGTCGCGGGTCCCGCTCGCTCCGGCCGAGGGCGGCCGGGAGCTCTCGCGGGACCCCGCTCCGCGCGTGGCCGGCGCGGCCCATCGCGAAAGTCCACGTGTACGCGTCCTCCGGCGCGGCTTTGGGCACGATCTCGGCCGGGGCGGGCAGGACCGACGTGACTTTCGGCGGTCCCGACGGGCGGACTCCCTGCATCGTCTCCGGGACGCCGTCGCGTGGTGGCGACGGCGGAAACCTCGGGCTCTACAGTCTGCGTCTCAACGTGCCCGGATGGCCGTACTGAGCCTTCTGATCCTTTTGAGCCCAGTCGCGTGGCCGCTCAGGTGAGCTCGCCGCCATGAACTGGTTCCTCCCGGCTCCAGGCATTCGGGAATCGAGTCGGTCCGTCCCGCCGGGCGTTCGGTGCGGCCGTCGGCGTCGTAGATCTTCACCCATCGGATCGCCGGGAAGCGCTTGAGCGTCGCGGTGATCTCGTCGGCGACCGTGAACGTCGCTCCGTCGGACCGGACGTCGCCGGTCAGGTGGACGTGCGCCACGCCACCCCTGATCTTCAGCTTGCTGAAGCCGGTCGCGTGGGAATCGGTGAAGCGCAGCCCGGCGGCCTGCTCCTCCCGGGTGGGCCCGGCGAACAGCCGCTGGAGCGCGCCACGAGCCACGGAGGGAGGGATCACCGGACGTGACACCGTCGCGGTGCGGGGTTCGCGGGGCGTGTCGAGGAAGCGGACGCGAGCGTTGACCGTCCAGTACGGCGTGGGAAAGTCCACCACCACGCGACTGGGGTTGTTGAGCGTGTACATCCGGTACCGCACGCGCTTGGCCAAGCCGACGCCGAAGGTCAGCACCGACCCGGCGGACCCGGCCTCGACGACCTGGATGATCGCGGGCAGCGCGTATGTGCTCCGGGTGGCGCCGCACGCCGCGGCGCCGGACGCGCCGCCGCCGCAGGCGTTGAAGAGGCGCAGCCGGAGGATCGCGTCACCGGCGACGGCGACGGTCTCGCCGGTTCCGTCGGCGACGAGGCACTTGACGTACGACGCGGCATGGTGCTCGGGCAGGCCGCCGCGGAACTCGAAGACGAGCCGGTCGAGGCCGCGGTGATGGGTCGCGCGTACCGCGGCGAGCACGGGAACTGCCGCGGGCACGGGGGCCTCACCGATGAGGGAACGCATGGCGATCATCTCTTGCCTCCCACGCGTACGGGACAGCTGGTCATGGTCGTGAACCCTCCACTTCCAGAGCACCACGGGGGCGGCGACGGGTGGAGGCGGCGAAGGTCCCGGATCGGCCGCCGATGGGCCCGGGGCGTCCGCCCTGAGCGCGGGCTCGTCAAGCGGCACGCGGGCCGGCCTTCGGAGCCCGTACGGGCCGAACGTCCCGGCCCGGGGTGTCGTACGGCCCTCACGCCGGCCGTGTGCGGCGAGCGATCGTGTGGGAGGACGCGCGGCACGCAGGAGGTAGGTCATGAAGGCGGCGGCAGACTGGATCGTCCGACGCGTGCGCCTGTACCGCCCGGACCGCAACCCCTTACGCCGTGGTTCGGACCGCTGGGAGGCTCTGGCCGTGGCGGCCGGCATCGTGCTGGTGCTGACCTCCTTCTGGCCGATCGCGTCCGTCACCGCCACTGTCTACGGGCGGGGACTGCAGGCAGAGCAGGCGAGTCGCCTCCGGGCGCCCGTCACCATCACACTCGTGGACGCAGGCGGCGGCCGTCGCCAATGGGTCACCTCCACCGGCGCCGTCGTGACCGGCCGGGTCGTGCCGATGGGCAGGCCGACCGTGGGCGCGCGGGAGCGCGTCTGGCTCGACGGCGCCAACGTGGTCACCATCCGCCCACGTGATCACGCCGAGACGGTCCTCGACGCGGGGCTGGTCGCCGCCGGCTTGGAGACGGGGCTCGTGTTCTGCCTCTTCGTCGTCTATCTGCTCCTGCGGTTCCTGCTTGACAGGCGCAGGGACGCGCAGTGGAGCGCCGCGTGGCTGACCGCGTCCGAGCGCTGGCGCCGGCCCCACCAGACATGATGTCCGGCACGACGGAGGGCGCCTACCTGACGCGCGTCGGCGCGATACCCCTGCTGACCGCACAGGACGAGATCGCCCTCGCCCGGCGAATAAAGGACGGCCGCCAGGCCGCCCGCCTGCTCAGCGAGGGCACGCCGGACGGGGAACTGCGCGAGCGCGTACGCGACGGCCGCCTGGCGAGAGGCCGGATGATCGAGGCCAACCTGCGCCTTGTCGTCGCCGTCGCCAGGCGCTACGCCCATCGCGGGCTGCCGATGACGGACCTCGTCCAGGCGGGCGCCGTCGGGCTCACCCAGGCGGCTGACCGGTACGACCCCTCTCGCGGCGCCAGGTTCTCGACATACGCCATGTGGTGGATCAACAAGGCCATGCGGCAGGCGATCGCCACGGAGGCGCGGACGGTACGCCTGCCGGAGAAGGTGCTCGGCGAGATGGCACGTGCCGAGCAGGCACGTCGCGACCTGGCGGGCCGGCTGCATCGTGAACCACAAGCCGCCGAGGTCGCGGCCGAGGCGGGGATGACGCCGCGCCGCCTGGCCGATCTGGCCCGGCTGAGCGCCGCGCCCCTCAGCCTGGAACTGCTGGGCGCCGGCGTGGCGGTCGACATCGCTGACGACCCCGGCCGCCGGCCGGAGGCCGTTGTCGAACACGCGGAGGTGCCCCGGCGGGTCGGCGATCTGCTCCGCGGCCTCGCCGACAGGCCGAGGCAGGTGCTGGAGCTTCGTTACGGCATGGTGGACGGCACCGTGTACACGCCCGCTCAGGTCGCGCGCAGCCCTTCTCCTCCGCGGTGGGCGGAAGGGCGATCGAGCGGGTCAGCGTGCCGTACCTGAACTCGGTGGCCGGGCAGCTCGGCCCTCAGGACGTACCTGCCGTCCTTGACGAAGGTCTCGAACCTGCACGGTCCGCGGCAGGGGCCGCAGACCGAGGAACGGGGCCTCGAACAGGTCGAAGAGCTCGGGATGATCCCCCTGTCCCGGCGTGTGAGTGTGTTCATCGCTCCATCTCCATGTGCGCTGTGCACGGTTCCATTGGATCCCCGCGGGCGGCCGGGGGGCAGGGCCGAAGGGCACCGGACCGCGTCCTGTGCGGCCTGCGCGGCGGGGGAAGGCGAAGATGATCGGGTTGCGTGTCTTGAGTGCGCTCAGCGCCCCGGATCGCGCCGGAGCGCGCGAGCCCGAAGCCGTCGCCGCTCGGGACCTTCGACACGTGTCCCGTCCTCGGGTGATCTCCGGTTCAGAGCTCGAAGACCACGCGGGCGTCGACGCGTCCCGACAGGACGTCCTCGATCGCTTCGTTGATCTCGTCGAGTTTGCGTGTCTCGTACATGACCTCGGTCCGTCCCGCCGCGTGCAGCCGGAAGACCTCCGCGAGGTCGGCCCTCGTCCCCACGATGGACCCGATCACGCTGATGCCGCCGAGCACGGTCTCGAAAATCGGCAGTTTCATCGTGTCGTCCTTCGGAAGTGACACCAGGACCAGCCGCCCGCCGCGGCGCAGGCTCGCGTGGGCCTGCTCAAGCACGCGCGGATCCGCCGCCAGGACGATCGCCACGTCCGCGCCGCCGAGGCCCTTGATCTTCTCGACAGGGTCGTGCTCGGCGGCGTTCACCGTGTGATCGGCGCCGAGGCCGCCGGCCATCCGGAGTTTGGCGTCGGTGACGTCGACCGCGATCGTCTCGGCGCCGAAGATCGCCGCGTACTGCAGGGCCAGGTGCCCGAGCCCGCCGACGCCGAAGATCGCCGCCCGCTCGCCGGGCCGCAGCCCGGCCACCTTCACCGCCTTGTACGTGGTGACCCCTGCGCAGGTGAGAGGGGCGGCCTCCATCGCGGGGACGCCCTCGGGCACCGGCACCACGTAACGGGCGTCGGCGACCGCCCACTGGGCGTGGCACCCGTCGACGCCGTAGCCGGTGTTGACCTGCGTCTCGCAGAGGGTCTCCCGTCCGCTGACGCAGTATTCGCACATCCCGCACGCCGATCCGAGCCACGGGACGGCGACGCGCTCGCCGGCCTTCCGGTCGGTGACGCCCCGCCCGAGCTCATGGACGATGCCCACCCCTTCGTGCCCCGGCGTGAACGGCGGCCGCGGCGTGACCGGCCATTCTCCGCGCGCGGCGTGGATGTCGGTGTGGCACAGCCCGCTGGCCTCGATGCGTACCAGGACCTGTCCGGGGCCCGGCGCGATCATCCGCCTGTCCCGCACCACGATGGGCTGGTCGAACGCGATGACTGTCGCTGCTCGCATGGTCCGCCTCCTACGTCGTCCCCCTCAACAGTGCGCAGTCCACCGCCGGGGACCAAGAGGCGTTGGTCCTCCATCCGCCATCGCGCTCCGCGACGGAGGTCATCGCCCGCAGGACGAACATGCCTCGCGCCGCGCCCGCGCGTAAGAGGCCGGAGGTCCCCCGGTGGTGTACGTCCGCCGCTCCCTCGTCTGGAGGGGAACCCCGCCGGGCGTTCGTGTGTTCGTGTGGGCGTCCCGGAGGGGACGCCCTTGCTCGCGTCCGCCGGCGTCCGGTGATCTACGGCTTCCGCCCCGCCATCTCCAGCTCGGCGACGCGGCGATGCGGGGCCCGCGGAACAGGGGGGCCGTAACCGAACCTGATGATCATCTGTGGGTGTCCGCAGGGATGCCGGGGATCGGTTCGCGTCCGCATGTCGCGCAGGTCGAGCGGCTGGTTGAGGAACGAGGTCGAGAGCCCGCCCGCCGTGGCGACGAGCAGCACCCGTTCGAGCGCCTGCCCGGCCCGCAGCCAGTCGACCGGCCGGTCGCCCGGCGTGGACAGCACCGCGAGCCGGGGGCGCGCTTCGAATCGCGCCGTCCGGCCGCGTTCGCCGAAGACGCGCGTCACCGGAGGGTCGCTCTCAGGGGCGGGCCCGCGGACGAAGTCGGGCAGCGCCCACCGGGCCAGCTCGGCGCGGTAGCCGGGGGAGAGCGCCAGCTCGTCCTCCGCCATGGCGGCGAATTCGAGTATTTCGGCGACGGCCGGCGCGTCGAGCGGCACAAGGCGGGCGCCTTCCCGGCCGGCCGCCCTCCGCATCTCGGCCAGCAGCCCCGGCGGCACCGGCGCTCCGCTGTAGGGCTCACGGTTGGTGCGCCGCGCCGCGATCGCGCCGTACAGCTCGCGTTCTCGCGCATTGGCCGGCTCCGCCTCCGTCAGGTGGACGGCCGCCAGCAGCCGCGGCTCCGCGTCGTTCGGGCGCAGCCGGACCACGGGGCGGTAGCCGATCCCCCGAATGGCGACGCGCAGGTTGAGCAGAGCCGCGCCGCAGCTCACGTACAGGGAACGGCCGCGCGGGTCGCTGATCGCGAGCCGCCGTCCGGGGTCGGCGAACAGCTCGACGAACTCCCGGCGGACGACGCGAAACCGCCACGGCTGGGTGTTCAGCACCGACGGCGCCTCACCGGCCGCGACGAGCAGCCGCCGGACGCCGAGGTCGGTGGACAGAGGTGCGATCATGGCACGTCTCCTTCTCAGGCTCGCGGCCAGGCTCCTGCGCCCGCCGTCGCCGGCGGCAGTGCCCATGGGCTCGGCGCTTCAGGACCTAGGTCCCGCCGATCACGGGTCCAGCGGGCCCGGCGCGAGGGCACTCCAGCCCTGAGGGAAACGGCCGCCGAGCGATGTCATTGAGGTGAGCAACAGACGAGAAAAGCTCTGGAAGGGGCAGATCATGGCCACCACCGAAGGACGGCGTCCCGTCCCCACCTCCCACGTCGCCGGCACCTTCGCGCCGCAGGCCGCGGCACACCGTACGGTGGACCACATCTGGGCCGTCGCCCGCATCTCCATCGGCTGGATCTTCCTCTGGGCCTTCCTCGACAAGACCTTCGGGTGGGGCTTCGCGACCCCGGCCGCCAAGTCGTGGCTCAACGGCGGCAGCCCGACCACCGGCTTCCTCAAGGGCACCGGCGAGAACGCGCTCGGCGGGTTCTTCTCCGGCCTGGCCGGCCAGGGCTGGGTCGACTGGCTCTTCATGCTCGGCCTGCTCGGCATCGGAACCGCCCTGATCCTCGGCGTGGGCCTGCGGATCGCCGCCGCCACCGGAGGGCTGCTGCTGGTCCTCATGTGGGCCTCAGAACTGCCTCTGGCGACCAACCCCTTCCTGGACGAGCACCTGATCTACGCCGTCGTCCTGATCGGGCTGGCGCTGGCCTCCGCCGGTGACACCCTCGGATTCGGCAGGGTGTGGGCCGCCACCCCCGTCGTCCGGAAGTACCCGGTCCTCAAGTAGGCCCGAAGTGGGCCCGCCGCCCAGGACGCCCGTCCCGTGGGGGGGCGGGCGTCCTGGCGTATCCGGAGGGCGGGACGCCGTCTGAGCGCTGTAACCTCCGGCGCCGCGCGAACGATCGAAGAGGCGATCGAAGAGACCGCTGTCTGCGCGAGGGGGATCACGTGCGTATAGAGGACCTGTCCGACGCCGAACGGCGGGTGTGGGAGGCTTTTCCGCTCGGCGAGGAGGTGGACTTCCAGACCGGTGAGCCGAGCGAGGACGATCCCGCCGAGGGAGCTGCCTGGGGGCAGGAACGGACGGTCCGGGCCGGCGTGATCGCCTCACTGCTGATGCGGGATGAGACGCCCCAGTCGCATCGGATCCCCGCCATACGGATCAAGGGAGCCCGGATCGCCGGGCGGGTGGACCTGGCGTACTCCGTCGTCCGCCATTCCGCGCGGTTCCTGTCATGTCACTTCGAACGCGATCCGAGCCTGTACTGGACGCGGTGCCCCCAGATGAGTTTCAACGGCTCCCGTCTGCCGGGGCTGTCGGGCTCCAACGCGCAGATCGACGGGCATCTGAGGTTGGAGGGCTGCCTCTTCACCGGGCTTGTGGAGCTGCGCGGGGCCCAGCTCGCGGGGAGCCTGACGTTGAACCACGCGCGGTCGTCGGCGACCGGCCTGGCCATCGACTGCGACCGGCTGCAGGCGGATCGCGGCATCTCGGCGATCGGCCTCAGCGCCGCGGGGCAGGTCAGGTTCTCCAACGTGAAGGTGAGCGGCACCATGGTCATGAACCAGGCTCACCTGGTGGCGGCGGGCGAGGTGCTGAACCTCGACGGGCTGGCGGCCGACGGGGGCGTGGTGTGCAAGCGGATGACGCTCACCGGGATGGTCAGTGTGCGCAACGCTCGTGTGGCGGGACCGTTCACCTTCAGCGGGACCACGATCGGCAACTCGGGGAAGATGGCCTTCCGCGGCTCCCGGATCACCGCTGAGGGAGGGCTCTACTTCGGCGGGGGATTCACCGCGACCGGCATCCTGCGGTTGACCGGCTCACGCGTCGACCGGGAGCTGAACCTGGACGGCGCTCGCCTTGACAATCCGGGCGGTGACGCGCTGCAGGCCGCAGACTTGCAGGTCGAGGGCACGGTGGACGCGCACGGGCTCAAGGCGCGGGGAAGGGTGGACCTCACGCAGGCCCGCATCGCGGGCTCCCTGACGCTGAACGGAGCCGATTTCGACGGCATGGCCCTATCCGGTGCCGGCACGCCGTCCGCGGGCACGCCGTCCGCCGTCGCGCTGGACGGCGACGGGATGACCATCGGCGGATGGCTCTCCTGCGCCGGCGGGTTCCGCGCCCGTGGCGCCATCCGGCTCGCCGACGCGCGCATCGGCACGTTCGCCGACTTCGCCGGCGCGCATCTGAGCAATCCCGGCGGCCCGGCGCTCGACGCGGCGGGGGCGAACATCGGGCGTGGTCTGCAATGCGGGCACGGCTTCACCGCCGATGGGGAGCTCAATCTGATCGGTGCCACCATCGGGCGGCATCTCAGCCTCGACGGCGCCACACTTCGCGCTCCGGGCAGGAGAGCGCTCGCGGCGTGGCAGCTGGACGTCCGTGAGCTGTACCTGCGTCCCCGGCGGAAGCCCGAGGGGGTCGTCGACCTTCGGCACGCGCGTATCGGCGTCCTTCGTGACGACCCCGGGACATGGTCGCCGCGCCGGCAGGACGGCCTCGTGTACGAGGCGCTGGACCCGGCGCTGCCCGCCGCGCGCCGCCTGTCCTGGCTGACCGATGACCGCGACGGCTATGTGCCGCACCTGTACGAACAGCTCGCCGCGGCCTACAGGAGACTGGGGCAGGACGCGGACGCGCGGACGGTCCTGCTGGCCAAGCAGCGGAGGCGGCGCAGGACGTTGCCTGTCCACGCCCGGGCCTGGGGCCTGCTGCAGGACGTCACCGTGGGGTACGGCTACCGCCCGGCCAGCGCCGCCCTCTGGCTACTGGCGCTGCTCGCCGGTGGAGCCGTCGTATTCGCCCTCACCACACCGCCTCGCGCCCAACCCGGGCAGGGACCGGCGTTCAACACCGTCGTCTACACCCTGGATCTGCTGCTCCCTTTGATCGACTTCGGGCAGGAGAAGGCGTTCCAGCCGGTCGGTGCCGGTCAGTGGGTGGCGTACGGCCTTGTCCTGGCGGGCTGGGTGCTCGCCACAACCATCGCCGCCGGCATCACCAGAGCCCTCTCCCGCCAGTAACCGAGACCAGCGCGGGGGGATGGCGTGGTTCCGCGCTCGTCCACTTCGCCGTGTGACCGTCGCGCCGGCGATCGGCGCGGTCACCTGAGTTGAAGGTGCGGGAGCCGGGCTTGGCCCGGCTCCCGCTGGTCGTCCTGATCAGGGTTTGGTCATCTCGAAGCGGCTGACTCCGACCGATCCTCCAAGGGACTTGGTGGCGTAGTTGAAGATGGCGTAGCGGTAGCCCATGAAGAACTGCCAGGCGTTGCCCATGGTGAACGCCGGGCCCAGGCCGGTGAAGTTGACGCCGTCGGTGCTGTAGGAGAAGCGGGCCTGCCGTCCCGAGCCGGGACGGATGTCGGCGTTGACCCGCAGCCAGAGCCGGGTGCCCGACAGGTTGGCGCTCGCGGCCTCGGTGCCGGTCCCGGTGGTGTTCCAGTTGCCGTCCATGGTCAGGCCGTTGACCATCACCAGCCGGTTCGCGGTGCCGTCATGTTTGACGCCGATCCACGCCGAGGAGTCGCGCAGCATCGCGAGACCCGCCCGGTCACCATCCTTCATCTGCGAGATGTCCATCTGGACGGTGGCCGTCGAGCTTGGCCCGAGGATGCGGTGGGTCAGGGTGTTGCGCGCCGAGTACAGGTCGTTGGTGACGGTGGCGGTCGACAGGGTCAGCCCGTTGTTCACCGTGTACTTGGTGGTGTCGGGGTTGTGGTTCCACTCCCACTCCGGCCCCAATGTCGTGCCGGCGAACGTCTCCGGTTCGGTCGGTGACTTCACCTGACGCGGGGGGCGCGGCACGTTCGGGTAGGGGTAGCTGGCGCCCCAGCCGCCGTTGACGGTCTGGATGACCGGCCAGCCGCTGGAGTTCCAGGTGACGGGGGCCAGGACCGGGACCCG
>NZ_JBEZDW010000075.1:0-13693 GCF_040802045.1 Microbispora sp. NPDC049125 | reverse complement strand
CTGAAAGCGTGGAAGCTGCTGTCGAAGCTCCGCTGCTGCCCTCACCGCGCCACCCCGATCGTGCAGGCCATCCTCGTCCTGCAAGCCATCGAAGACGACCGCTACTCAGGATGAAAGGGGCTCAATCCAGTAGGTGATACGTACAGCGAACTCGTCGAGGTGAAACCGCAGTTCGCGGAGTTTGCCGTCAAGCTGCTTCGTATACGGCTCACCCAGCAAAGGGTCCTCCGCGGCCAGGATTCCGTCCGCGGTGTCACTGGCTCGTGAAGCGGGTGGGGCGCACGACGAGAACCACCCTGCGCTCGGCGTCACCGACCGGCGCTTCGTACTCCAGCCCGTAGCGCTTGGCCAGCACGTCGAAGAAGACGCCCTCGGGGTCGGGGTCGATCCGTTCGACAATGCCACGGACCTCCAGGTAACGGTATGGCTGGTCCGGATCGTTGATCGAGAGGGCCACGTGAGGACGAGCCCTCGCGTTGCGCCCCTTCTGCCGGTCTGTCGTGGTGGTGAAGCGCAGGAACTCGCCGTCCCAGATGGTCCACACCGGCGTCACCTGCGGGGTGCCGTCGGGCATCAGCGTCGCCAGGTGCGCATACAGAGGGCGGGTCAGCAGGTCGAGGTGGCTTTCCGGGATAAGGGTCATGGAGCCACATTATCAAAGCTCTGATACCTATCAATCCTCTGATACCTATGCCGACTTGTAAGCTCCGCTCATGGACATGCCTGCGGAGGAGCGGCTCGGCCTGGCCGTGAAACGTGCCGAGCAGCGACTCATGGCGGCCAAGCACGCGGCGGTGAAGACCGCGGGACTGACCGTGCCGCAGTACGCCGCCTTGCTCGTGCTGGCGGACAACCCGGGCATCTCCGCGGCCGCCCTGGCCAGGGAGTGCCTCGTCACCCCGCAGGCGATGACCGTCGTGCTGAAGAACCTGCTGGAGCACGGCCTGATCGAGCGCGGCCCGCATCAGTGGCATCGCACGATGCTGGAGACCCACCTCACCGACACGGGACGCGAGACGCTGCGTACCGCGGACGCGGCGGCCGTGGTCATCGAGCGCAGGATCGCCGACGCCTTCACCCCGGACGAACGCGACTCCCTCCGCGACCTGCTCGCCCGCTTCACCCAAGCGATCTAGCACCGCATCGGGCACCGTACCTGCCGAGACCAAGGTACGGCGCGCCACGGCGCGCCACGATGAACACGATGAGCCTCGTCGTCGGAGGACTTCGGCAGAGATGCCGGTGGCGGTCGTGGTCACCCCGGCTGGTACGTGAAGGGCACGGGCACGCTCGTCCCGCCGAGGGTGAAGACGTCCACGATGACGGTGCCGCTCAGGCCGCTGGGCGGGGTGACGATGAGCTGCAGGCTCGAGTTGACGACGACCGCCGCGTCGACCCCGTCGAAGTGGACGTTGATGAGCGGGCTCACGAAGCCGCTGCCGTCGACGTAGATCGGGCTCCCGGCGACGGCGGTGGAGGGCGTCAGGGCCTCCACCGTGGGCCTGTCGAAGAAGGTGAACGCCTGGAAGAGGGTGACCGTGCCTCCGGCAGTCCGGATGGAGACGTCCTTGATCTGCGTCCAGGGGGGAGAGCCCAGTTCGGGGATGGAACCGGGCAGCACGGTGATCTGGGTGTCGGTCAAGGGTGGAAGCAGGGCGGCCGGCATCCCGTCGAACATCACCTGGTTCGTGGTTATGAGATTCCTGCCGGTGATCGTGACAGTGGGTGGGGTAACCGAGATCCCGGCGGGCGGGGCGAGGCTGATCACAACCGGGCGGGCGATGTAGTAGAAGGGCAGCGCGTTGCTCGTGCCGCCGGAGCCCGTGACGGTGACGGCCACCATCCCGGATCCCGACGGGAGGGAGCATGTCGCGACCGTCCCCGCCGGGTTGACGGCCACGGGAACCGTCCTGGCGCCGATCTTGGCATCGGTGACTCCCGTGAGAGCCGTTCCGGTGATGGTGAGGGTCTGCCCGAAGTTCCCCTGCGCGGTCCCCTGCGGTCCGGCGGTGAGCGTGGTGATGATGGGCGCCATGATGCGCTCCTCTCGAGATGACATTCGATCACGTTGATCGGATGAGACCTCGTGGCACGGGGAGGGCGCTGTCGGACGCGGGTGGCCTGGGGTGTCTCACATCTTTTGTATCGCCCGGCGACCGGTCTGTAACTGACCGAACGCGCCATGTGATTGTGGCCCCAGATGACCCGTGTCCCGCGATCCCTTGACCAGGGCGTCGAAGGCCGGCGGACCGTGTGGGTGCCACACCGACGCGGGGGTGGCCGGTGGCCCCGCGGGGCGGGACCACCGTGCCGGGGACGGTCAGAAACCGGGGAAGACCAGGCGCAGGTCGTCCAGGGTGATGGCGCTGCCGGTGAGCTCCACCGCCGCCGGGGTGTGCTCCGGAGCGTGCCGGCCGGAGACGAGCCGCAGCCACCACTCCGCGGGGGCGGTGAGGATCGCGTCCGGCGCGGCCGGCGCGTCGACGATGGCCACCGCCTCGCGGATGTCGAGTCCGAAGGACCGATCAGGGGACGTGGTGTGCACCGCGATGGTCGCCTGGCGGCCGCCGAGCCCCGCGGCCCTGCCCAGGAATCCGACCATGGCCGCACCGCGGTCGATCAGCAGGTCGATGGCCTCCGGGTCCAGCGTCGCCGCCGGGTCGAAGGCCACCTTGACGTCCCAGGTGTGATGGGCGAACTCGCTGAGCCGCATGCCGCAGAAGGTCGCCACGTCCACCGGTGCGGTCGGGAACCACAGCGCGATGCGGACGTCCCGCCTCGTCTGCGGGTCCAGGCCCTCGAAGCGGCGCACCAGCGCCTCGTTGGCCGCCAGAAAGCCCTCGGCCCGTTCGGCCCGCGACATCGCGTCCCATCGGGCCCACACGCCCTGGATGAACTCCCCGGCGGGGGCGCCCGTGCCGGTCAGCGCCCCGTCGAGGGTGGCAAGGCTGATCTCCGCGCCGCTGCCCAGGTGGCTCAGCACCTGGGAGACGTCCCACGCCGCCGCCCCGGACTGACGAGCGAGGTCGTCGGCGGTGAAGCCTCGCACCAGGGCGACGAGCTCGTCGAGCTCCGAGCGCAGGACCTTTATCGTGTGATCCGTTCGATCGGCCATCATGCTCTCCTGTCCAGCGATACGGTTTTCCATCGCCGAACATTAGTGGCAGCCGAAATCCCGCCGGAGACCGGCTCAGTCTCCGATCAAGGCGTCGACGAAGACCTCGGGATCGAACGGAGCGAGATCGTCGGGCCCCTCGCCGAGACCCACCAGCTTGACCGGGACGCCCAGCTCCCGCTGGACGGAGATCACGATGCCGCCCTTGGCGGTGCCGTCCAGCTTGGTCAGGGCGATGCCGGTGACGTTGACGACCTCGGCGAACACCTGCGCCTGGCGCATGCCGTTCTGCCCTGTCGTGGCGTCGAGGACGAGCAGCACCTCGTCGACCATGGCCTTCTTCTCGATGACCCGCTTGACCTTGCCCAGCTCGTCCATGAGGCCGGTCTTCGTGTGCAGGCGGCCCGCCGTGTCGATGATCACCGTGTCGGCCGCGTCCGCGATCCCCTTGGCGACGGCGTCGAAGGCCACGGACGCGGGGTCGCCGCCCTCCGGGCCGCGTACGACTCCGGCCCCGACCCGGTCCCCCCAGGTCTGGAGCTGGTCGGTGGCGGCGGCCCGGAACGTGTCGGCGGCCCCCAGCACGACCTTCTTCCCGTCGCCGACGAGGGCCCGGGCGAGCTTGCCCGACGTGGTGGTCTTGCCGGTGCCGTTCACGCCGACGACCAGGACGACCGCCGGACGGCCGGGCGCCTCCGTGTGCAGCGTCCGGTCGAGCTCGGGGCCGATCTGGGCGAGCAGCTCGTCACGGAGCAGCCGGCGGACGTCCTGCGGGCTGCGGGAGCCGAGGACCTTCACCTTGGTCCGCAGCTCCTCCACCATGACCCGGGTGGGGGCCACGCCGACGTCGGCGGTGATCAGAGTCTCCTCGATCTCGTCCCAGACGTCGTCGTCGAGGCGGTCGCGGGACAGCAGCTCCAGCAGGCCCCGGCCGAGCACGTTCTGCGAACGGGCGAGGCGGCTGCGCAGCCGCACCATGCGCCCGGCGGAAGGCGGCGGGACCTCGATCTCCGGAGCCTTGACGAGCTCTTCGGCCGGAGGAGGCAGCGTGGTCGTCGTGCCGCCGTCCTGTTCACCCAGGCCGGGCGCGGCCCGCTCCCCCACCTCGGGCGCGGGTGCCTCCGGTGGCGTCTGGACGCTCGGGAGATCCTTGGCCTTGGGCCGGAACAGCAGGAACAGGCCCCCAACCGCCAGCACGGCGACGAGGGCCACGATCACGATGATGCCGATGTAACCATCCACACCATGAAGTTTCCCAGACCCCCCGCCATGCTCGGTTCAGCGCGCCCCCCGATCCCTGAACGGCGGGGACCCCACGCGAGGGTCTCAAGGGCGCCCCGAGCCCGCGCGAGCGATCAGGTACGGCGCTCAGCCGTCACGCGAGGGGCGCGGCCGCGTCTGGACTGAGGAACGCCCGCAGCGAGGAACGAGCGAGGACGTGACGAGGGAAGACGTGGCCTCAAAGGCGCCCCGAGCCCGCGCGAGCGATCAGGTACGGCGCTCAGCCGTCACGCGAGGGGCGCGGCCGCGTCTGGACTGAGGAACGCCCGCAGCGAGGAACGAGCGAGGACGTGACGAGGGAAGACGTGGCCTCAAAGGCGCCCCGAGCCCGCGCGAGCGAAGCGAGCGCAATTAAACACGGTCGCGCAGGCGCTGGCTGACGACCTGGGTGACGCCGTCGCCGCGCATGGAGACGCCGTACAGCGCGTCGGCGATCTCCATCGTCCGCTTCTGGTGAGTGATCACGATGAGCTGGGAGCTCTGCCGCAGCTCCTCGAACAGGGTCAGCAGGCGCTGGGTGTTGGTGTCGTCCAGGGCCGCCTCGACCTCGTCCATGACGTAGAAGGGCGACGGGCGGGCTTTGAAGATGGAGATGAGGAACGCCACGGCGGTCAGCGACCGCTCGCCGCCGGACAGCAGCGACAGGCGCTTCACCTTCTTGCCGGGCGGCCGGGCCTCGACCTCGACGCCGGTCGTGAGCATGTCGGCGGGGTCGGTCAGCAGCAGCCGTCCCTCGCCTCCGGGGAAGACCCGCTGGAAGATCTGGGTGAACTCGCGGGCCACGTCCTCGTAGGCGGCGGAGAACACCTGCTCGACCCGGTCGTCGACCTCCTTCACCACGAGCAGCAGGTCGCGCCGGGTCTTCTTGAGGTCTTCGAGCTGCGAGGTGAGGAACGCGTGCCGCTCCTCCAGCGCGGCGAACTCCTCCAGCGCCAGCGGGTTGACCTTGCCGAGCTGGGCCATCTGCCGCTCGGCGATCCGCGCGCGCTTCTCCTGCTCCTCCCGCACGTACGGCGTGGGCGGCTCTCCAGGCACGGGGGCGGCCGGGCCGTACTCGGAGATCAGCGGTTCGAGCTCCAGGCCGTACTCCTCCAGGGCCCGCTGCTCCATCTGCTCCAACCGGAGCCGGCGCTCGGTCCTGGCCATCTCGCTGCCGTGGACGCGGTTGACGAGCCCGTCGAGCTCGGCCCCCAGCTCGCGGACGCGCAGCCGTACCTGCTTGAGCTCCGCGTCGATCGCGCCGCGCGCCCGCTCGGCGTCGTCGCGGTCCTCGGCCGCACGGGCGAGTGAGCCCTCAAGCGCCACGAGCGCGGCCTGGGCCCCCTGGGCGGTGGCCGCGGCGACCTCGGCCTGCCTGCGGCGGCGCTCGCGCTGGACCGCCGCGTTCGCCCGGTCCTCCCGCTCGCGGCGGGCGGCGCGCAGCAGGCCGTCGGCCCGGCCGGCGATGCCCCGCACCCGTTCCTCGGCGGTACGGACGGTGAGCCTGGCCTCCATCTCGGCCTGCCGGGTCACTCCGCAGGTGGCCGCCAGCTCGTCGCGGGTGTCGGTGGTGGGCTCGGCCTCCAGCTCCGCCGCGTACTCCGCCTCCGCCAGCCGCTCCTCCAGCTCGACGGCCGCGGCCTGGGCGATCTCCCGGGCCTCCTGGGCGTCCCGTACGGCCTGGGCGAGCCGGGCGGTCTCGTCCTGGGCGGCCTTGACGGCGGCCTCCATACGGGCCTGCTGCCTGGCAGCGGCGGCGGCCTTCTGGTCCGCGTCGCGCTGCCTGCCTCTCAGGCGTTCGACGACGCCCTGTGCGGCGTTGAGCCCGTTCTGGGCGGCGTTGACGCCGCTCTGGGCCACGCTGACGCCGTTCTGCGCCTCGGTGACCCCGGCCTGCGCCGCCTCCAGGGCGAGCTGGCACTCCCGTTCGGCGGCGACGGCCTCGTCCAAGGCCTCGGCGTGCCGCTCCGCCGCGCCCCGGGCGGTGGCGAGATCCGCCGCCGCCTCGTCGAGCGCGGTACGCATCTCCAGCAGCGTGGTCCCGCCGCCCGATCCGCCGCGTGCGGCGTGCACGCCGAGCAGGTCGCCGGCGAGGGTGACCGCCCTGAGGTCCGGATTGGCGTCGACCACCTTCTGGGCCGCCAGGAGGTCGGGGACGACGACCACGTCTCCCAGGAGCGCATCGACGGCGGGCCGCAGCTCCCCAGGCACGCTCACCAGGTCGGCCGCCCACTCTCCACCGGCGATCGGGATCTCCTGCCGCCGCCCTCCGCCCGGGCGCTCCGACGCGACGAGGAGGGCCGCACGGCCCCCGCCCGCGTCACGGAGGTGCTCCATCGCGGCGACGGCCGCGTTGAGCGAGTCCACGGCGACGCCGTCGACGGCCAACAGCGCCGCCACGGCGGCCTCCGCCCCCGGGCGTACGGCGAGCAGTGTGGCGATGGGGCCGAGCACACCGGGCAACCCCGCGCCCAGCAGGGCGGCGGCTCCGTCGGCGCCTCCGGCGAGGCTCATCTCCAGCGCCTCGCACCGGGCCTGCAGGGCGGCCACCGCTCGCTGGGACTGCTGGTCCGCGGTGCGGGCGGTGCTCACGGCGGTCTTGGCGGCGGCCAGCGCGTCGCGGGGCCCGGCGAGGGCCGCCTTCGCCTGCCTGGCCGCGGCCTCGGCCTGCTCCACCACGGCCCGCGCCTCGTCGACGGCCGCACGGGCGAGGTCCACGCCCTCTTGGGCGGCCTCGAACTCGGCGGCGAGCCCGGGATCGGCCGCCGGCTCGCCGAGCTCCTGCGCGTCGAGGTCCTCCTGGGCCCGCTCCGCACGCCGCCCGGCGTCCTCCACCGCCTTGGTGAGCCTGCCGATCTCCTCGCCGGCGGCCCGGGTCCGGCTCCTCGCCGACTCCACCTGGCCGCGCAGCCGGGCCAGCGACTCACGGCGGTCGGCGGCGGCGCGGGCGGCGGCGGCGAGCCGGCGCTCCTCGGCGGCCAGCGCCTCCTCCGCCTCGGCACGGATCTCCACGGCGGCCGACAGCCGGTCACGGGCCTCGTCGAGCTGCTCGGAGAGCTCCTCCTCCTGCTCGCGGACCTGGGCGGCCTCCCGTTCGAGGTCCTCCGGGTCGCGGCCCCGCCGCTCGATCGCGGCGGCGTCGGCGGCGTGGCGCCGGCGCTCCGCTGCGAGGCTCTCCACCCCGCGCAGCCGCTCCCGGAGCGCCGAGAGGCGGTAGAAGGTCTCCTGCGCCGCCTTGAGGCGCGGCTGGGCGTCGTTCTCCGCGGCCTCCAGCTCGGTCTCCCGCCGCTGCCCCTGGGCGAGCTCGGCCTCCACGTGGCCGCGCCGCGCCTGTACGGCGGCCTCGTCGGCCTCCTCCCGCTGCAGCGTGTCGCGCAGGGTCACCATGTCGTCGGCGAGCAGGCGCAGCCGGGCGTCGCGAAGGTCGGCCTGGATGACGGCGGCCTTGCGGGCGATCTCCGCCTGGCGGCCGAGCGGCTTGAGCTGGCGGCGCAGCTCGGCCACGAGGTCCTGCACGCGGGTGAGGTTGGCCTGCATGGCGTCGAGCTTGCGGAGCGCCTTCTCCTTGCGCTTGCGGTGCTTGAGGACCCCCGCCGCCTCCTCGATGAACGCCCTGCGTTCCTCGGGGCCGGCGTGCAGCACCTGGTCGAGCTGGCCCTGGCCGACGATGACGTGCATCTCCCGGCCGATGCCGGAGTCCGACAGGAGTTCCTGGATGTCGAGGAGACGGCAGGTGTCCCCGTTGATGGCGTACTCGCTCTGGCCGGACCGGAACATCAGCCGGCTGATCGTGACCTCGGTGTAGTCGATCGGGAGCGCGCCGTCGGTGTTGTCGATGGTGAGGGTGACCTCGGCCCGGCCGAGCGGCGGGCGGCTGGAGGTGCCCGCGAAGATCACGTCCTCCATCTTGCCGCCGCGCAGCGACTTGGCGCTGTGCTCGCCCATCACCCAGGCGAGGGCGTCCACGACGTTCGACTTGCCGGAGCCGTTCGGGCCGACCACGCAGGTGATGCCGGGCTCCAGCCGCAGCGTCGTCGCGGAGGCGAAGGACTTGAAGCCGCGTAAGGTCAGCGTCTTGAGATACACGTCCTCCCCCTCACGGCCGCCCGGCGTTTCGGGGAAGACTACAGGTCCAGGGCTGCCCAGGACCTCCGTTGCGGCCCGTCCGTCACCGTCGCGCCGTACGCCGGGGCCTGGCATGTGGCCCGTACGGAACCGCGAGGGTGTGCGCGAATGCGGGCCAGCGATCCGCCCACCACGCCTTGAAACGGACTTTACGGACAACCAACGCGAAGGTGAATTCGCTCACAATTGGGCGGAAATGGCAAGGGACGCCTTTGCGGGGCGTCCCTACAATCCTTTTCCTGTCCTGCCGGCTCTCAGGTGAGAACCGGCTCACGATCCTGAAGCCGGACCAGGTCCTCGTCACGAGTTTGCGCCGCGAGCGCGTCGTTCTGTGCCTGGAGCCGGTTGAGTTCTGCCTCGAGGTCGCGGATGCGCTGCTGGAGGCGGCGCATTTCCGAGATCATTCGAGGGTCAGGACCGCCGACGTGGCCGAGTAGAGCCTTCGCCATAGTAAAGGGTCCTCCACGCTGAGTGACCAGACTGGTTCGCGCACTTCATGCCGCGGGAGGGGTGCGCGTGGTTCCTCTCAAGAGTCGCACCGACAATGGAGGCGGTCAAGTTGAACGCTCCGCACAGATGATCGGTGGGCACTCTCGGTAGGTAAATATACCGTATTTAGGGGGGTTGATGGAAGGGCTACCTCTCGACAAACCCAGCCATACCTCCCTTCGCCTCACTCCAGCGCTCGACCACCCCCCTGACCTGGCCGGGCGTGTCGCCGCCGCGTAACGCGCCGAGCAGCTTCTCGCACGATTCCCTTGGGCCCTCGGCCACGACCTCAACCCTGCCGTCGGCCAGGTTCGCGGCCCATCCGGTCAGCCCGAGCTCCAGCGCGCGGGCGCGGGTCCACCAGCGGAACCCCACGCCCTGCACCTGTCCCCGGACCCACGCCGTCACCCGAACCACGCTTACCAGTATCCAGATCGCCCACGGCCGCCGTCGCCCGGGGCACCCGCGACCCGCCCGGGCTCTACGGCCGGGCGTTCCTGGGCCGGGGCTGGCACTTCGGGCAGCTGTAGGAGGACCGGTTCATGAACGCCTCCCGCCGCACCGGCGTCCCGCACCGGCGGCACGGCTCGTCCCGCCTGCCGTAGACGGCCAGGGAGCGGTCGAAGTAGCCGCTCTCGCCGTTGACGTTCACGTACAGGCTGTCGAACGAGGTGCCGCCCTGGCCGAGCGCCTCCGCCATGACCTCGCGGACCGCGGCGAGCAACTCGCCGATCACGGCCCGGGTGAGGGTCTCGGTCGGCCGCGCCCAGTGCAGGCGCGCCCGCCACAGCGCCTCGTCCGCGTAGATGTTGCCGACCCCGCTGATCAGCGACTGGTCGAGCAGCGCCCGCTTGATCCCCGTACGGCGGCGCCGGACGCCCGCGGCGAACTCGGCGTCGTCGAACGCGTCCTCCAGCGGGTCAGGCGCGATGTGCGTGATCGGCTCGGGCACCGGGCGGGCCGGCCGTACGGCCATCGGCGCGACCAGCAGGTGGCCGAACGTGCGCTGGTCGACGAAGCGCAGCTCCGGGCCGCCGTCGGCGAAGCCGAGCCGCACGCGCAGGTGCCGCTCGACGGGCGAAAGCGGGTCCACCACGAGGAGCTGGCCGCTCATGCCCAGGTGGGCCAGCAGCGCGTCGGCGGCCTCGCCGTCCGGGGAGTCGGCCAGCGGGAGCCACAGGTACTTGCCCCGGCGCTCGGCCGACCGCAGGGTGCGGCCCTTGAGCTGGTCGGGCAGCTCGCCCGCGTTGCGGCGGACCGCCCGCGGATGCAGGACCTCGGCGGACGCGACCGTCCGGCCGGCGACCCAGCGTTGCAGGCCCCTCCGGACGACCTCGACCTCAGGCAGCTCGGGCATCGTGTCTCCCTCCCGGCCGCCGGAACTCGGCGCGGATCAGGCCCGCACCTGCCCGGCGCCCTCACGGGCGTCCCGTATCGCGCGGATCGCCGTCCAGGCCGCCTCGGCCGCCTGCTGCTCGGCCTCCTTCTTGCTGCGTCCCGCGCCCTTGCCGTAGTCCTTGCCGCCGACGCGGACCATCGCGACGAACGACTTGGCGTGGTCGGGCCCGCTCTCCTCGACGTGGTACTCCGGGACGCCGAGCATCTCGGCCGCCGTGAGCTCCTGGAGCGACGTCTTCCAGTCGAGCCCGGCGCCGAGCGAGGCCGACCGCGTGATCAGCGGGTCGAACAGCAGGTGGACGACGCGGAAGGCCTCGTCCAGGCCCTTGTCGACGTAGACCGTGCCGATCAGCGCCTCAAGGGTGTCGGCCAGGATCGACGACTTGTCGCGCCCTCCCGTGCCCTCTTCGCCGCGGCCGAGCCGCAGGTACTTGCCGAGGTCGAGGGTGCGCGCCACGTCAGCGAGCGCCCGCATGTTCACCACGGCGGCGCGGAGCTTGGCGAGCTGCCCTTCCGGCAGGTCGGGATGGTTGCGGTACAGCGTGTCCGTGACCACGAGGCCCAGCACCGAGTCGCCGAGGAACTCCAGGCGCTCGTTGGTGGGCAGGCCACCGTTCTCATAAGCGTACGAGCGGTGCGTCAGCGCCCGCTCAAGGATGCCGGTGCTGATCTGGATGTCCAGCACCTGTTGCAGCTCGTCTCTGGCGACCTCGACGGCCACCGGCTTTCCCGATGGTGCGCCCACAGCTTCTCCTCCGAACTCCTATGCATGGCAGGGCCGTACACGGAGGCGGGTGGAGTGAATGGAAGGCCCGAAGGCGTGGTGGACGCCGGGCCACCGGAGGGGCCCCGGCATCCACCACGGCCGCGGGCGCAGTCGGTGCGTTCCGTTCCGACCGCCACCGCACGTGCCAGTAAAGCACGGTAACGCCGGCCGGGTCGTGTCACGATCCGGCCGGCGCCCCGATTTGTCCGCCTGCGATCAGGCCGACGGCTCAGTCACCTGCCGGCGGTTGTACGTGCCACACGTCGGGCACGCCACGTGCGGGCGCTTGGGCGAGCGGCACTGCGGGCAGCTCACGAGTGCCACCGCCGCCGCCTTCCACTGGGACCTGCGGGCGCGGGTGTTGCTCCGCGACATCTTCCGCTTGGGGACGGCCACGTCAACCCTCCTGATCGTCTTTGTTGTCCTCAACCAAACCTTGCAGCGTCGCCCAACGGGCGTCGATCTTCTCGTGCCGGTGGTCCTCGCCGGCCTCGGCCAGCTTGACCCCGCACTCCGCACAGAGACCGGGGCAGTCCTCACCGCACACCGGAATCAGCGGCAGCGCGAGCACCACCGCGTCACGGAATACCGGCTCCAGATCGAGCAGCTCGCCGTCGAGGAGCAGATCGTCCTCTCCGGCGTCTTCCGCCGAGTAGAAGTAGAGCTCCTGGAAGTCCACCTCGATCTCCGAGGTCAACGGATCCAGGCAGCGCGAGCACTCTCCCGCAAGGGGGACCCGCGCCGTGCCCGTGACGAGCACGCCCTCCATCACCGCTTCGAGCCGGATGTCCAGCTCGACGTCGGCGTCCTTGGGGACGCCGATCATTCCGACCGCGAGATCCACCGGCGCCGGGAGAACCGGACTGCTTCTGCGCATCGATCCCGGTCGACGCCCTAGATCATGAGTGGAAATCACCCAGGGGGCGCGGGGATCGAGGCTGTGCAGAGTCATCCTGCTCTCGTTAGGCATGGCGAATCAACGCCGTCGTGCAAGGCTGAAAGGAAAGAATACCAGTCTCCGGTCAGCCCCTGAGCCGCTCGACGAGCAGCTCGTTCACCAGGTCGGGGACCAGCCCGGACACGTCCCCACCATAGCGGGCGATCTCCTTCAGACGGCTGGACGACAGGAAGGAGTACTCCGGGTTGGTGGACATGAATAGGGTCTCCACGCCCGACATCCGGTAGTTGAGCTGGGCCATCTGCAACTCGTAGTCGAAGTCGCTGACCGCGCGCAGCCCCTTGACGATGACCGGGATGCCCTGCTGCTTGCAGAAGTCCACCAGGAGCCCGTGGAATTTCTCCACCCGGATGTTGCCGTACTCCTTCGTCACCTCCTGAAGCATGTCGATGCGCTCGTCGACCGTGAAGAGGCTGCTCTTCTCGACGTTGATGAGCACGGCCACGACGACCTCGTCGTAAAGACGGGAGGTCCGGCCGATGATGTCCAGATGTCCGTTGGTCACCGGGTCGAACGACCCCGGGCAGACGACGCGACGCAAGGCACACCCCCACGATTTACGGGTTCCCGGCTGCGCGACCGTACCAAACGGACGCTTCGCCGTACCGGCGGACCCTGTCTTCTTCGAAGCCCTGCGGCCACACCATGTCATTCCCCCTGGACTCGCGTTCCACCGCGACGAGCGCCCCCTCCGCCAGCCAGGCGTTGTCGCGCAGCGCCTCCAGCACCCGCGTCACCGCCGCGTCTGTCAGGGCGTACGGCGGGTCGGCGAAGACGAGGTCGTACGGCTCCCCCTCGCACGGGCGGCCCACGACCCGCTCGGCCTTCTCGGCGCGCAGCGACGCCCCGGGCAGCCCGAGGGAGGCGATGTTCTCCCTGATCGTCCGCGCGGCTCTCGCGTCCGACTCGACGAGCAGCGCATGGGCCGCGCCCCGGCTGAGGGCCTCCAGGCCGACGGCGCCGGAGCCGGCGTACAGGTCGAGGACCCTGGCCCCGTCGAGCGGGCCGAGCACCGAGCCGACCGTGGCGAACAGCCCTTCCCTGGTGCGGTCGCTGGTCGGCCGGGTCGACCTCCCGGGCGGCACGGCCAGCCTGCGGCCTCCTGCGGTCCCTGCGATCACCCGAGTCATCCGTTCATTGTCCCGCCCGCCGGCGCCCGCCGCTCCCTGGGTCCCGGCGGCCGCTCCATCGCCGCCGGGCCCTGTCCCGGGCGGCCCGGAAGATCGGTTCAGGTCAAGAGTGGGCAAGCGGCGGCGAGGAATGAGTAAGACCGGTATCGCGGGGCCGCCGGTATCCGCATGATGAGTTCTGCGGCCTTCAAGGTGACCCAGAAGAAGGCCGGCCGGCGTGATCGTGAGCCCTTCCGCACGTCGGCGCCCTCGGCACCTGACTCGAGGGCGGGCCCGGCCGGGGACGGCATTCGGGGGGAGGCCGTCCCAGGGCTGGGCCCTGGGTCATTTCAGGGGGGTGGGGGGGGGGGGGGGGGCCCCCCCCCCCCCCCCCGCCGCCCCCCCCCCCCCCGTGGTGCCACGGGGGGGGGGCGGGTGTATGGGAAGCGGCCGCGGGCCCCCCCCCCCCCCCG
>NZ_JBEZDW010000074.1:0-14624 GCF_040802045.1 Microbispora sp. NPDC049125 | reverse complement strand
AGGGATCCCACAACGTGTAGGTCCCACCCCCGGCGGCCTTACTGGCCCCCGCCGAGGCGGTGCCGGCGGCTCCGCCGTCGTCCGAGGACGAGCACGCGGCCAGACCGCCGGCGACGGTGAGGATGACCAGGCCCAGCCCTGCGGCGCGCCGGCCCCTGTCGAGTCTTTCCATATCGTTGTTCCTTTCGACGGCCGGCATCCGGCCGATATCTCTCGTTCGCCGCCGCCGGCCCCCACGCTCAGGTGAGGACGGCGGAGGCGCTCAGGTGAGCTGGATGTAGTCCAGCTCGGCGTAGCCGGTGCCACCGGCGAAATTGGGAGAACCCTTGGCCAGGCGGATCACGTTGTAACCCGCCCGGAGGTTGACGGTCGTGCTGATCGTGGCGCCGAACTGGCCCCACGCGGAGGTCGGCGGGTAGCTGACGGTCGTCCAGCCGCCGCCGTTGTAGGCGAGCCCCTGCGTGGCGGTCGCCCCGGTCGCGTTGGCGTAACCGATGGTCATCGTGTAGGAACGCGCGGTGGGCACGTTCACGACGAAGTCCACGTAGCTGTCGGTGCGATGCGCAGACGTGTTGTTGTCGATCCGCCCGACGTAGCCGCCCTCCGACGCGCTGGAACTGGTCAGCCGCTGCGCGCGGAAGACCGACGCGTTCTCCGCCTCATACCGCTGCTGGTAGGAGGGCACCCCGCTGACCGGCTGGACGACCAGGCTGTACGCGCTCGTCGCCGACATGTTGGACACCGGGACGCTGATCTCACCGTTGCTCACGGTGTAGGTGCTCGTCGAGATCGTGGTGGGTGCGGAAACGGCGGTGAAACGGCCGTTGGCGGGGGTCGACTGCAGGGTCACCCGGACCGAGGAGCCCAGCGCGCCGATGCCCGTGACGCGCACCGTGTTGGTGCCGGACTCGTTGCCGAAGACCACGTTGACGGTCTTGCGGGTGCTGTCGTAGGCGGCGAAGCCGTCCAGCCCGGACTGGGTGGCCGGAGTGGTGGTGACCATCCTGCCCGCCATGTCGCCGTACCACTTGTACAGCCACCACGTTCCGGTGGGCTGGTTGTTGTTGACCACCAGGCCGTTCATCGTGCCGTATTCGTACCAGAAGGCACGGTGCGCCGACTCGACGCCCGCCCTTTCCAGCTTCGCCACGTAGCTGGCCACCCGTCCGGGGACGTCCACCTCGCTCGTCGCGGCGTACTCGTTGATGGCGATGCGGCGGGGGCTGATGCCGAGCGAGGACTCCAGCGCACGGTAGTTGGCGATGTTGGCGGCGATGTTGTTGGGGCTGCCCAGCTCGTGCCAGCAGATGATGTCGGGGAGCGTTCCGGCCGCCTTGGCGCTGGTCAGGAAGGACGACAGCCAGGAACGGTTGTAGTAGGAGATGCTCGGCCCGACGATCGGCGTCGTGGTGTCAAGCGCCCGGACGGCCCGGAAGGTGCGCGTCCACGCGTCGTTGAACGAACCGGCGGCCCCGGTGTTCCACGTCCAGTCCGGCTCGTTCCACAGCTCCCAGCCGGCGATGTTGGTCACCGAGGTCGCGTTGAGGCGGGCGCGGACCATCGTGTCCACCTTGGCCAGCCAGTCGTTCCAGCTCACCCACTGGTAGGGGAAGTTGGGGTAGATGTCCGGCATCCGGACGTACTCCCCGGCGCCGACCCGGGTGGCCTGCGGCGCCACCAGCAGCGCGTCGCCGCCGGGCGGCTGGCCGTTGGGCCGCTGGCCCACGCCGGGGGCGGGCTGCGTCAGCGAGTTGACCTTGAGGGGCAGCAGGGTGGAGTCGTCCGGCCTGCTGTTCTCGGCCAGGCCGTACAGGCCGCCGGTGGCGACGTGGGTGACGGGCCGGAAGGGCTGGGCGACGTTGACCGTGAGGGTGGCCCCAGCCGCCTCGGCAGGTGCCAGAGGCACGAGCCCGCCGAGCGCCGCGGCCAGGAGGGCCGCGGTGAGCCCGGCCGCGCGTCGCGGTGTGACCCGGGGTGTGCGCATGAACGACCTCGCTCTTTCTGTGGTCAGGTTGGGGGCGAGCAAGAGGTGGAACGGGACCGCCCTCCCCGAGGCGGCGTACGCCGCGGGCGGCCCCCGGGCGGGCGGACGAGGCCGGTGTGTGCCGGCCGCGACAGCCCGCCGCGGTCATGCCAGGTCATGACTTGTCATGACTGGTCATCCGGTGAGGCGAGCGGAATCCAGACCCTCATCGGGCCCTCGCTCCGGTTGCCCCACAGGAAGTACGGCACCGCCGTGAGCGTGAGCGGAGCGCCGTGACGCTCCCCCGCGCCCGCGAGGGTGTAGAGGGGATCCCCCGGGTCCCCGGCCTGCTCGACGAGAGTGCCGCCGGCGGCGAGGACGACCGGGACATCCGGCAGGTCCTCCCGGTGGCTGGCGGTGATCGGGACATGGGCGGCCAGCCGTAGGTCCTCCAGCACCGTGCCGGACGGCAGGTCCGCCTGCTCCAGGCAGTAGACGAGCGGTCCCCGGACCAGGGCGACGCATCCGCGCACCGCGTCCACGCGCGGGTGCGCGCTCACCTGCCGGACCGGCATGTCGAAATCGAGGACGACCTTCGTGCCCGGCGCCCAGGCGCGGGTGAGCCGGATGTAGCCGTCCCGGGCGGGGGCGCTCACCGGCTTGCCGTCGACGCGGACGCCGTAGACGTCGCACCAGGACGGCACGCGGAGCGCGAGCGTCCAGGGGCCGGCCTCCTCGGAGGTCTCGTCGGCGGTCTCCCCGGCGGTCACGGTCAGCTCGACCCGCCCATGCCAGGGATAGTCCGTGCGCGTCTCCACCTGGACCGGCCGGCCCGCCACCGTGGCGCTGACGGTCGCCGAGCCGTACAGGTGGATCTGCAGGCCGTCGTCGTCGGAGGTGGCGAGGTAGCCGTGGAGCGAGGCCAGCAGCCGGGCGATGTTGGGCGGGCAGCAGGCGCAGGAATACCAGGACAGGCGCCGCGCCGCCGCCTCCTCGCCCGAGCCCGTGTGCCCGGTGCGCAACTGAAGCGGGTTGGAGTAGAAGAAGTGCCTGCCGTCGGAGGAGATGGCGGACGCGACGGCGTTGTACAGGACCCGTTCCATCTCGTCGGCGTAGCGCGCGCGGCCGGTCGCGAGCAGCAGCCGCCAGTTCCACTGGAAACTGGCGATCGCCGCGCACGTCTCGGCGTAGGCCCGGTCCGGCGGCAGCTCGTACGGATCTCCGTACGCCTCGTCGCGGTGACGCGAGCCGTGCGCCCCGGTCACGTAGGTGCGCCTGCCCACGGCGTCGTCCCACAGGCGCTCGGCCGCGTCCAGGAGGGTGTGGTCACCGGTCTCCACCCCGACGTCGACCATTCCCGCGAGGAGGTACAGCTGGCGCACGGCGTGCCCGGTCACCTCGCCGGCGTCTCGCACCGGCAGGTGGTCCTGGTAGTAGGCGGGCCCGAACCGCCCGTGCCCGAGCCGTCCGTGGCCGCGCAGGTCGAGGAACCTGCGCGCCAGCTCCAGGTACGGCCGGTGCCCGGTCAGCCGGTAGAGCTCGGCGAGCGCGGTCTCGATCTCCGGATGCCCGCAGACCTCCTCCACACCGTCCGGTCCGAACCGCTCCACCAGCAGGTCCGCGAGACGCCGGGCGACGGCCAGCAGCTCGGGGCTCACTCCGGTGCGGGCCGCGGCGACCGCGGCCTGGACGAGGTGGCCCGCGCAGTACAGCTCGTGGCTCCAGTCCGGCTTGCGCCACCGCTCGTCCGGCGCGGCGACGGTGAAGTACGAGTTCAGGTAGCCGTCCGCCTGCTGGGCGCGGGCCAGCAGCGCGGCCGTCTCCTCCACGAACGAGCGCAGGGCCGGGTCGCCGGGCGAGGTCCCGAGCTCCCAGGCCGCCGCCTCCAGCGTCTTGTAGACGTCGGAGTCGGCGAACCACATGCCGCTGAAGGAGGCGTCGCTCTCCCCCGCGGCGGCGGCGAGATTGTCGAGGTTGCCGTGCTCGCGGAGGTTGTCCACGCAGTGCGGCAGCGTGTCCTCGGCGTTACGCCGTCCCCATCGGCCGAGCAGGCCGTCGGGGTGCAGCCTCACCTGGTCCGTTCCGAGCGGCCGCAGCACGGAGAGGGCTTCCGGCCCCGGCACGACCGGCCCCGTCCGATGGCCGAGGCCGGTGGAGTCCGGCTCCGCGATGGTCTGGACGCCGGGGGCGGCCTGCGTGTCTGGCGGTTTCTGCTCGGGCATTCTCGATCTTTCATGCGTGAGGTGGCCGTCAGCCGGGCGGCGGCGGGGATCGCCGATGACGGGGGACACGGGAGAACCCCGCCGGAACCGACCCGCCGCCGAAGGACCGCACAGGGGGTGGCTCTGTGGCATCCGTACGGTCGGCAAGGAAACAAGGAAAACGATTGCCGACAAGCTACCAACGCCGCGAAGAGGACGTCAATAGCGCGTTTCCGCCTTGTTACAAGGGGCTGAGCATGCGGGCGACCTGCCTATACAGTGGGTGCGGCAAGGGTTCCCGGAAAACGGAGGAAATGTGAGAAAGCTGGAGCGTCACGCCACGATCGCCGACGTCGCGGCCCTGGCCGGCGTGTCGGTGGGCACGGCCTCCAAGGCGCTCAACGGGCGCGGATCGTTGCGGGAGGAAACCCGGATGCGGGTCCGGGAGGCGGCCCGGCAGCTCAGCTTCGAGGCGAACGCGGGGGCCAGGAGCCTGCACTCGGGCCGGACGTACACGGTCGGGATGATCACCACCGACACGATCGGCCGGTTCAGCATCCCCGTCCTGATGGGCGCGGAGGACGCACTGGGCGCGGGGGAGATTTCGATCTTTCTGTGCGACGGGCGCGACGACCCCATCCGGGAGCAGTACTACGTCAAGACCCTCCTCAGCCGCAGGGTGGACGGGATCATCGTGACCGGCCGGCGCACCGAGGCACGGCCGCCCATCGGCCGCGACCTTCCGGTTCCCGTCGTGTACGCCTTCATCAGCTCGGCCGACCCGGACGACTGCTCGGTGGCTCCCGACGAGGCGGGCGGCGCCCGCAAGGCGATCGAGCACCTCCTCGCCACCGGCCGCAGCCGGATCGTGCACATCACGGGCCCGGAGCACCACAACTCCGCGCGGGTGCGCGCGGCGGCGGCGACGGAACGCCTCGCCGAGGAGGGACTCTCCCCGGCCGCGCCTCCGCTGTTCGGCGGCTGGAGCGAGGTCTGGGGACGTCAGGCGGTCGGCATCCTGCTGGCCGGCCGTACGGAGTTCGACGCCGCCTTCTGCGGCAGCGACCAGATCGCCCGGGGAGTCTGCGACGCCCTGCGGGCCGCGGGCCGGCGGGTTCCCGAGGACGTCGCCCTCGTCGGCTTCGACAACTGGGACGTCATGACCGAGAGCGCTCAGCCCCCGCTCACCAGCATCGACATGAATCTCGAAGGGCTCGGCCGGTCGGCCGCCGAAAAGCTCCTCGCCGCCATCAACGGCTCCCCCTCCCCGGGTCACCACGCCCATCCCTGCCAGCTTGTGGTGCGGGAGTCGACCACCGTCGCGCTGTCACCGCCCACGAGCCCCGCGGTTTAGACCGTTCGCGGCCCGCGACGACCACGGCGGCCGTCCCGCCGGCTGGCCGGCAAGCCCGGCCTGGACGTGCACAGGACGCTCGGGGCCTTGGCACGGAACCTTCACATGTTCCCCGCGGGATCCGAACGCCGGAACCGTAGATTGCGGCCGTGACGGTTGACACCGGTGACTTCACCGACTGGCTGCGCGACTTCGAAGGGGCGGCGCTGCTCCGGCGGACCTGGGGCGACCCGGACTGGGGCCGGGGGGCGCGGCTGGACCCGGCTCTGGTGAGGAGCCTCCAGCGGTTCCAGGTGGGTGAGAGCGGCGACGGCCGCGGCCTGATCGGCAAAGCCGGAGGAGCGGGCGACCCCGTGTACGCGGAGGCGATCCGGCTGTTCGTGGCCGAGGAGTGCGAGCACGCCCGGCTGCTGGGCCGCCTGCTTCTGGCGGCGGGCGCGACGACCATCGCGGGACACTGGAGCGACACCGCGTTCGTCCGCGTACGGCGCCTCCTCGGCCTGCGGACCGAGCTGATGGTCCTGATGCTGGCCGAGGTCGTCGCGCTCGGCTACTACCGGGCCGTACGCGACGGCGTCCGCGACCCTCTCGCCACGGACGTGGCGGCCCGGATCCTCAGCGACGAGCTTCGCCACGTGCCCTTCCACTGCGAGCGCCTGCGCCGGTCGTTCCGCACCACTTCGCGGCCGTACCGGGCGGTCGCCTCGGCCTTGTGGTGGCTCCTGCTGGCCGGCGCGCTGACGGTGGTGGTCCTCGACCACAGTCAGGCCGTGAGCGGCCTCGGAGTGTCGCGGACCGGCTTCGCCCGCGAGGTCCTGGCGGCGTTCCGCGCCGTCGTCGCCGACGTGATGTCACCGCACGGCCGGGGCCGGGCGGGGCTCATCGGGCGGTGCCCGACTCCAGGTCGTGGCCGGTGAGGCCGTCGCCGGCGTCACTCGCGAAGCGGCCCGCCTGGTGGAGCGCGTCGGCGGCCTCCGGCAGGAACGACCAGAAGAGCTGGAACACGTGCGTGTCGACCGGGTAGAGCTCCAGCGTCACGTCGACGCCGTGTCCGCGAGCATGATCGGTGAGCCGCTGAGCCTCCTCAAGGACGGCGTCGCCCGCGGCCGCCTGGATGAGCATCGGCGGCAGCCCCGCCAGGTCGGCGGTCAGGGGGCTGACCACGGGGTCGTCGGCGGGATGACCGGCGAGATAGGCGGCGGCGGCTCCGGCGAAGTCACTCGCCGCGGGGGTGCCACGCCGCTCTGCCTCCGGTGGGACGACGGCGCTGGGTGAGGCGGCGATCGCGCGGCCGAGGTCGAGCCAGGGACACATCAGGAGCGCACGACCGGGCAGGGGAAGCCCTCGCTGCTTGAGGCGGATCAGGAGTGACAGGGCCAGCCCGCCGCCTGAGGAGTCACCGGCGACGGTCACGTCACGCGGGTTCGTTCCGCTGCCGAGCATCCACAAGTAGGCCGTCACAGCGTCGTCCAGGGCCGCCGGGAACGGATGTTCGGGCGCCAGGCGGTATTCCGGGACCAGCGCGCCGGTTCCGGCGGCGGCGGTAAGCGCGCCCACCAGGGGCCGATGTCCGAAAGCCGATCCCAGCGTGTAGCCGCCACCGTGCAGGAAGAGCAAGGTGGCGGGCCGTTCCGGCCCCGGCGTGAGCAGCAGGCACGGCACCCCGTCGGCGTTGACCGAGCTGACGCCGATCTCCGGGGGCGGCTCGAACTGCGCGTGCAGGGCCTCGTACGCGGCCCGCAGCCGCCGCAGGCCGGCCTGGGCGTCGGCGAGCTCGATGAGGGGTTCCCAGAGCCGGGTGACGCGTTCGACGAGCTCGCCGCCGACCGACCGCGTCGCCAGCACCGCGTCGTCCAGGTCGCGCAGGAGCTGGCGGGCACGGTTCAAAAGCGCCTCGCCGGCGAGGGTGAGCTCGACTCGATGGGTGGAGCGGCGCAGCAGGTCGCAGCCGATGAGCCGTTCCAGGGTGCGGATCTGCCGGCTCAGCGCCGGCTGGGAGAGGTAGAGCCGCGAGGCCGCCCTGCCGAAGTTGAGCTCGTCGGCGACGGCGACGAACGCCCGCAGGTGACGCAGTTCGATCGCGTCCGGCGGCCGGGGCAGGGACAGCACGTCTGCGAGCGGCTGTCCGCGGTCGTCGTCCATACCGGTGATTATGAACCTCCGGCCGCCGGCCCGGTCATGCCGTTCGCGCACGACCGCGATGCACAGCCGGCCTTTCCCTTTCCCGCCGCGCCGATGCCAGCGTGTGCCTCATGTCCTCCCAGCCACCGGCAGACCGGGGCGCGGACCACGCCGTTCTCCCGCCTGAACGACCACCCGGGAGAACCGACAGAAGGAAGATCGATGACCACACGATCGACGACCCCACCGGACGACCGCGCCGCGCCGCCCCGGGCGACGCGGCGGGAGTGGATCGGGCTGGCGGTGCTGGCCCTGCCCACCCTCCTGCTGTCGCTCGACATCAGCGTGCTGTATCTGGCGCTGCCCCACCTGGGCGCCGATCTGGGGGCCGGCGGCACCCAGCAGCTCTGGATCCTCGACATCTACTCGTTCATGCTCGCCGGATTCCTCGTCACGATGGGCACCCTGGGAGACCGGATCGGGCGCCGCAGGCTCCTGATGATCGGCGCCGCCACGTTCGGGCTCGCGTCGGTGCTGGCGGCCTACGCGACCAGCCCCGGGATGCTCATCGCGGCTCGTGCGGTGCTCGGCATCGCCGGGGCGACGCTGATGCCCTCGACCATGGCGCTGATCCGCAACATGTTCCGCGACCCCAGGCAGATGGGATCGGCGCTCGCCATCTGGCTCGTCTGCTTCATGGGCGGCATGACGCTCGGCCCCCTGGTCGGCGGGCTCCTCCTTGATCACTTCTGGTGGGGCTCGGCGTTCCTGCTCGGCGTGCCGTTCATGGCGCTGCTGCTCGTGGTCGGCCCGAGGCTGCTGCCCGAGTACCGGGACGGCGGCGCCGGGCGGCTCGACCTGACCAGCGTGGCCCTGTCCCTCGCCACCATCCTGCCGATCGTGTACGGCCTCAAGGAAGCCGCCAGGAACGGCTGGCACACGTCTCCCGCCGCGATGATCGTGGCCGGTGTCGTCTTCGGGCTGGTCTTCGCGCGGCGGCAGAAGACCCTGGCGAGCCCGCTGCTGGACCTGCGGCTGTTCACCGATCGCTCCTTCAGCACCGCGCTGGGCGTCATGCTGCTCAGCGGTGTCGTCATGGCGGGGGTCACCCTGGTGTCCAGCCTGTACCTGCAGATGGTGCAGGGACTGTCCCCGCTCGGTGCGGGGCTGTGGCTGCTGCCCCAGAACATCGCGATGGTCGCCGGCACCCTGCTGGCCCCCGGCCTGGCGCGCCGGGTACGCCCGGCGTACGTCATGGCGGCGGGGCTGGCGACGGCGGCGGCCGGGCTCGTGCTGCACACCCAGGTCGGCAGCGTCCACGGCCTGCCCCTCCTGATAGCCGGGCTCGCCCTGGCCTCCGGAGGAGTCGCCCTGCCGATGGCCCTGACGATGAACCTGGTCCTGGGGTCCGCTCCGCCCGAGAAGGCCGGTTCGGCGGCGTCCATCGCGGAGACCAGCGGTGAGTTCGGCGTCGCGCTCGGCGTCGCGGTCCTGGGCAGCGTCGCCACCGCCGTCTACCGCGGCCGGCTGCCCGAGGCCATCCCCGCCGGCGTCCCCACCGCGACGGCCGCCGCCGCCAGGGAGGGCATCACCACCGCCGTGCCGGCGGCACGGCGACTGGCCGATCCGCTCGCCACCGGACTGCTCGACGCCGTCCGCGACGCGTTCACCACCGGGCTGAACGCCGTCGCCGGCGTCGGCGCCGCCCTCTTCCTCGCGATCGCCGTCCTCGCCGCGGTCGTGCTCGGACGCGTGCGCGGCGGCGCCGAATCCGGACACCCCGAGGCGGAGGTTCAGCCGGCCGCCCTTCCGGAACCCCTGCGCACATGAGCGGACCACCCCGCTGAACACGCTCGTACGGCTCCCGCCCGGGGTGGGCGGGAGCCGTACGAAGACTCAGAGGGTCGAACGGGGCCCCGGCCCTGAGTGAGCCCGGTCCCGGGACGGGGTGTACCGTCGGGAACGGCGAGCACACCAGGAGGTGCGCATGAGCCGTACGGACGACACCCGGCCCTTCCGGCCATCAGACGGCCGTTCCCCCAGGACCGCGACCGGCGCTTCGTGAGGGTGGCGCTGCTCGGCCCGGTCGCCTGGCGCACGCCTCCGCTTCACTACGGCCCCTGGGAGCAGGTCACGAGCCTGATCGCCGAGGGCCTCACCGCCCGCGGGATCGACGTGACGCTGTTCGCCACCCTCGACTCGGTCACCTCCGCGACGCTGGACGGAGTGTGCCCTCGCGGATACGCCGACGACCCCTCCCTCGACGGACGGGTGTGGGAGGCGATGCACGTCGCGCACGCGTTCGGCCGTTCCGGTGAGTTCGACCTCGTCCACAGTCATCTCGACTGGCTGCCGCTGGCCTTCGCCGGCCACTGCCGGGCCCCGTTGCTCACCACGGTTCACGGATTCTCCGGAGCCGGCATCCTGCCCGCCTACACCCGTGCACGATCCGCTTACGTGTCCATCTCGGACGCGGACCGCACGCCGGACCTGGACTACGTCGCCACGGTCCACCACGGCATCGACTTCGACGCGTTCCCCTTCGATCCCGTGGGCGGCTCGCGGCTCATCAGCTTCGGCCGCGTTCATCCCGACAAGGGGACGCACACGGCGATCGAGATCGCCCGGCGGGCCGGAATGCCGCTGACCATCTGCGGGATCGTCCAGGACGAGCGGTACTTCGAGGAGCGGATCGCTCCGGAGATCGACGGAGAGCAGGTCACCTACCTCGGGTCGGTGGGGCCGGAACGGCGCGGCGAGATCCTCGGCGGCGGCGCCGCCCTCCTGCATCCCATCGCGTTCGACGAGCCGTTCGGCCTGTCGGTGGTCGAGGCCATGGCCTGCGGCACGCCCGTCGTCGCCTATCGGCGCGGATCCATGGCCGAGGTCGTGGACGAGGGCGTGACGGGTTTCCTGGCCGATTCCCTCGACGACGCCGTCACCGCGGTGACGCGCGTCGCCACGATCGACCGCGCGGGCTGCCGCGCGCAGGCCGAACGCAGATTCAGCGTCCATCAAATGATTTCCGGTTACATGCGCATATATCGGGAAATGTTAGAACCGAATTAGCGCCTGATATCGTCATTCGTGCGCAGACCCCGCCATCGGCCGTGGGTCGCGCCGGCCGGGCCCCCGCACGAGGGCGGGCCCCCGGTGACAGGCTCGGATTTCCCGTACAGGCAGACGCACAGCCGTCTTCACCGAGCGAGCCCGCATGCATCCACCCTGGTGCGGGCGATTACTGGAAGGCATGACAGTTGGCCCGCACGTACGGCTTCCTCAGCACGCACCCGCCCACCCGATGCGGACTCGCGACATTCAACTCCGCCCTCGCCGCCCATCTCACCGACGGGGGAACGTCCGGCGGGATCGTCCGGGTCACCGCGGACGGCGATGACGTACGACCCCTGCCCGGGGTCGTGCACACCTGGCTCCCCGGCCGGTCCGGCGGCTGGAGGGCCGCGGCCTCCGCCCTCGACGACTTCGACGTCGCCATCGTGCAGCACGAGTACGGCATCTACCCCGGGCCGGACGGCCAGGACGTCCTGCCGCTGCTGCGCAGTCTCGCCGTACCCGGCATCGTGGTCCTGCACACCGTCCTGACCAGGCCCACCTCCCGGCAGAAAGCCCTGCTTGAGGAGATCTCCGCCGCCGCGGACGCGATCGTGGTCATGACAGGCACCGCCCGTGACCGGCTGCTGGCCGGCTACCGGGTCGACGCCGGCAAGGTGTTCCTCATTCCGCACGGAACCGCCGATCACACACGGGTCCCGGCCCGGCGTCACTCCCGTCCGCACCTGCTCACCTGGGGGCTGATCGGCCCCGGCAAGGGCATCGAGTGGGCGTTGCGCGCGCTCGCGCTGCTGGGAGACCTCGACGCGCCGCCCACGTACACCATCGCCGGGAAGACCCATCCGAAGGTGCTGGAGCTGCGGGGCGAGGCCTACCGCGACAGCCTGTACGAGCTCGCCGCCCGGCTCGGCGTCTCCTCGGCCGTCCGGCACGACCCCGTCTACCGGGATCAGGAGTCGCTGAGCCGGCTGGTCCGCTCGGCGGACGTCGTCGTCCTGCCCTACGACTCGGCGGAGCAGGTCACGTCGGGTGTCCTCATCGAGGCCGTGGCCGCGGGCGTACCCGTCGTCGCCACCTCCTTCCCGCACGCCGTGGAGCTGCTCACCGGCGGCCCCGGACTGCTCGTTCCGCACGGCGACCCCGCCGCGATCGCCGCGGCCGTGCGCCGCATCCTCATCGAGCCCGGGCTGGCCGGCAGTCTCACCAGCCGTGCCCGCACCCAGGTCTCGACCCTGCTGTGGCCCGCGGTGGCGGCCCGATACGCCGGCCTCGCCCGGTCGCTGCTCGCTCAGCGGCCGGCCGCTGCGACCGTGGCGACCGCGGCGCTGCGATGAGCTCCACCACGCCGAGCTCCACCACACCCCGGTTCGACCACCTGGTCCGGTTGAGCGACGACACGGGCCTGTTCGAGCACGCGCGGCACGCCGTCGTCCGCCGTCATCACGGTTACTGTACGGACGACGTCGCACGTGGGCTGGTCATCGTCAGCCGGGAACCGCAGCCGTCCCACCGGCTGACCCGGCTGGCGGAGTGCTACCTGTCGTTTCTCACCCATGCCCAGGACGGCTCCGGCGCGTTCCGCAACCGGCTCGGGTTCGACCGGCGCTGGCGCGACGAGCCGGGCGCCGGCGACTGGTGGGGCCGGGCGATGTGGGGGCTGGGCACCGCGGCCGCGCGCCATCCCGCTCACTGGATCCGGGAGGAGGCGCTGGTCGCCTTCGCTCTCGGCGCCGAACAGCGCTCCCCGCACCCGCGGGCCATGGCCTTCGCCGGGCTCGGCGCGGCGGAGCTCCTGCGGGTCAGCCCGGAAAGCACCGTGGCCGCCACCCTGCTCACGGACGCCGCGGAGGCGATCGGCACACCCCGGGAAGACCCCTCCTGGCCGTGGCCGCAGCCGTACCTGACCTATGCCAACGCCGCTCTCGCCGAGGTGATCATCGTCGCGGGGGATCTGAGTGACGACCGGCAGCTGCTCAGCGGCGGCCTGGAAATGCTCACCTGGCTGTGCGACGTCCAGACGAGGAACGGCCGGCTTTCCGTCGTGCCCGTCACGGGCCGGCGGCAGGGCGAGCCGCGATTACGCTACGACCAGCAGCCGATCGAGGTGGCGGCGCTCGCCGACGCCTGCGCCGTCGCCGCCCGCGTCACCGGCGAGCCTTCGTGGGACGAACGAGTACGTCGCGCGGTGGCCTGGTTCGAAGGCGCCAACGACGCCGGCGCCGTGATGTGGGACCCGGCGACCGGCGGAGGCTACGACGGCCTCACCGAGCACGGGCCCAACCTCAACCAGGGCGCGGAGTCCACCATCGCGCTGATCTCGACCATGCAGCATGCCCGGCGGCTCGCATGACCAGCGGGGATCTGGCCACGCGAATCGGCCCGTCGATCACCCCCGACCCGCGGAGAGTGATCGTGAAGCTCTTCGTGCCCGGGGAGGACGCGGCGCTCACCCGTAGCCGGGCCGCCGCACTGATCGACCGCCTCATGCTCCTCGACGACGCCACGACGACCGGGATGCTCCAGGACACCCTGCGGCGGTTCGGCGGGCGGCACGACGACCTCGAGGCGACCTTCGCCCACCACCACGACCTGGTCCGCCATCGCATCCCCCGCGACGTCAGCCTCTCCCCGTCGGCCCGCCTCCTCGTGGGCGCGTACTTCAGCCACGAGTACGCCGTCGAGGGGGCGGCGGTGTGCAACCCCTCGATGGTCCCCCACCCCGACCAGTCCGGGCTGCTGCCCGGGCAGCTTCGCGCGGCGGTGAGCGTGCGGCAGATCGGCGAGGGACATCTGTCCTCCATCGGCTTCGCCACGGCGGTGCTCGGGCCCGGCTCCGATCTGACCGTCACCGACCGGTCGGGGCCCCTGTCCGTGGGCCCCCCGCACCGGACCCGTCATCGGCGCGACCTGCTCGCCGCCGGACTCTCCGACCACGCCTGGGACAACGAGGTCTCGGCCGCCGTGCTGGAATCCCTGCCGGAGAGCTTCGACGACGACGACTTCGAGCAGGCGATCGCCGGGCTGCCCTCCGACCTCATCACCCGCACCACCACGCAGCGAACCCTGGAGGAGCTGCGCCGCGCGACGCGCTCCGACTACGCCGTGGCCTTCCCGGCCGATCTCCCCCTCCACCGGCGGGTGCTCTGGCCCGCGACCGCCGCCGAGTGCAACGGCATGGAGGACGCGCGTTTCACGCAGGTCACCGAGGAGGACGGCAGGCAGTCGTACCGGGCCACCTACACCGCGTACGACGGGCGGCGCATCTACTCTCACCTGATCGCCAGCGACGACCTGCGCCGATTCGAGATCTCCGCCATGCGCGGCCCCGCCGCCGTCAACAAGGGCATGGCGCTGTTCCCGCGGCGGGTGGAGGGACGGAGCCTGGCGCTGTGCCGGTCCGACGGCGAGACCATCGGTCTCACGACGCTTGACCGGCGCAACACGTGGCAGCCGCCGGTGCCGCTTCACGCCCCCCGCCGCGGCTGGGAGCTGATCCAGGTGGGCAACTGCGGATCACCCATCGAGACCGAGTCCGGGTGGCTCGTCCTGACCCACGGCGTCGGTCCCATGCGCGACTACGCCATGGGCGCCCTGCTTCTCGACGCACGCCGGCCGGAGCGTGTCATCGCCGAACTGCCCGGCCCGCTCCTCACCGCCGACGACACCGAACGCGAGGGCTACGTTCCCAACGTCGTGTACTCCTGCGGAGGCCTGCTGCACGCCGGTGCGGTGTGGATCCCGTACGGGGCGAGCGACACGCGAATCGCGTTCGCCCGTGTGTCACTCACCACGCTCATCGGGGCGATGCGCCCGCCGGACTAGGGCCTGTACGGACTTCGGATCTTCAGATGAGTCAGAGGCTGATAGCCCGCGCGGCAGAAAATACCTCGCCGACCCGCTCCGGATCATCCAG
>NZ_JBEZDW010000073.1:0-15274 GCF_040802045.1 Microbispora sp. NPDC049125 | reverse complement strand
AGCAACGACCATCAGTAACAATCCGCAGCAACATCAACGCCAGGGGGTCAACTTTCAGACGACGATAGGGGGTCCGTTTTCAAGCGTCGTTGACAGGCCCATGCTCTGTGCCACCTGTAAGACCGAATGCCGGCCGCTGCTGACCGTCAGCTCCGGTGAATGGGACGGCGGGAGCGGAAGCTGGATTCCCCTCGAAGACCGCGTATCGCCGGGACCAGCCGGCCTCCGCAGGCCATCCGACCCTCCGATGGTCTCCATCGGCCGCGGCTACAACATGCAGATCTACATCTGTCCGGAGTCGTTCGACCACCCTCATCTGGAGAACATGCAGTGAGTTCTTTCGGCCTGCCCGCGGGCTGGTGAGAAGCGATGGCAACTGCCTGGTCTCACCTCCGGCACGCGCGGAGTCCGGTCTGACGGCGGCGCTCCAATGTCGCGGGTCGGCCCGATCGTGAGCCGGACCCGGCTGCCGGCACGGAGATTGCGGGCCGTGGGATCGCCCGCCGCCGTCGAGATCAACAGCGTCTCGCCGTCCCAGAGGAACGACAGCGGCACCAGATACGGCGTACCCGCTCGGTCGGCGGTGGCCACCCAGGCGTCGACGTCTTCGTCGAGGCGGCGCCGGGTGTCCTGTACGCGCTGCGCGAGCGATGTTGTTTCGGGGAGAGTCGGGCAGGGTGATGCCTCCGCACGGTGATTGCGTTGCTGCCGGAGTCTTACCTTCGGGGGTCAGCCCCGCAGGGTGGTGATGGCCTTCTCGATACGCCGCCGGCGCGTCTCGGGCTTCTTCGCGCTCTCGATGGCGCGTACATGCTCACGTTTGTGGCTGTACGCGAGATCGTCGTACGCGGCGCGGGTGACGGGGTCGGCGTCCAGAGCACGTGCGAAGTCCTCTGGCTCGACGACGACGCGCGGCTCGGTGTCGAGCTCCAATTCGACCTCGACCTCGTCGCCGATCGCAACACCTGCGGCCTGCCGGTTGGCATTGCTGAGACCGAGCAGGTGGCGGCCGCGCAGGAGGGCGACCCGGCTCTTCCAGGAGTGCCCGTTGACTGTGATCGTCACGGGCGGCCGCGGGCCCCCGCCGAGCGCTGCCATCACCTCGGACGGAACTTCTAGGCCCCGCATGGGCTCAGGTGGCTCAACGTGGGCCAGAAACTTCATGATCTTCTCCTGTTTGTCCTGTCGGTTCAGCGGCACTCGGGGTCACAGCCGTCCGGGACGGCAGCGACAGTGCGCCCCACCGTCCCGGACGGTTGTGTGACAAAGTTTGCGGCTACTCCGCATAGGGCTGGTCGGTGCCCTTGGAGCTGTAGCCGAGGCTCCAGATGTAGCCGTCCGGGTCGGCGAAGGTGCCGCCGTACCCGCCCCACGGCAGAGCGCCGGCGGGCTTGAGGACCGTGGCGCCGGCCTTCTCGGCCTCCGCCATCACCTCGTCGACCCGCGTCTCGCTGCGGACGACGTAGGTCAGGACCAGTCCGCTGAAGCCGCTGCCTTCCTGGTCCGTACCCACCTGAGCGGCCAGGCCTTCACGGCTGTAGAAGCCGACGGGCGAGGCGCCGTCCGACGCGAAGAACACCGAGATCCCGAAGTCGTTCTGGATCTTCCAGCCAAGCCCCTCGGTGTAGAACTGCTTGGCCCGATCCATGTCCCGGACGCCAAGAAGGATCGAGCTGACGTGTGCCTTCATGCCTTACTCCTTTATAAAGATGGGTGGTCATGTACCCGGCCGGTCATCCAGGCAGGCCCCGGACGCCACCCCGGCGCGTGTGTCACTTGACGATAGAAGCGGCGGCCCGACCGGTGCTTCTTCAAACCTGACCGATGCCGCCGGTGATGATCGTTCCTTCCGTTGATGCCGGCGGTCGAGGGCCGCATAGGCGGGTCGCCACGGGTGCTGGCCGGTCCGACCCGTCCTCGGACGCGGCCAGTACCTCATCGATCGCCTCGATGACCTTGCCTGAGATGCCCGCCGATCCCAGCCCTGAGCAACTGGGCGCCTGGGCGGAGCTGTCCGAGTTGGTCCGCGATGCCGACTTCAAGGCCAGGGTCCGCAGGATGGCCCAACATCAGGCGGCCGAGAGGGCGGCCGGGGATCAGACCGGCCTGCATCACGAGGTGGCCGTGCTGGTCCGGGAACGGGTGCGGCAGGCCCAGGCGGACGGGGTAGAGCCGGGTTCGCAGGAGGCGAATGGTGCTGGTCGAGCTGATCGCCGGATACACCGCGAGATTCGGCCATCTCGACAGTGCCGAGTACCGCCGGAAGCTGCTGACTCGGCTGGAGATCGCCAACGATCCCCGTACGGAGCGGTACTTCGCCCTGCTGTCCGCGATCAACGGCTGGCTGGTGCCGCCGAGCCTGGCGTCGGCGTTCGACTGGTCACCCAGGCGCTCCGGCACCATCCCGTTCCCTAGAGGTCGGTACGCGGGGGTCGAGTGCGGCGAGGAGCCGGCGGTCCGCGGGCACCGGATCGGGTTTCGGGGGCGTACCGTTGATCATGGCCAGCAGTGGCAGTATCGGGAGGCCCGGAGGAACGGTCGGTCGCGTGCCGCTCGAACGCCTCGCGTACGCCCTCCCGGAAGTCCGGGTCGCCGATCAAGTGCGCCAGCTCCAGCCACGCGTCGAGCTGCTCGACCGATGGGTCGTCGAGCAGGTCGGGCAGCATCGAGCGCAGGTGCGCGGCGAACGCGGGCTCCATGTCGAGCGCGTGCGTCGCTTCGGCCACGAGTTCGGCCACCGGCTGCCGACGCTGCTCCGCTGGCAGCCGGGCGAGCCGGTTCACGCGGGCGATTCCGGCCGTGCCGGTACGGCGGGTGGTGACGTAGCGCAACACCGCCTGGCGTACCCGCAAGGTCTGGATCTGGTCCTCCATGGCCGCGATCTGGCCGTCGGCGATCTCGGCAGAGTCTGCGCGTCGGCGAGCACCCGTGTGATCGCCGCGATCTCGACGCCGAGGTCTCGCAGCGTACGGACGAGTTCCAGCCGGTCCAGGGAGTCGTGATCGTAGAGCCGGTAGCCACCGGCCGACCGGCCAGCTGGGGGTACCAGCCGTCGCCTTCGAGGTGATCTCGCGACTCATCGCCACAATGGTAAGGATCTTGAGCAATGGGAGTTCGAGGTCACGAGTGGAGGTCGTGCCTGCTACATCATTGACGACGAGGCGCGAACAGTGTCTCGTCCATGCATCCCCAGGGCAGCCCAAGGACACCGATGCGTAGCTCGTCCTCGTGTATTTATTGCCTGAGGTGAAGGACTACCACCAGCAGTACCTGTTCAAGGTCCCGAACGGCTACTGCGGCATCGGCGGCACCGGCGTCAACGCAGGTGACCCTACGGCGCGATGCTCGACAGTCAGGAAGCCGGGATCGCCTCCCACAGCGCGGACATAGGCAGGGCTCGCATTCGGTCCCCGAAGGGGAGCGTTTCTTGGCCCGCGTAGAGGACAAAGCCGGCGATCAGGCGGTCACCGAGCTTGCGGGCCAGGTGCTGGAGTCCTTTGAAGTCGTCTGCGCGTACGGTTTCGGCCGCCTTGACCTCGATGCCGACGACTTCCCCGGATGCTCGTTCCAGGATGCCGTCGACCTCGACGTGGTCCCGGTCACGATAGTGGTAGAGGCGTACGGGCTCCTCTGCCCATGTCAATTGGCGAGCCAGCTCGCCGAGGGCGAAGTTCTCCAGAAGGGGACCCACCGGGGCGGTTATGCCTGTGGTTCGGGCTGGGGTGAGACCCGCCAGATGGGCCCCCAGCCCGGAGTCCACGACTAGTAGCTTGGGGGTCGCGACCGCGCGTGTTGTGGCGTTGGACGACCATGCCGGTATCCGCCTGATGACATAAACCAGGTCGAGTAGATCGACGTACCGTTTCACGGTGTTGCGTGGAACCCCCAGGTCGCGACTGATGTTGTCGATCACTGCCAGCCCGCCCATGCGTCCGCAGAGGAGATTCAGCAGGCGCCGCATGTCCGCGGGTCGCTCGATATCGGAGACCTGTTTCACGTCTCGGTTGATCAGATCGGAGATGTAGGACTCGAAGAACCGCGCCCTTCTCCGATGCGTGGGACGGTGGACCGCTTCCGGGTAACCGCCCCTCAGCGCGCGGTCGAGGTAGTCAGCTCTACGGAGCCGGGACCTTGGAGTTGCGAGGTCTGGGCCTTTCTGGAACGCCGCGTCCACGAAACCGTCGGAGGTGCGCTCGATCTCCCCCTGAGAGAGAGGCCAGAGTTCGACCGTCTCGGATCGACCAGGAAGTGCGTCGGGAAGGTCTCGCAGGCCAAGTAGCCGGGCCGAGCCGGTCAGCAGGAAGCGTCCTGGGCGAGGGTCGGCATCCACTTCGCGTTTGATGGAGAGCAGGAGGTCGGGTACGCGCTGGATCTCGTCGATAAGTATGAGCCCGTTGTGGTGGACGATCCCGTCAGGATCCTGTCGTGCCGCAGCGCGTACCGCCGCCTGATCCAGATAAATCTCACGTGATCCCGGCGTCCTGTGCACGATCGCCTGGGCAAGAGTGCTCTTGCCGACCTGCCTGGCCCCATTGATCACTACAACACGGGTGTCGGCGAGTGCCTCCACAGCCATGGCTTCCGCGCGCCGGGGGAAGACCGTCAGCTCATCGGTGTCCACCGGCTCAGGATAGGCCGATCCATCTCCAGGTATGGCAGATTTGCCGCAACTGACATGGCAGATTTGCCGCAACTTACGTGGCTGGTCTGCCGCACAGTTCATGGCAGTTCTGCCGTAGTTAGAAGCCATGCCCGCTCGTGCGGTAGGTCGTGAGCCTGGGTCATGGCTACCGCGGCATCGGCGGCACCGGCGTCTCTTGCCCCGTCGGTCTGACCACCGGCGAGGTGTGACCTTCGCGAACACCACTGGCCCTTGATCGCCCGGCTTGTCCGGTCCCCGATCGAGGACCAGTGGCGGGGCGCGTAAGGGACGTCCCGCGCAGGACCGCGCCCAGGTGCCCTCACCTAGGTCCTGCGCGGCTCGCCACAGCGCAGGACCTCGGCCACTGGTCAGAGGTCTGCGAAGAACTCCCGCACGTCCTGGATGAGCATGCCGGGCTGCTCCAGCGCGACATAGGCGCCGCCCTTGTCGAACTCCGTCCACCGTGCCACGGTCGTGTCGCGCTCGGCGAAACGACGGATCGTGACGTCGCCGGGTGTGACCACGAATGCCGTGGGAACGTCCACCCGCTCCTTCGGCCCCCAGCCCTCGGGGTCGTGGTCCACGTCGTAGTAGCTCTGCGCAATCGAGCCCGAGGTGCCGGTGAACCACTGGGTGCTCACATCGGTCAGAATGCGGTCGCGGGAGAAGGCGTCCTCGGGCAGGTCCGAGGCCGGGTCGCTCCACTCCTTGAACTTCTCCACCACCCACGCGAGCTGGCCGACGGGCGAGTCGTGCAGACCGTAGGCGATGGTTTGGGGCCTGGTCGACATGATGACGTTGAACCCGAACCCGTCCTGCATGAACCGCTGGATGCCCGCCAGCCGCGCCTGCTCAACCTCGGTCAGCCGCCGTGTGCGCCGTAGCGGTCGTAGCCGAGCCGCTCCATAAGCTCGACGAACGCCGCCGCTGTCCGCTTGACGGTCCAGCCGGTGCTGGTGAGCGGGCTGGAGAAGCCGAAGCCCGGCATGGCGGGTACGACGAGGTGGAAGTCACGCGACAACGCGCCGATGACGTCGAGCAGGCCCATCGTCGCGCCGGGGTTGTCGTGCAGGAGCAGCAGCGCCTTGGCGTCCTCACGCTCGGAGCGGATGTGCTTGTAGTGGACGGTCTGCCCCTGGATCTCGGTGGTGAACTGCGGCCACTGGTTCAGCTCGGTCTCAGCCTTGCGCCAGTCGAAGTCGTGGGCCCAGTAGTCGGCCAGGCTCCTGAGGTAGCCGACGGGTACGCCGCGGCTCCAGCTCGCGCCCGGGATCTCGGGCGTCCAGCGGGTGCGGAGCAGCCGGTCGCGCAGGTCGTCGAGGGCACTTTGCGGGATGTCGATCCGGAAGGGTGTCATGGGGAAGACGCTACGAGTCGCGATCAATAGGACGAATGAGTCAACGCATAGGTAATACGATGAACCGCATGCTTTACGGGCGCGCGAGTGAGCAGGCTTCGCTCGAGCGGCTGGTCGACGGAGCGAGAGCGGGTGCCAGCGGGGTCCTGGTCGTGCGGGGCGAGCCCGGCATCGGTAAGAGCGTGCTCTTGGAGCACGCCGCCGGAGCCGCCGAGGGCATGCGGGTGCTGCGCGGCACCGGTATCGAGTCCGAGGCCGATCTGCCTTTCGCCGGGCTGCACATGCTGCTGCGGCCGGCGCTCCACCTGCTGGACCGGTTGCCCTGCCCGCAGGAGGCCGCGCTGCGCGGCGCATTCGGCCTCGGCCCCGCAGCCGGCGAGCGCCTCCTCGTCGGGCTGAGCGTGTTGTCGTTGCTGTCGGAGTTCGCGGGCGAGGACGCTCTGCTCTGCGTCGTCGACGACGCTCAGTGGCTGGACCATGCCTCGACCGAGGCCCTGCTGATCACGGCCAGGCGGCTGGACGCCGAAGGGATCGCCCTGGTCCTCGCGGCCAGGACGCCAGGCCTGCCCGCGCCCGATCTGCCGGAACAGCGCGATTCACGAGGGCCAAGCTCGGATGCGGCATGGCCCTTCACTGCTCTCAGGACACGGGTCCGCTCCGCGGTCGCTTCTGACGAACCCTCGCCTGGGAGACGATCCCAGATCATTCCTCAACCGGTTGAGGTTCCGGCGTGCGTCCGAAGCCCGGAGACCGGGTGACGTTCTCACCTGCAGTTCATCCCTGTGCCGGCTCGTCCCGCGTGGGCTCTTGGGCCTTACTTCGGCGTCGGCCACTTCTCGTTCCGAGGCCCGACGCGGCGTACTGGGCAGGCGGCACCGAGACGTGGCGCTTGAAGTGGCGGGTGAGGTGCGCTTGGTCGTAGAAACCGACCTTGACAGCCACCTCGGCCGGCGGTTGGCCGCGCAACAGGCGTTTGCGGGCCTGTTCGATGCGACGTGCGGTGACGTAGGCGTAGGGGGAGATTCCGAATCGTCTTTTGAAGCTGCGGACGAGGTGAGAGACGTCGCGGTCGAACAGGCGGGCGGCGTCAGCGAGCCTGATCTTCGCGGTGATGTGCCCGTCAAGGAAGTCGCGGAGCTCATCGGCGAGGAACGATTCGGGCGCGGGCGCGGAGGGGCCGCGCGCCTCCAGGCGCCGACGGAACCGATCGGCGATCATGGCCAGCCTGATTTCGACATCGAGCGGTTCCGGTATGAGGAGGCGGTCGTGGAGACGACTGATGGCGGCTCGGAGCTCACGGTCATGGAACGTGGACGAATCCACAGCAGGGCCGACGATATGGGCGGGGAGGAAGTCACGATCGAGGTAGAGGTTGCGCTTGCGGAAGCGGCCGTGGCGCTCCGAGGGATAGCCGTTGTGAATGACTCCGGGCGGGAGGATGGAGACGCTGTCGCCGATGGCCCCGTGGTGACGAGTGTCGATGTCATATCCGAGGGCGCCGTCGTCGACGATGAGAACGGTCCACGTGTCGTGGAAGTGCTGGGGATAGCGGTAGCCGGCGATGCGGGCGTGGAATACCTCCGAGATCCCCGCGACTGACGGCCGCCATGCCGTGACGCTGCACGATGAGGGAATCTCCTCCTCGCCCATGTCAACATCGTACAAGATCCGTTAGGGGCTCCCTCGGAGAATGGGCGGCATGAACACGAAACCCGTCAACCTGACCGAGGCGCTCGCATCCTTCGATGACGTCTACAGCCCCAGAATCGTCGCCCGCGTGAACGACTACCACGTGCGCATCGCCCATACCAGCGGAGAGCATGTCTGGCATGTTCACGAGGAGACTGACGAGTTCTTCCTCGTTCTCGACGGCCGGTTCGACATCGCCATACGCGACGCTGAAGGCGGCGAGACCACAGTCGTGCTTCAGAAGGGCGACACGTTCGTTGTGCCCAGAGGCATCGAGCACAAGCCGTCGTCACCTGGTGGGGCGATCCTCATGTTCGAGCCATCGGGGACCTTGACCACAGGGGATCTCCACGATGGAGCGATCCCCGAGGGGGTGGACAGCACCACCGGTCACGAGCTTGCGTGATTCGACGTGCCCCGCGGACGACCAGCTATTACTGCGTGAGGTGAGGCAGTATTCAGCGTAAGGACTTTCCGGTGGTGCTGACGGGCTAGCAGACGCCGGGCAACTTACACACCTTGGTGGCCATCTTCCTGGCGTTCTTGGTCAGCCGGCCGGGGTCGTAGACTCCCTCATCGGTCGTGTAGATCATTAGTGCGCTGCCCCTGCGTGCGGCGATACCGGTGATCGTCTGGTTCACGCTGCCGTCCTGCCGGGTCTGGTAGCCCATACCTATGGCCTCGTCTCCCGCCTTGGCCTTACTCGTCCGCCACTGGATCTCGAGTTCGGGCGCCGCCGGGTCGCCCTTGCGCGCGCACCGCTTGACTTCGCCGCGCAGACGGGTGAGCACGGCATGGGCGGCACGGGGGCTCTTGTAGATGACAAGCTGTTCGGACGAGGTGCTGGGGGCGCTGGTCCATTGCGTGATCGTGCGGCCGGCCACCCGGCCGCGGTCGACGGCGTGCCGGTGTCCGCACGGGTTCAGCTCCAACGGCTCGGTGAGCTTGTCGCTGATCTCGTATCCCTGTTCGGCCGCGTCATCGGGGTTCAGGACCCTGCGCGCGTCGCGTTCGGTGAACAAGAAGTTCTTCGGAATCTCTGCCACGGTTGCCGGGGACAGGGCCAGCAGCAGGGAAAGTGCCACGCTCATCATGAGAAGTTGGATGCCGGCGAGAACAGTGTGGTTCTCAGTCCTCGCGCCCAATCGGCGTTCGCGTCCCGTGGTGGGCGAATGCGATCACGGGGTGGCGTTGCCGGTGTCCCATGCCCAGGCGGCGATGCCGACGCGGTTGCGGGCCCCGAGCTTGCGTTGGATGCCGGCGACGTGGTTCTTGACCGTACCGGGCGAGATGAACAGGGCGGTCGCGATCTCGGCGTTGGTATGGCCCTGGGCGACAAGGCGGGTGATCTGAAGTTCGCGGTCGGTGAGTCGCGTGGAGTCGACGCGGCCGGACCTGAGCGGCGATGCTGCGGTGAGATCGCGCAGGAGACGTACGGTGATCTGCGGGCTGATGAGGGTGTCACCGGACATGGCGGCGCGGACGGCCTCGACCAGGATGGCGGGGCTGGAGCGTTTCAGCAGGAAGCCGGAGGCGCCGTTGCGCAGTGCGGTGTGGACGTAGTCGTCGAGGTCGAAGGTGGTGACGACCACGACACGGATCGGGTCGGTCACCTGTGGCCCGGCGAGCAGGCGGGTGACCTCGAGCCCGTCGACGCGGGGCATTCGGATGTCGGCGAGCACCACGTCCGGGCGCAGGTGGCGGGCCTGTTCGACAGCGGTGGCCCCACAGGCGGCCTCGGCGACGACGGTCATGTCCGGCTGGGCGTCAAGGATGATGCGGAACGCGTTGCGGATGTTCTCCTGATCGTCGGCCACCAGGACGCGGGTCGGCCCGCCGGTCATGCTGTCACCGGCCGGATGTCCCCGCCGCGAGACGTGGCGGCCAGCGGCAAAGTGGCGGCGACACGCCATCCGTGCGGAGCAGACGGGCCGGCGGCCAGCTTGCCGCCGAGCGCTTCGACGCGTTCGGTCAGACCGGCCAGGCCGAAACCGCCGCTGCGGCTCGCATCGCCGAGCACGTGACCGGCGGGTCCGGTTCGAGCGTCGTCTGTCACGGTGACCTCCAGGGCGTCCCCGGTGTGATCACCAACGGTACGGGTGCGGCGGACGGTCACCTCCACTCGGCTCGCCGTCACCGCGTGGCGGCGCACATTGGTCAGTGCCTCCACGACGATCCGGTACGCCGTGGCGGCCACTTCCCGGGGCACGACGCCATTCGGGTCTTCGAGTCGCGCGTCAATGTCGAGGTGGACCACTGCGGCGCCGGAGGCGGAGAACCGATCGGCCAGGTCCCGAAGGTCCGCCAGGGCCGGGAGCGGCGTTCGGTCCGCCGACTCCCCGGCCGTGAGATCGTCCGTGTCATGCAGCATCCGTACGGTCCGGTCCATTGATGCCAGCGCCTGGAGCGCGGCCTGCTCGATGCGCTCGAACGCGGCCACCGCCTGCCGCGGGTCCTGTTCGGCCAGGATTCGGCCGACCTGGGCTTGGGCGAGCATGCCGCTGACGTCGTGGGCGACGAAGTCGTGCAGGTCGCGGGCGAGCTGCGTGCGTTGGGCTTGGCGCGCCGCACGTACCGAGCGGGCGCGATGGCCGTCCAGGGAGCGCAGATAGAGGCCGACCGTGGCGGCGAGTGCCGCCGACAGCCCCCAGACGGCGAATCCGGCCAGCGCCGGGAGGGTCGGCGGTCCCAGCCCGAACCGCAGCAGCAAGGCCGGTGTGGCCACCCCCGCGAGACCCGCGGCGATCAGCGTGTGGCGGACAGGCGCGGCACGTACCACCAGGATGACCAGGATGAGTAGGCTCGCGGACTCGCCGACCATCCAGCCGGTCGCAGAGGTGCGCGTCCTGTGTGCCTCGCCGAGCAGCAGGACGCCGGTGGTCGCGGCCAGCGACACGATGCCCGCCCCGCCGGTGACCGCCGCGATCCGGCGGCCGTCGTACGGCCAGGCGGCGAGCACCCCGAGCGCGGCCGCCGTCGTCGAAGACATCGGCAGCGTGGCCAGCGGGCCGTACGCGGGCGCGGCGGCGATCCCGGTCAGCGCCACGAGGACGGCGGCGGCGGCGCCGGCCCGCTCGCGCCACCGCGGGGCTCCGCTGATTCGTGCTCGCATACCCCGAGCCTAGATATCCGGCCGTTCCACCGCCCTGTGCCGAACGGCACATTCACCCGCCCGAATCCACCTCGGCCATGCCGTCCGGCACATGGTCCGACGGTCCGGTCTCCTCGACGCTGGATCCAGGACGCGACCTTTCCAGGGCCCTGGACACGGACTCGCCGCCTGGGAGGCCTGCGGTCGCGGGAGCGTCCAGACGTGGTTCCGAACGAGATCGTAAGGATGTGATGGGCGGATGCTCCGCTGGTTGAGGTGCTGGCCGGCCTGGTCCGGATACGCCGCGGCCGCGTGGTCGCTGGTCTACGGGGCGCTCGGGCTCTTCTGGGCGCTGGGCGGCGGCGGTTTCCCGTTCGCGCCCGTCGACGACGACCATGCGTCGGGTTCGATCCTGGAGGGCAGCCAGGTCGGGATCGTCGCGCCGGCCATGGCCGTCGTCGGGCTGGCCGGCGCGATCACCGCGCTGGCCATGGCCAGGGAATGGGGACGGGACGGTACCCGTACGGCACTGCTCGTCTTCGGCTGGGCCCTGGCCGGAACGCTCGCCCTGGTGATCCCTGACTACACCCTGCTCGCGCTGCTGGCCTTCGCCCCGCTGCTGCTGGTATTCGCCTTCACCGGGGTGCCCGGGCCGCAGGACGGCATCGGGGACATCCTGTACTGGCATCGGGTGAACCTGATCCTGCTCTTCGCCGGTGGCCTGCTGTGGGCCCTGGCGACCCTCGCCTACCAGAGGCGTACCAGGCGGGCGTGCGCGCATTGCGGCCGGCGCGGCGTGGTGACCGGGCGGTGGACCACGCCGGACGCGGTGCGACGCTGGGGCCGGTGGGCCGTCTACGTGGCGTGCGCCGCACCCGTGCCGTACGAAGTCACCAGAATCGCCTGGTATTTCGGAATCCCGCTCGGCATCCCCGAGGACTTCGTGCGAATGATGCGGGAGACGCCCGGCATGCTGGAGGTGGGACTTGGCTGCGCCATCGCGTCGATCTGCGGATGCGTCCTCACCCACGGCCTCGTCCACCGGTGGGGCGAGGTCTACCCCCGCTGGGTCTGGTTCAAGGCGGGCGAACGGGTTCCGCCGGCGCTCGCCGTGATCCCTGCGTCCATCGTGGCGGTCGTCCTGATACCCGCCGGCCTGATGAACCTCCGGATGGGCGTCGATCTCGCCATGTGGGGCGCCAACGCGCCGAGCATGCTGTGGATCGTGTGGGGCGCCGCCCTCGGCGCCGCCGCCTGCGCCTACGGCCTGCGCCGGCGCGGAGCCTGCCGGTACTGCCAAGTGGCCGAGGACTTCGACCGGCCTGCCGAACCAGTGCATCAGCAGTACTTGTAGAAGAACCCCGGCGGCTCCTGCGGCATCGGCGGCGACCGGTGTCAACGCAGGTGACCCTTCGGCTTGGTGCCCGGCCGTACTGACGACCTCTCCGGAGGAGTACGGGGCTGAGGATCATGCGACCACCACGCCAAGATCGCGAGTGTCGGCGCGGATATCACACAGCCGCTGATGGGACGCGTGGGATGGCGGAGTTGGGGTCGGTACCGGCGAAGGCCAGCCCGATAACGAAACCCGCGACCTCCTCAAGCTGGCGAACGCGATCCAGCGACCCCAGCACGGCCGGGACTCCGCCGACATCACGGACCAGTTCGCCGACAACGCGCAACGCTTCCGGATCGTCACCGCACATCGCCACCGTGACAGGGGGTTCGCCAGTGGCGCGAGACCCCGTCCACTGATCGGAGGGAAACAGGTGGAAGGCTTTCACGACGTGCGCGCCCGGAGAAAGCCTGGCAATCCGCTGCGCCATCGCCTCGCCGGGTCCTGTCAGCACCACACCCACGCCGTGCTCGACGGCGTTCGTCGGATCGATCAGCGCAGTTCCCTCCAGCGAGCCGTCAGCTGCGCCCGCGCTGCGCAGCATGTCCTCGGCGCCCTGCCATGACACCGCGAGCAGCACGGCATCGCGATCCGCGACGGCCTGGCGCGGCGTGACGGCGCGCGCCCTCCGACCCAGCCGATCAGCGAGCTCCTGCGCCTTGGCCGGAGATCGCCCGGCGACGGTCAGCTCATGTCCGGCGCGGGCCCAGCCCTCGCCGAGTGCCGCCGCCAGCATTCCCGTGCCCAAAATTCCGATGCGCATCCGTGTACCCCTCTCGCGCACTCGCGCACTCGCGTCAAGCGGTGATCGTCTGGTGGTCACGGTAGACAAGCCGTTACGCACCGATCGGTGTGTAACGAACAGGCGATTATGCTTCGGCGAGAGGAGCGATCAGGACATGGATCGAGACGAGTTCGTGGCGGATTGCCGTGTGCGTGCGGCCACCGATCTGTTCGCCCACACGTGGGATTCCGTGGCCCTGGCGGCTCTTGCCTCTGGGCCGCGCCGACGGCGCGAACTGCGCGACGCCATCGGCGGCATCAGTGACAAGGTGTTGACGGATGCGTTGCATCGCCTGCTTGCAAACGGGCTGATCGACCGCCGCGCACATGCCGAAGCCCCGCCGCGTGTCGAGTACGCCCTGACGGGCTTGGGACAGAGCCTGGTCGACGGCCCGATGAAGGCCCTCGGACGTTGGGCGACTGAGCACGGTGACAAGCTTCTCGACGCTCAGGAGAAGTCCGCGCGGAACGTCATCGAAACGCGTGTCGACCAACCATGATTCCAAAGTGTCACTGGGGTACTGGGCGGCATCTACCAGGTCCACAAAGTCGCCCCGTCCGACGCTCCATAGCACCTCTATACCGGCGGCTGGAGGAGCCACGAAGCCGGTGCAGGTACGTCTTGGAATTCGCCGCATCATCGAACGCACGATAACAAGATCGACTTGGGGTCGTTCCGTAAAGGTCAATGCGGGCGGGTGGCCTGGTCTGAAGCATTTTCGAGTAATTGGCCGGCGGCTGTGCGCTCGAATTTGCTAAAGGGTGTCTGCGCCTACATCGCGCCTCATTATTTCGGCCAGTCGAGATGCGTGACTGTCGAGAACCTCGGCCAGGATCCATTTGTTCCCGTTGCTCTGCCGTACCATGTGCCCATCGTTCAATCCTTCGTACAGGAGAACTGAATGAACGAAGTAGACATCGTTGATGAGCTCGCCGACCTTGCTCCGCGATTCATTTCCACAGAAACATCTTATGCAATACAGGGAACGTAGCGCCAGTCGAAGTGTGGCGCTTATGGCCTGCTCGCATGCCCGCTTGTGGGCGTCGTCCGAGAAGTCCCCTGTCGCCGCGTCCAGCGACCCGGCCTCCATCAGCCGCTCAATACCGTCAAGGTAATGCTTGATTTTTTCGATGTGCATCTGCCGAGATCGTTCGCCGGCGTCTTGTCGGCGCCACTCCTGCTCGTTTTGCTCTCGAATTTCTTTGGATTTCAACTCCTCTACTTGCCTGTTCCTCTCCCACTGCAGCGCGTCTCGATCGCGCTGCTCGGCCCATCGTGCAAGCTCTTGGCGCCATTGCAGGCGAGAAACAAGCAGCGTTCCAAGGATCGAAGCAATGCTTCCGATAAGGGCTCCGGCGAGCCCCAGCCATGCGGAGTCCATGGTAGGACTATACGTCAATGGACCTTTCCGGGTAACCTCCACTTGCTTTCCGTGGTCATGCCAAACGAGACGACGGCTTGCTCCAAACAAGTGCCGCAGCGGCAATTTAGGTGATACGGCTGGGGCCGAGGCGGAGCGCCGCTCTTGATGGAGAGAAGATGCTTTCGGAGCGCGGGAGAGATGCCGGTAGCAGAGGTCAGAGCCCGGCTGCTTCGCTGGTCGCGGCGTCCGTATGCTACGGCCCATGTCTACCGATGATCCGGGTTGTCGCTGCATCCTTTGCCACGACTACGGGGACCGCGACGAGTGGGATGCCGTGGATCGGCACACCGTGGAGCATGTCCGGAGTCGCGGCTGGAGCGTGAAGATGATTCCGGAGGACGATCTGGGGCCCGGCTTCGCCTATACCGTGGGCCTGTGGCATACCTATCGATCGCCTGAGCTGGCCATGTTCGGTCTGGACGTTCATCTCATGCACGAGCTGCTGAACCGCCTCGGAGACGGTGTCGCTACGGGCAAGCCTGTCGAAGCGGAGCAGGAGCGGCATGACCTCATCGCGCGGCACCCTGTGGCCCTCAAGCCGGTCGACGTGAGGTGGTATCGAGAGTTCTTCGGGCGGGCAATCACGTTTTATCGGCGTCCACCATTTCCGGTGCTGGAAGTTGTGTGGCCTGACCCCGAGGGTCGGTTTCCCTGGCACCCGGACTACGCCGTGCCGCATCGGGAGCTGCAGCCGTCGCTGTGGCTCTGGCCGGGTGACCGGCAGGACCGGAGCACTTCTTCGTCTCAGTGAGGGAAAGATCCCACGCTGAGGGACGGCTCGCTGCAACTGGAGACTTCTAGGGCCTGTACGGACTTCGGATCTTCAGATGAGTCAGAGGCTGATAGCCCGCGCGGCAGAAAATACCTCGCCGACCCGCTCCGGATCATCCAG
>NZ_JBEZDW010000072.1:0-17695 GCF_040802045.1 Microbispora sp. NPDC049125 | reverse complement strand
GCCCACTTCCTCCCACACCCCCCCCCCCCCTCCCCCCCGGGTGCGGGGGCGGGGGCCCCCCCGCGGGGGCGGGTGGGTTCCCCCCCCCCCCCCCCCGCCGGCCCCCGGCCTCGGCGCTCTTCTAGGCTTGGCGCTCTTCGCGGAGACGGGGCAGGACCTCCTTGGAGTAGAACGAGAAGAATCCGTCCTGCTCCGGCCCGATCTGGGAGACGTACACCTCGTCGTAGCCGGCGTCCACGAACTGCCGGACCGCCGCGACGTGCGCCTCGGTCGAAGGTCCGCAGGGCACCGACTCGGTGGCCGCCTCCTCGGTGACCAGCTCGGCGAGCTGGGCGAAGTGCCGGGGCAGCGGCAGGAGCTGGGCGGCCTCGCCGGGGATGCCCTGGGTCGGCCAGAGCCGATGGACGGTCTCCCGGGCCCGTGCCTCGTCCTGCGACCAGCACACCTTGAGCCCTCCCGCCGCGGGCTTGCCCTCACCGCCGGCCTTGTGGAACGCCTCGACGGCGTCGCTCTCCGGCGACACGGAGACGTACCCGTCGCCGAGCCGTCCGGCGAGCTCGATCGCCTTGGGCCCGAAGCCGGAGATGTAGATCGGCGGCGGCTGCTCCGGCAGGGAGTACAGACGCGCGGTGTCGACGTCGTAGAAGTCGCCGCGGTGCGTCACGAGCTCACCGGTCCACAGCCGGCGGATCACCTCGACGGCCTCTTCCAGCATTCGCTGGCGCTCCTCCGCTGGCGGCCAGGCGTCCCCGAGGATGTGCTCGTTCAGCGCCTCACCGGTCCCCACGCCGAGGCGGAACCGGCCGTCGAGCAGGATCTGCGCGGTCGCCGCGGCCTGGGCGATGATCGCCGGGTGGATGCGGATCAGCGGGCAGGTCACGGCCGTCGTCACCGGCAGGGACGTCGCCTCGGACAGCGCGCCGATGACCGACCACACGAACGAGCCCTGGCCCTGCTCGTCGAGCCACGGGTGGAAGTGGTCGGAGATCCACAGGGCCTCGAAGCCCGCCTCCTCCGCCAGCCGGGCCTGCCGGACCAGCTCCTTGGGATCGTGCTCCTCACTGGACAGGAAATATCCGAAGGTCGTCATATCCCGCCCCTGCCCGAAAACCGTAAAGCAAACGTCACAGCGGGTGATTCGGCGGCAAATTCCCTGAGTCGTGAGCGTGGATGATGTTACGAGGCCCTTTGTCAGGGCAGTGGAGGGCCATGGCTACTCTGCTCTGGATCATCGCCGTGGTACTGGTGATTGCCGGGATCTACGTCATCCTGGCCCGTCGGGACATCCTCTGGGGGATCGTCCTCATCGTCCTCGGATTCCTCGTCGGCCCTGGGGGCGTCAGCATCTTCAATCCCTAACCGGACCCTCTACGAGGGGGCGGAGACCGGCCGACCGGGACGGCCTCCGCCCCCTGATGCTGCCCACGGCCCCCGGGCCGCATGGTGGCGGAACCCGTCCCTTGCCCACCTTCGGCGGACCGGCGCGTCGATGCGCGCCGGTCCCGCCGAACCTCTGCGCCGCGCCGGCCCGCCCCGACAGGCCGGAGGACCAGTAAGCCGCAGGACCGACGACGGGCGCTGCGGCAGCCCTGTCAGCAGTCCTCGCCGTTGAGGCAGTAGACGGTGTAAGCGTGCTTGATGACCGGAAGGGCGACGTTGCGAACGCGGATGCCGCCGGGCGTGACGCCCTTCTCAGTGCCCGCGTGGGCGTGCCCGTGGATGAACAGCTCCGCGCCCTCCGCGTCGGCCGCCTCCGCCAGCATGTAGCTGCCGAGGAAGGGATAGATCTCCTTCGGCTCCCCCATCAGCGTGTCCTTGACGGGCGAGTAGTGGCTCAGCACGATCTTGTGGTCGGCGTCCAGGTCCTTCAGCGCCCGGCGCCACCGCTCCGCGATGTCCTTGGTGTGCCTGACGAACGCCTTGGTCTCCGGCTCACCGAAGTCGCTCGCGCACTTCCCGGCGAACCCGCCGCCGAATCCCTTGCCTCCGGCCACACCGAGCCGTACGCCGTCGACCGGGACCACCACGCCCTCGTCGTCGAGGACGACGATCCCGGCGTCCCGGAGGATGGCGACGATCGCCTCGTTCTCGTCGGAGTGGTAGTCGTGGTTGCCCAGCACCGCCACGACGGGGATGGGCAGGTCGCGCAGCTCGTCGGCGACCACCCGGCCCTCGACGACGGTCCCGTGCCTGGTCAGGTCGCCCCCCACCAGCAGGACGTCCGCGCGCTGCTCGATGCCCTCGAGCTTCTTGCGATAGTGACCGCGCAGGTCCTCGCCCAGGTGGATGTCCGCGACCGCGGCGATCCGCAACTCCGTCACAGGTGCTCCTCCTCCCCCGGCTCCTGGACCTCGACGAGGGTGAGCTCGTTGTGCACCCGCAGGCCGGGAGCCGCCTCCTTCGCGACGTTCTCGATCTGGTGCCGCCGCTCGTCGCACGACACCTGCCCTCTCAAGTACACCTGCTCTCCCCGTACGTCGACCCGAATGCCCAGCTCATTCGTCCTGTCGTCCTCCGCAAGGGCCCGCTGGACGCGGGCGGCGACGTACTGCGGCGTCTCCATGGCTTCCCCCTCGGTCCTCTTACGCCTAGCGCTGCCCGGCCCTTTAATGACGAAACCACTGGTTTGACGAGCACCTGGCTGGTTATGGTTAAGGACAAGTCCGGTGCCTAAGACGCAGGTACCTCCTTGGCGTGAGCATGCCGACATGGAGGAGCGTCTTGGGAACGGGTCACCGGCTCTCCCCTCGCCTCGATCTGATCAGCGCTGAGCAGATCATGGCTGAGCAGATCACAGCCGATCTGGTCAGCGGTGAACAGATCGCCGGCGGCGATGGGGCCTCCTCCCTCCCGGCGACTCCCGCCGACAGCGGCATCGACGCCATCGCGCTTTCTCCCGGCCACCTTTCCCCGGCCGTCTTTTTCCCGGACCGTCTCGTCCGCATCGGAGCGGACCCCTCGTGCGCACCGTCACGGGCGTCGTCGTCCGCCCGGTCCACGCGCCGTCTCACCTGGACTCCTTGACCCCCGAGCCGGGTAACCGCCACCGCCGTTCATGGAGGAACCCCAGTGAAGATCGCCATGGTCTCGGAGCACGCCAGCCCCCTCGCCACACTCGGCGGAGTGGACGCCGGCGGCCAGAACGTTCACGTCGCCGCGCTGGCCCGCGAAATCGCCGAGGCAGGCCATGAGGTCACCGTCTACACCCGTAAGGACCGCGAGGACCTTCCGGAGAGCGTCACCTTCGGGCCGGGGGTGACCGTCGTCCACGTCCCGGCGGGTCCCGCCGCCGAGATCCCCAAGGACGAGATCCTTCCCTGGGTCCCCCAGTTCGGTAAGTGGCTGCACGACCGGTGGCTGTTCGACCGCCCCGATCTCGTGCACAGCCACTTCTGGATGAGCGGCCTGGCCGCGCTCGAAGCCGCGGACAGGCTCCGGATCCCCGTGGTCCACACCTTCCACGCGCTCGGCAGCGTCAAGCGGCGCCACCAGGGCCCGGCGGACACCAGCCCCCGCGACCGGATCGACGCCGAGGCCGAGATCGGCAGGCGCGTCGACGCGGTCATCGCGACCTGCACGGACGAGGTCGACGAGCTGATCCGCATGCGGGTCCCGCGCCGGGCCACCCGCGTGGTGCCCTGCGGCGTGGACGTGGAGACCTTCAATCCTCACGTCGAGCCGCTCGAACGGCCCGAGCGCCCGCGGCTGCTGACGGTCGGCCGCCTCGTGCCGCGCAAGGGCGTGGACACCACGATCCGGGCCCTGCAGTACCTCAAGGACGCCGAGCTGGTCATCGCCGGCGGCCCCTCCTCCAACGAGCTGCACCGCGATCCCGAGGTGACCCGGCTGCGGTGGCTGGCGGCGCAGGCCGGCGTGTCCGACCGGGTGACCTTCCTCGGCCGGGTCAGCCGCGAGGCGCTTCCCGCGCTGATGCGCTCGTCCACCGCCGTCGTCTCCGTCCCCTGGTACGAGCCGTTCGGCATGGTGGCGCTCGAGGCGATGGCGTGCGGGGTGCCCGTGGTCGCCTCGGCCGTCGGCGGGCAGAAGGAGACGGTCGTCAACGGCGTCACCGGCATCCTGGTGCCGCCGCGCCAGCCCGCCGTGCTCGCGCGGGCGCTGCGCCGGCTGCTCGACGACCGGGTGCGGCGCACGGCGTTCGGCATCGCGGGGGCCGACCGGGCCAGGGCCAGGTACCGCTGGAGCCGCATCGCCGGCGAGACCCTCGCCACCTACGAGCGGGTCCTGTCGGCGCACACCCTGGAGAGGAACGCCTCATGAACGCCTGCATGGTGAGTGGACCGGCCGGCGAGGTCCGCTCATGAGCATGACGGCCCTCGTCCTGAGGTCACAGGGCATCGGCGGCCTGCTCACCGCGGTGCCGGCGCTGCGCGCCCTGCGGCGTAGCGGGCTGCGCGTCGTGCTGGCCTGCCCGCCGGAGCTCAGCGAGCTGGCGGCGTTGACGGGGGCGGTGGACCGCCTCCTCCCCGCCGGCGGCCTGGGGCCGCTGACCTGGCCCGTTCCCGGCGAGCAGGACGGCGACCATCCGCCGCTCCCGCTGGATCTGGCCGTGAACCTGCACGGCGCCGGCCCGCAGAGCCACCGCGTCCTGCTGGCCACGCTCCCCCGCAGCCTGTGGGCGTACGCTCACGAGGCGCTGCCCTGGGTCAAGGGGCCCCGGTGGAACCCAGCGGAGAACGACGTCCTGCGGTGGTGCCGGCTGCTGGAGTGGCACGGAGTGCCGGCCGACCCGGAGGACCTGCGGCTTCCCACCCCGATGGTCGCCAGCCCGGCGCCGGGGGCGGTGGTGCTCCACCCCGGCGCCGGGGGAGCGTCGCTGCCCTGGCCGCCCGACCGGTTCGCCGAGGTCGCGCGGACGCTCTCGGAAGAGGGGCTGCCCCTGGCGATCACCGGGAACCGGCGGGAGCGGCCGATGGCCCTGCTGGTCGCCACGCGGGCCGTGCTGCCTCCGCAGATCGTGCTCGCCGGGCGGACGAGCCTGCGCGAGCTGTGCGCCCTCGTCGCCGGGGCACGGCTGGTCATCAGCGGCGACCCCGGCATGGCCCAGCTCGCCACGTCGTACGGCACGCCCTCGGTGGTGGTGTCGGCCCCGGACGGCCGGCGGCACCCGGTGCTCCACGAGGGGGCCACCGTGAGATCGCACATCGCCGCCGGCGACGTCGTCAGGGCCGCCGAGAGGGCGCTCGCCGCAGGAGTGCGATGACGGCCCGCTCGACGGGCCCGTGGGTGGCGAGCCGCCCTTCGCCGGTGTCCTCGCCCAGCCGGTCGAGCGGGATGGTCTTGCCCCGCTCGTACATCTCCACCAGGCGCGGGTCCACGTAGGAGGCGCGGGCCACGGCGGGGGTGTTGCCGAGATACTCCGAAACCTCCTTCATCACCCTCGACACGGCCTTCTTCCGCCCCGCCGAGCTGCGGACCGGCTTGGAGACGGCGAGCCCGACGGCGGCCAGGACCGTGGCGTGCCAGGTGCGGAAGTCCTTGGCGGAGACCTCCATCCCGAAGACCTCTTTGAGGTAGGCGTTGATGTCGGCGCTGCGGACGTCCACCCACCCGTCCTCGCCGCGGTAGCGCAGCAGCTCTCCCCTGTGCCGCCTGCTCAGCTCGCCGACGACCGAGCAGACGTCGGAGTCGGTCAGCACCTGCTCACGCTCCTTGCGGCCCTTGGCGAGGTAGCGGCACACGACGACGCCGTCGCGGCAGGTCACGTGGGAGGTGCGCAGTGTCGCCAGGCCGTATGAGTCGGTGTACTCCTCACCGCCGACGCGGAAGAACCCGATGTCGAGCATCCGCGCGGCGGTGGCCAGCACCCGCTCCCTGGTCAGCTCCTCTCCCCGCAGATCCGCGGTCACGCGCTCGCGGAAGCCGGGCAGCCGCTCGGCCATGGACAGCACGTGGTCGAACTTCGCCTCGTCCTGCTGCCTGCGCCACTCGTCGTGGTAGCGGTACTGGCGGCGGCCGGCCGAGTCGGTGCCGACGGCCTGGAGGTGGCCGTCGGGCGAGGCGCAGATCCACACGTCGGTCCAGGCGGGCGGGATGGCCAGCGCTCTGATCCGGCGCATGGTCGCACGGTCCTTCACGGGACGGCCGGACGCCCAGGTGTAGCCGAACCCGCGCCCGCGGCGGCGGCGCCTGATCCCCGGCTCCTTCGGGTCGCTGGGGCGCAGGGTCGTCCCGGCCGCCGTCGAAGCCGTCGCGGTGGCCGCTGCGGTGGCCGTCGTAGGGGCCGTCGTAGGGGCCGTCGTAGGGGCCGTCGCGGGGGCGGTCTTCGCGGCCGTCGCCGAAGTCGTCATCGAAGCAGATCCCACGCCTGTTCCACCACGTCGTCCACGGACACGTCGCCGACCCACGAGACGTCGCGGTGCCCGCACTCCCGCATGCCGGTGCCCGTGCTCGCGGAGCCGCAGACCGGGCAGCGGGTGATCCACGAGATCAGCGGCCGGTTCAGCCGCCTGCTCAGCGGGCCCCAGTTGATGAGATTGCCGCACCAGTAGATGCCAACGGTCGGCGTGCCGGTCGCCGCGGCGAGGTGGCGCGGCCCGGTGTCGTTGGAGACCAGCAGGTCGCAGGCGGCGTACAGCGCGGTGAGCCCGCCGAGCGACAGCTCTCCGATCACCGCTCTGGCCGGCCGCTTCATGGCGGCGACCACCCGCTCGACGACGTCGCGCTCCTCCTCCGTGCCGGTCACCACGGCCGGCCGGTGCAGCCGGTCGGCGACCTCGGCGAACCGCTCGGGCGGCCAGCGCCTGCGCCGGTCCCCCGCGCCGGGATGGATCGCGACGAGGCCGCGCGGCAGCCTGCCCAGGGTCCTGTTCAGCTCGGCCCAGTCCTCCCGGACCACCGTCACCCTCGGCTCGATGTCGCCGGCCGCCGCGCCGAGCAGCCCGGCCACCTCCAGGTGGCGCAGCGTCTCGTGCTGGAAGGGCACGTACGGCACCCATCGATCGAGCCGTTCGGCGTCGGGGGTGCACAGCCCGGCGGTGATCCGGGCGCCGAGGCGGCGGATGAAGGGGTTGGAGTTGCGTCCCCCGCCGTGCATCTGGACGGCGAGGTCGAACCGGCGCTCACGAAGGTCCTGGTACAGCCCCTCGGGGGCGCTCGACCCGTCGGGCGGCGACGACACACCCGAGATCGGCGGCAGGGCGACCACCTCGTCCACCGGCCCCGGCCGGTTCCGCAGGAACCTGGCGTGCCAGTCGCGGCCGAGCAACGTGATCTTCGCGGCCGGATAGGCCCTCCGCAGGGCCTCGATGGCGGGAAGCGCGAGCAGGAGGTCACCGAGAGCGTTGGCCCTCAGCACGGCGATCCGCTCGACGCCTTCGACGAGGAGCGCGCTCATGGGTGCGAGCCGCCTCTGGCCCGCCGCCCAGTGCCGTCTTCCATGAGGCACCCCCATTCGTCGAACGCGTCCGGCTCACCCCGGGCCGGGCTCTCGTTGGAGCGACGTCTGATCCCGGCTACCCCACAGGAAGGCCCCCAAACCGATGGTCGGGGCAGGTGGGCCGGTTGTTTTCGCTGCGTCTCGGGGGGTAGCCGCCCTGACATGACGGAAGAGACGCTCAACACCCCGGCGAAGTCACGGCCGTCGCCGGGGGCGTGACGCTCGCCTCAACTCGGCGGTGAGGTGCGGGCGCCGGGTTGCGTGCCCGGCCGGTCCACCACCGCGATAGTCGAAACAATCCGAGGGTAGGGGGCCAGGCATGAGTGAGGAACAGCGATCGCCGACCGGAAAGCCCATGGTGCCCGCCACGCCGATGGACGTGATCCGGATCCGCATCGGATCGTTCGTGCTGGTGTTCTGCGTGGCAGTGGGGATCTTGTCGATCGTCGGGCGGCTGTGGTGGCTGACCGGGGTCGTGGCGGTGGTCGTCGTGATCGTCGTGCTGAACATGGTGCTCGCCGTGCGCAAGCAGCGCAGACTCGGCGGCGGCCCGGAATCGAGAGGATGATCAGGTGAGCCTCAGCGACAAGGTCGTGGTGGTGACCGGGGCGAGCGGCGGCGTGGGCCGCGCCGTCGTCCGGCAGCTCGGCAACGAGGGGGCGGTCGTCGCCCTGATCGCACGCGGGGAGGCCGGTCTGGCCGGCGCGGCCGTGGACGTGGGCGCGGAGGGCGGGACCGCGAAGGTCTTCACCGCCGACGTCGCCGACTACGACCAGGTACGGCAGGCCGCCCAGCAGATCGAGGCCGAGCTCGGCCCGATCGACGTGTGGATCAACATCGCCTTCACCACGGTCTTCGCGCCCTTCCTGGAGATCACTCCTGAGGAGTTCGAGCGGACGACCCGCGTGACGTACCTGGGCTACGTGTGGGGCACCCGGGCCGCGCTGGAGGTGATGAAGCCGCGGGACAAGGGCGTGATCGTGCAGGCGGGCTCGGCGCTCGCCTACCGGTCCATCCCGCTCCAGTCGGCGTACTGCGGGGCCAAGCACGCGATCAACGGGTTCACCGAGTCGGTCAGGACCGAGCTGCTCGCCGAGGACTCCGGCGTGAAGATCACCATGGTGCAGCTTCCCGCGCTGAACACGCCGCAGTTCGGCTGGGGGCTCAACAAGATGCGGCGCCACCCGCAGCCGGTGCCGCCCATCTACCAGCCGGAGGTCGCGGCCCGCGCGATGGTGTTCGCCGCCGAACATCCGGAACGCAAGGAGTACTGGGTCGGCGTGATGACCGGGGCGAGCATTCTGGGGCAGCGGTTCGCCCCCGCCCTCCTCGACCGCTACCTGGCCAGAACCGGGGTGAAGTCGCAGCTGGCCGACAAGTCGCCCACCGGGGTGTCCAATCTCTGGGAGCCGGCCGACGAGCACCACGACTACGGCGCGCACGGCGAGTTCGACGACAAGTCCCACGGGCGCAGCCTCCAGGTGTGGATGTCCCAGCACCGCCGGCTGGTCACCGCCGCCGGCGCGGGGCTCGCCGCCGCCACGGGGCTCGTCCTCCGCCGCCGTCGCCGCTGAACCCGGACATATCTCGAAAAAAGAGATAAGCGAAGCGTTGTACCTTCGTTGGCGATACGAAGCCATTTGATGGGGTAGTCGTCGGCGATGGACGAGCTTGACTATCGATCCCTCTGCGAACTCGCGGCCCAGTTGAGAGTGGACTCGGTGCGCGCCTCGTCGGCCGCCGGCTCGGGCCATCCGACATCCTCGATGTCGGCCGCCGAGCTGATGGCCGTGCTGCTCGCCCGCCACCTCCGCGTGGACGTCGGCGACCCCGCCAACCCCTCCAACGATCATCTGATCTTCTCCAAGGGCCACGCCTCGCCGCTGCTGTACGCGATGCTCAAGGCGGCGGGCGTCGTCACCGACGAGGAGTTGCTGACCTTCCGCAGCCGGGGCAGCCTGCTGGAGGGCCACCCCACCCCCCGGGTGCCCTTCGTCGACGTGGCCACCGGGTCGCTCGGCTTCGGGCTGCCCGCCGGCGTCGGGCTGGCCCTGGCCGGCCGCAAGCTCGACCGCCTGCCGTACCAGGTGTGGGTCCTGTGCGGTGACGGCGAGCTGGCCGAGGGCTCGATGTGGGAGGCCTTCGAACACGCGGGCCACGAGGGCCTGGCCAACCTGACCGCGATCATCGACGTGAACCGGCTCGGGCAGCGCGGCCCCACCCGGCACGGCTGGGACCTTTCGGCGTACGCACGCCGGATCGGCGCCTTCGGCTGGCACACCATCGAGATCGACGGGCATGACGCGGGCCAGATCGACTACGCCCTCGCCGACGCCCGCAGCACCCGCCGCCGCCCCACCGCGATCCTGGCCCGCACGTGCAAGGGCTTCGGGGTGTCCGCTGTAGAGGACAGGGAGGGCAGGCACGGCAAGCCGCTGGACGACGCGGAGCGGGCGATCACCGAGCTCGGCGGCCCCAGGAGCATCACCGTGCAGGTCCACCCGCCCACCGGCCCCGCCACGCCGTACGAGTTCAGCGGCGGGGAGCTCCAGCTGCCGTCGTACAAGGTGGGTGCGGACGTCGCGACCCGCACGGCGTTCGGCGAGGCGCTCGCCGCGCTGGGCACCGCCCGGGGCGACGTCGTCGCGCTGGACGGCGAGGTGGGCGACTCCACGAAGCTGGAGGCCTTCGCCACCGCGCATCCCGAGCGGTTCTTCGAGTGCTACATCGCCGAGCAGCAGATGGTGGCGGCGGCGACCGGCATGCAGGCGCGCGGATGGAAGCCGTACGCCGTGACCTTCGCCGCGTTCCTGACCAGGGCCTACGACTTCGTCCGGATGGCCGCGATCAGCAGGGCCGACATCTGCCTGGTGGGCTCGCACGGCGGGGTGTCGATCGGCCAGGACGGGCCGTCGCAGATGGGCCTGGAGGACCTGGCCGCGTTCCGCGCCGTCCACGGCAGCACCGTGCTCTATCCGTGCGACGCCAACCAGACGGCCCGGCTGGTCGCCGAGACGGCGGACCTGAAGGGCGTCCGCTACCTGCGTACCACCAGGGGAGAGACGCCCGTGATCTACGGGCCGGACGAGACGTTCCCGGTGGGCGAGTGCAAGATCCTGCGCACCGGCGGGCACGCCACGGTCGTCGCCGCGGGCGTGACCGTCCACGAGGCCCTCGCCGCCGCCGAGCTGCTGGAGGAGGACGGCGTCTCGGTGACCGTGATCGACGCCTACTCGATCAAGCCGCTCGACTCGGACGAGCTGCGCACGATGTGCACGTCGACCGGGCGAGTGGTCACCGTGGAGGACCACTGGCCGGAGGGCGGCCTCGGCGACGCCGTGCTCGCCGCCCTCGCGAGCACACCGGTGCCTCTCGTGAAGCTCGGGGTCACCGGGATGCCCGGCTCGGCCACCCCGTCCGAGCAGCTGGAGGAGGCCGGCATCGACAGGCAGGCGATCCGCCGTACGGTCCTCGATCTCACCCGTGGGAGCGGCGGCACGGTCGGCGGCGTCGTCTCCTGACGAGAAGCCCCTGATGAACGCCGCTGAGGGGGCCTTCTGGCGAAGGCGAGTTCCGCGGTCCAGCGGCGCGGCCACGGCGTGAATCCCCCGGCGGCGGGGGGTTCGCGGGACGGCGCCGCTGGATCACCGGCACGGTGGAGCCCGTCCATCACCCGTACTTATCCGGGCTGCGGCGTCTCCCGCGAACGCCTGAAGGCCGGGCAGGGGAGAGCCCGCCCGGCCGTGTTCGGCGGAAACCGTCAGCGGGCCTTGGACGTCGCCCGCCGGTTGGCCTTCTTGATGGCGTCGACCAGCTCCTCCTTGGTCATCCGTGATCGTCCCGGGATGCCGAGACGGGTGGCGACGTCATAGAGATGCTGCTTGGAGGCGTTGGCGTCGACGCCTTCGGCCGTCTTGCCGGCCTTGGGCGTGCTCTTCTCGGCCTGCTTGTCCGACGGGCCGCGCGCGGCCTTCTTCTCCCAGTGGTCGCCCACCTTCTCGAAGGAGTGCTTGAGCGCGGAGAACGCCGTGCGATGGGCGCGCTCCCCCTCGCCGTACGTCTCGACGGCGGAGTCGTGCGCCTTGATCCACGTCTCCTGGGCCTCCTTGGGCGAGCGCTCAAGGGTGGACGGCAGCTCCTTGCGTCCTGGCATGGTCGGCCTCCCTCCGGAGTCCGCGAAAAACTCAGATCGGGTCGTTGTAGCGGCGCTCCTCGTAGACCTGGCGTTGGGTGACGGCCTCGTCCGCGGGGACGGCGGGGATCACGGCACGGCGGCGCAGCGTCGACAGACGCCAGATGCCGAAGAGCAGCCCGGCCAGGCCGCCCACCATGAGGATCACCCCGATCACCTGGATGTCGAGACCCGCGATGGCGAAGTCGACCGCCCAGGTCAGGATGGCCCCCACCATGATGAGGATGATGCTTCCGGCGATGGTCATGGCGATTCCTCCTTCGCCTTGTGCACTATCCCCTCCACGGATTCCAAACGTCGCTTGCGGGTCCGATGACCGGGCAGCATTACCTTCATGAGGGAATTTCCGGTAGTGGTGATGGGACTCATGGGCGCGGGGAAGACCACGGTCGCCCGGCTGCTCGCCGACGCGCTCGGCCGTCCCATGCGGGACAGCGACGCCGATCTCGAGGCGAGGTACGGCACGACCGCCGCCGTGATGGCGTCCGAGGTCGGCGCCTACGAACTGCACGCGCGCGAGGCCACGGTGCTGCGTGAGGCGCTGGCGGCCGAGCCGGTGCCGGTGATCGCGGCGGCGGCGAGCACGGTCGACGATCCCGGATCGAGGAAGGCCCTCGCGCCGGCGTTCGTGGTGTTCCTCGACGGCCCGCCCGAGGTGCTGGCCGAGCGGATGAAGTCGAGCCCTCACCGGCCGCATTTCAAGCCCGACCTCGTGGAGATGCTCGTCGAGCAGCGGGACCGGCGGCTGGCGCACTTCCAGGAGGTGGCCGACATGACCGTGGACACGGCGGCGCAGGCCCCGGAGGAGATCGCCGGAGCGGTGCTGGCGCGGCTCGACGGCTCGCCGTCCACACTGCGCTGACTCTCCGCCAGGCAGGGGGAGCCGCCGTCAGCTCAACTCCGGGGGCGGCTCCGGCTCAGCGCGGGAGTGATCGCTTCAACCGACGGCGATGCGGGAGCGGGACGGGACGATCGGCAGGTCCGACGGCCTCTCCGCGCCCGTCACGAACCAGACGGTCTTGCCGCCCCGGCCGGACCTGGCGACGCCCCAGTCGTCGGCGAGCTCGCCCACGATGAGCAGGCCCCGCCCGTCGGTGGAGTCCAGGTCCGACTCCCGCTGGCGGGGCAGGCCCTCGCCCTGGTCGAAGATCTCGCCGTAGACCCAGTTGCCGTCGCTGCCCAGCCTCAGGGTGAAGACGGTGCCCCCATGGCAGACCACGTTGGCGGCCAGCTCGCTCACGATAAGAGAGCAGTCGTCGATCAGCCGCTCGACGCCCCAGCGGTCCAGCTCGCGACGGACCAAGGCTCTGGCCTCGCCGACGCTCGCAGGGACGGCGGGCAGGAGGCACTCGGCGGTCCACACGGGTGCCGCGTCATACGGCGCAGTACCGAAGGGGAGAGTCACGCGCGCGCCTCCTTAGGCTCATGGGAGCGCTCCCACAGCTAAGATACGGCACTCTACGCAGTCATGTGAATTCAAAGAAACAAGATTGTTTCCGGTCAACCGCCCTTTCGTTACCTGGCACCGCACTCTCGACCGCCGACGACATCCTCTGACGCCGGGTCGGCGCAGCTCACCGGGGACGTATGGGGCCGGTGAGACTCAAGGGGATTACCCGAAGAGCTTCCTCACTATCACGCCGTGTCGTGAAATTAGCTGAAATCCGTGCCCGCCGGCTCCGGACGGGCGAACCGACGTCCGTCTCCAGGGATCAGGATCAGCCGCACGGCGTTCGGCGGCCTGACGCCATGACGCGGTCCGTCACGCACCCGGGTCGAACAGGCTCTCCAGGGAGGCCAGCCGCCGCTCGTCCCACTCGACGTCCGGGTCGGGTTCGAGGAACGTCATCGCGATGCTCGCCGCCGCCAGGCCCGACAGCGACCACTGCGCGGCGGCGCTCGCACCCACCGGGTTGGCCGCGACCCGGCGGGTCTCCACCTCGGGGTTGGACAGCGCCATGGTCACCAGGCCGCGCATGGTCCCGGCCGCCAGGGTGGCGATGGTCTCGAAGCCGCCGCCGGCCTCCGGGCGGAGCCGGTAGCCCAGCAGCGTCGCGACGCGCTCCCAGCTCCGGGCGATGCGCTCGACGAACCCCTGCTCCGCCCGCGCGAGCGCGGCCTGGACCTCGTCGCGCAGCTCCCCGCCGGACAGGCTCAGGAACGTGGCGTGCAGCGCCAGGTAGGTGCGCCACTCCATGGAGTGGTAGACCGCCTCGAAGTCCGCCGCCGCCCCCTGCCGGATCAGCTCACTGATGAGATCGTGCCGGCCGCTCGCGGAGGCCAGGCCGCCGCGGTGCGCCGACAGCACGGCGTCGAGCGTCTCCTTGGCCGTCTGCTCGTTGACCGCCTCGGCGGGCGCCGCCGCCCGCGCGAGCTCCTTGAGCAGGTCGCTGAAGAACAGGTCCTTGTACGGCCACCGACGGTAGACGGCGCTGCGGGAAACACCCGCGTCCCGGATGACGTCCTCGAAGCTGATGTGGTCGAGGCTCACGGTCAGCCCGCTGCCGTTGACCATCGCCAGCGCGGTGTCGAGCATCCGGCGGCGGGTCTCCTCGTCGCTGAGCCGGGGGCGCCGCTGGCCCAGACCGGTCGGTCCTTGCACTCCCCATCCCTCCTCGATACTCTGATTGAGACATGGTATTTCAAGTTTGATACTTGCACTTTCAGAGATATCCACGCTAGCAGCGGCGGATGTCGCCGAGGCGGGCACAGGAGGTGCGCGGTGAGACTCGGGCTCTTCTCGGACGACGCGCTGCGGGCCATGTACGCCGGCAACCGGGGCGACGCGACGGCCAGGCGCTTCGCGCGTTTCTGGTCCCGGGTGATGGCTCTCGGGCTGCTCCCCCGGCGCTGGGTGACGCTTGAGGTCGCCGGGCGCCGTTCGGGCCGGATCACCCGCTTCCCCCTGGGGATGGCCGACTGGAACGGGCGGTGGTATCTCGTCTCGATGCTGGGCGAGGAGTGCAACTGGGTCCGCAACGTGCGGGCCGCCGGTGGACGGGCGGTCGTCCGGCACGGCCGCGGCGTCGCGTGCCGTCTGGCCGAGGTGCCGGTGCGCGACCGCGCCCCCATCATCCGGCGCTACCTGGGAAAGGTTCCCGGCGCCCGCCCCCACATCCGGGTCGACCGGCACGCGGACCTCGGAGCGTTCGAGGCGATCGCGGCACGGTACCCGGTCTTCGAGGTCGTCCCCCTGCGAGGCGGTACATCATGAACGAGGCTGACCGGATGCCGCTGTCTCCCCCCATCGAGACGCGGCGTCCGCGCAGGCGTCGCCGGCTCCGCTGGATCATCGGCGGAGGGGTGGGGCTGCTTGTGCTGCTCGTGCTCGTCGTCGTGGCCGCCGCGGCGCTCTCCCCCGGGTCCGCGCCGCCCCCTCTGGCGCTTCCGTCCGGCGCCGCCCCCGCCGTGGGAGCCGGCGACGCCGACGGCACGTGGCGCGTCGCCCCCGGTTCCGTTGCGGGCTTCCGGCTCACCCAGACCTTCCTGGGCAACGACACCGACGTCGTCGGCAGGACGGGCGCCGTCACCGGCGACGTCGCCGTCGCCCACGGCCAGGTCGTCTCGGCGAACCTGCGCGTCGGCCTCGCCGCCATCACGGTCGGCGGCAAGGCGCCGCCCCAGCTCGCCCTGAGCCTGGAGACGCGGAGCCACCCGGACGCGACGTTCACCCTGACACGGCCCTTCGCGCTGGGGGCCGCGACGACCGCCGGAACGGCCGCCACCGCGACGGCCGCAGGGCGGCTCACCCTGCGCGGCGTCACCCGCGCGGTGACCTTCACGGTCACCGGCCGCTGGGACGGGCCGTCGCTGCGGGCCGTGGGATCGATCCCCGTCGCCCTGGCCGACTGGGGCGTCGAGGGGCCCGAGAACTATGGCTGGCTCGGCTCGCTGTCCGACCACGGGACCGCGGAGTTCCTCCTCGTCCTGCGGCGCTGATCGCGGGCCGGGTGACGGGTCAGCCGCCGGACGGCAGAGCCGAGATCCCCCAGCGATGGGTCACGCCGTCCCCGGGGGCGAGGGTGATCAGGTCCTCCCCCGTGCCGAACGCGTTGGGCGGGCAGCTCATCGGCTCGACCGCGACACCCGCCCGCCGGTACGGCTCGGCGAGGGTGTCGCCGGTGAACAGCTGCAGCCACCGGACGCCGTCGCCCGCCCACAGCTCGACCCCGTGGGAGCCGTCGGCCGCGCGCAGCCGTACGCGCACGAGCCCGTCCTCACCACGCGCCAGCGCGGTGAACGGCGTGTCCAGCACCAGGGAGCCGATCGGCCGGGGGGACCGGAAGTCGTACTCGGTGCCCTCCACGTCGCGACGGCCGGTCGGGATCTTACGGTCGTCGACCGGCGCCCACTCGGCGGCGGGCAGCTCCAGCACGGCCTCGTCGACCCTGCCCGTGCCGAGAGTGAGGTAGGGGTGGGCGCCGATGCCGTACGGCGCGGTGCCGCCGCCGACGTTGACGGCGCTCACCTCGGCCAGCAGACCGGTGGGCCCGATCGAGTACGCCGCGGTGAGGTCGAGGACATGGGGGTAGCCGAGCTGGGGGAACAGCCGCAGCCGGAACTCGACCGCCGCGGCGTCGCGGGACGAAACCGTCCAGGGCAGCGACCGCACGAAGCCGTGGGCGGCGTTCCCCGTCTTGGGCTCGGTGACGGCGAGCCGGCGCTCCTCCCCGCCGAACACGTACCTGCCGTCCTTCACGCGGTTCGGCCAGGGGATCAGCAGCTGCCCGGCTCCGCCGACCGGCGCGTGATCCTCGGGGTAGTCCACGACGAGCGGCCGGCCCTCGAAGGTCAGGGCCCGCAGCCCGGCGCCCACCTCGGTGAGCACCGCGCGGTAGCCGCCGGCGGCGATCGTGAACTGCCGTCCCGTCGGGGGGACCGGACGGGCGCCCTCACCGGCGCCGGAACGAACCACGGATTCCGTCATCCCGCCATTTTCCCACCCGTCCCAGGCCGGACCGCGTGTGAGATTCCTCCGCTCCCCGTGCGCGATTCGCAAACGTACAAGATGCCTGCTCGCGGACCCAATCGCACAGGACGGGACAGCTAGCTTGAGGCGTCGGGCAGCGGAGCGTCGAGGAAGGTGAGCACCACGTCGCGGACCAGGTCGGTGCGGGCCAGGCCGTTGAAGTGGGTGGTGCCGGGGAAGACGGCGAGCTGCGAGGCCGGGACTCCGTAGAAGTCGCCGTTCACGTCGCCGCCGCGCAGCTGGAGGAACCGCACCGCGTGCTCCAGCGTCACCGCGTCGCAGTCGCCCACGGTGATCAGCGTCGGCGCGGCGATCCCGCGGATGTCCTCCTCGGACCAGCCGCTGCCCGGGTCGAAGCCGCCGAGCTTGTCCAGCAGCCGCTGCAGGTGCTCCCGGTCCGGATGCGGCGACTTGGCCATGTACTCGGCCTCCATCGGCGTGCCGGCGATCATGTCCACCGTCATCGTGCCCACCGACTGGGCGTTCTCCGGCCGGTCGCCGTCGCGGTCGAACGACGCCGACGAGATGATCGCCTTCCGGAGCAGCTCCGGATGTTTGATCGCCAGCTGCAGCGCCACCACGCCGCCGACGCTGAAGCCGAACACGTCCACCTTCGGCACGTCCAGATGCGCCAGCAGCCCGACCACGTCCGAGGCCAGGTCCATACCGGTCAGCGGGCGGTCGTCGATGTCGTTCGTCCGGCCGTGCCCCTGGAAGTCGGCCGCGATCACCTGCCGGCTCTCGGCCAGGCTCGGGATCAGCCGGCCGAACTGCAGGTCGATGTCGAACAGGCCGCCGTGCAGCAGCAGTAACGGTGTCCCGCCGGACCCGTGGATCTCGTAGTACATCTCCAGCCCGTTGACGGGCGCGTACCCGGTCCGCACCGGCGCGGTCTGCTGACTCATCGAGCCTCCTTGATCACTGGAGACTCATCTGTATCAGCTCACCGGGCCGGCCCGCCAACGAGCCTGGCCGGGCCCGTCGCGCGGTCGCGGTCTGTCCTCATTCCTGATGGGCGGCGCCGCACCCTCTCGGGGGTGCGGCGCCCCCCACGTGGAACACGTATTTAGCCCGCGAAAACCACGCCGAGCCCCCGCCCCGGGAGCGGAAACCGGCACGCCGAAGGCCCCACGGGCGC
>NZ_JBEZDW010000071.1:0-18138 GCF_040802045.1 Microbispora sp. NPDC049125 | reverse complement strand
CCCTTGCTCACGGCGTGGTTGACGATCTGGTCGGCCGAGCCGAAGGTGAACTGGCCGCGGGTGTTCTCGGTGGAGGTCCACTTCATCTCGTTCTCCGCGGTGACCGCGTTGAACTCCCGGTCCCAGGTCGCCACGTACGTCGAGTCGTTCAGATGCCCCGCCGCGATCGCGGCGCCGAAGTACCGGCCCGACTGCGCCGCGGCGGCGCCGAGCGTGCTCGCGGCCGCGTTGGCGGGGACCGACGACGCCAGCGCCGTGGCCAGCCCGAGTACGCTCACGGCCGCGCCGGCCACCAGGGCCCGGCCGGGCCGGCGGAACAACCGCCGTACTCCACCGGCGGATACAGGGGTTTCGTCCATGCTGAGCCTCCACTGCCTGAGAGCTGAATGGCACGACTGCGGAAGACGCCGCGGAACGGCGGTGCGCCGTACACGTCGCCGTCCGCGTCACGAGCGCGGTGAGGCGCGGCGCCGCCGGCGCGACGGGAATCTGTCTCTCGGTAGCCGTAGTGAGCACCGCTCACGACGGCTGTCGTGAACGGCCGAGGCGCCGCCGGCTTCGGAAGCGCCGTCATGAACGGCCTGCCGCACCGGGGCCCCACCGTTCACCACCGACCGCGGCGGGAACCCGACCGTTCGGGGAGCAGTGTGTGAACTCGCCGCCGAACATGTCAAGCATGTGAATGGGAAGTTTCGGACTCTTCCCGCTGGGAGCGCGTCCCCTGCGTGCGCCGGCACCGAGCCTGCCGCAGACTTCTCGCTGATGGCCGGGCCATCGCCGCTCGAATCGCTGCTCGGGGCGCATGGGTACCGGTGTTGTCCGCGGGCCTGACAGACGGGTGAATGTTTCATACTGTCACCCTTGGCAGGGAATCGATCTTCACCCCGCCCACCAGCGGGTCCCGGGAGTGCCGGGAGGCGCCGGACGTCCGGACACGCCTCTTGACTGTGGCCCGCCGCGCCGGTTTCGTTACGCCATCACCACCGCCGGACGACACCCGCGACAGGAGGCTCGAACGCGGAACCCGCATCACCCTTCCGCCGCAGCCTTCCCCTCAGGGGCGCCCGTTCGCGTGTCCGATTTCAGTTCAGCGGCCGGGGCCCCGACCTCCGCCGCCGGCACGGACCGGCGCTCGTCCGCGGCCGAGGCTCACCGGCGGACCTCCCGTCCCGCGCCCCGAGCCACCTCCAGCACCTCGTCCGCGGAGAAGCGGCACTGGTCCCCGTGCACGCTCATGGCCAGGGAGGCCATCGCCGTCCCCCGGCTGAGCGCATCCTCCGGGGAGTCGTCGAGCATGCCCCACAGAACACCCGCCGCGAAGGCGTCCCCCGCGCCGATCCGATCGACGGCGACGGTGGGCAGCGCGGGAGCCGCGAAGGACTCGCCGTCCCACCGCGCGACGGGGCCGTCGGCGCCCGACGTCACCACGACGCGGCCGATCGACAGCCTCTCCGCCAGATCGTTCGCCAGCTTCGACGTGTCTCCTGTGAGGCCGAAGAGATCGCGCGCGTCCTCGGCCCGGCAGATGAGCAGGTCGACGTCGGCGGCCAGCCCGGCGGTGAACGAGGCGGCCGCCTCAGGGGAGGACAGGGCCGCCCGATAGTTGACGTCGTAGGCGACGAGCGCACCCCGCTCGCGCGCCTCCCGTGCCGCGCGCAGCACGAGCGTGCCGGACTCCGGAGTCACGGCGGCGGTGATGCCGGTCAGGTGAACGATCCGCGCGTCGCACACGGCGGCCCAGTCCAGGTCGCCGGCGGACAGCGAGCCGAACGCGGTGCCGGCCCGGTCGTAGACCACACTCGTGGGGCGCGGCGGCGAGCCCATCTCCGCGAAGTAGAGCCCGACGCGCTCGCCCGCCGTCCACCGCACGGTGTCGAGGGCGACGCCCGCGCTCGACAGCGAGTCGGCGACGCGCCGCCCGTGGACGGTCCGAGGCAGCGCGGACGTCCAGCGAGTGGACACGCCGACCGACGCCAGGGCCACGGCGACGTTCGCCTCGGCGCCGCCGACGTGCACCCGGAAATGCCCGGAGTCGCGCAGCCGCTCACCCGGCGGCGGCGACAGACGCAGCAGGGCCTCGCCGAGCGTGGAGACCTCGACACGCCTCCCGCCGGCCGAAAAGCCGCTCCGCTGCCCGTTCACGCCGGGAAGGTCGTCCCGTTCCCCGGCCGGTCTGCCGATGCTCACGATGCTGCTCCAAAAAGGCGATTAAGTGCTGACCCCTTGACGGGCGCCCTCGATCAAGAGTAATTCATCATACGTCTTATGAGTAACATCACATGCACCAGAGGGGTTCGGTACCAGTGAGGAAACGCCATCTGGCATCCGTCGCGGGGGGCATCTCCCTCGTCGCCGGCATCGTCGCGGTCGGCGCCACCCCGGCGCTCGCCGTACCGCCGCATCCCGGCCGTACCACGATCGTGGTCTCGCCGAGCGGTGACGATCACCACCAGGGCACGCCGGGCAGGCCGCTGCGCACCCTTGCGGCGGCACAGGCGATGGCCCGTGCGTCGGCGCGTGCGGGGAGCGCCGTCACGGTCCAGCTGAAGGACGGGACCTACCGGCTCGACAAGCCGCTGCGCTTCACCGCGGACGACTCGGGCACCAGCGCCAAGCCGGTGACCTGGACCGCCGCGAAGGGTGCCCACCCGGTCGTCTCCGGCGGCCGGGAGGTGACCGGCTGGACGTCGTACGACGCCGGCAAGAACATCTTCGTCGCCTCCGTCCCCAAGGGACAGGACAGCCGTCAGCTCTACAAGAACGACGCGGCCGCGCCCCGGGCGGCGATCAAGATCGCTCGCAGCGACGTGACGGTCACGGCCACGGGCCTGAAGATCAACAACTCCGCGCTCGACTACCTCGCGACACTGCCGGACCAGAGCCGCATCGAGGTCGAGAGCCAGGACTCGTTCACCGATCGGTACGCCCCCGTGCAGAGCATCAGCGGGACGACGATCACCATGCAGCAGCCCGCCTGGCAGAACAACAACTGGGGGTACGACACCCTGGGCCGCCCGTTCGCGGGTGGCCAGCTGCTGCTGGAGAACTCCTACTCCTTCCTCCAGGAGGGGCAGTGGTACCTGGACCCCTCCGGGGGCCGGCTGTACTACCGGGCCGCCGCCGGTGAGGACCCGAACGGCCAGTCGTTCGTGCTGCCCTACCTCGAGTCGCTCGTGCAGATCGCGGGAAGCTACGCGAACCCGGTGCACGACCTCACCTTCTCGGGCATCCGGTTCTCGCACTCGACCTGGCTGTCGCCCGGCTCGTCGATCGGCTACGCCGACCAGCAGAACGGCGCCTTCATCCCGAAGGCGTATCCTCAGCCGGCCGACTACCTGACCAGCTGCCAGTCGGGCTGCCCGTTGTTCGAGGCCGCGCGCAACGGCTGGAACCAGGTCCCCGGAGCCGTCCAGGTCGCCGCGGCCACCCGCGTGACCTTCACGGACGACACCTTCGCCCACCTGGGCCAGGTCGGCCTCGGCATCGGCCTGGACGCCGACGCGAACGGAGCCGGGATCGGGCTCGGGGTCACCGAGACGACCGTGCACCACAACCTGTTCACCGACCTCGGCGGCGCGGGGGTCGTCGTGGGCGGCGTGCAGCCGGACGCGCACCACCCGAGCGACCCGGCGATGACCATCCGCGACGTCACGATCGACAACAACCTGGTGACCGACGTCGCCAAGGACTACAAGGAGATGTCGGGCATCCTGTCCACGTACGCGGACCACACCGTGATCTCGCACAACGAGGTCTCCAACCTCGCCTACGACGGGATCGACACCGGCTGGGGCTGGGGCGCGAACGACGTGGGCGGCAGCCAGGACTACCGCAACCGCGGCCTGTACGACTATCAGCCGGTCTACACCACGCCGACGACCCTCAGGAACACCGAGGTGACCGGCAACCTGGTCCACGGAGTAAAGAAGGTCTTCCACGACGGGGGCAGCCTGTACAACCTGTCGGCCAACCCCGGCGCCGTGTTCAGCGAGAACTACATCTACGACACCCTGCACACGGTCGGTCTCTACCTGGATGAGGGATCCCGGTACGTGACGATGAAGAACAACGTGGTCCAGGACTGCGGGGTGTGGGTGTTCACCAACTCGTACGGGACGAGCAACAACACCAGCGACAACGTGCTTCAGCACAACTGGTACAACTCCGGCGGCGCGCAGACGCCGAACGCGACCCAGCACAACAACCAGCTGATCGACAACGTCCAGGTGCCGGGCACCGCCTGGCCGGACGACGCCCAGCAGGTGATCGCGAACGCCGGCGTCGAGCCGGCCCTGCGGACCTTCCCCGGGGTCTCGCAGTAGTAGTAGCCGCCCGACGACGGGGCGGGGGGAGCCGTCCGGCTCCCCCCGCCCTTCACTCCACGCCGGTCAGGGCGGAGGCCATGGGCCTTTACGCGCCCGGCCCCGAGCCCGCCGCGCTCATCGCGCCAGCCACCCGCCGTCCACGGGGATGATCGCTCCCGAGACGTAGTCGGACGCCGCGGAGCTGAGGAAGACGGCCGCGCCCGCGATGTCGTCGCCGCGCCCCCAGCGTCCGGCCGGGATGCGCTCCAGGATCGACCGCGACCGTTCGGGGTCGCCGCGCAGCGCCGCCGTGTTGTCGGTCGCGATGTAGCCCGGCGCGATGGCGTTGACGTTCACCCCCCGCGCGGCCCACTCGTTGGCGAGCGCACGGGTGAGGCCGGCGATCCCCGACTTGGCGGCGGTGTAGCCGGGCACGTTGATCCCGCCCTGGAAACTCAGCATGCTCGCCGTGAACACGATCTTGCCTCGGCCGCGCTCCAGCATCGGGCGTGCGACCAGCTGGGTGAGGGCGAACTGGCTCGACAGGTCGACCTCGATCACCCGGTCCCACCACGTGAGCGAGTGCTCCGCCGCGGGAGCCCGCTCGATCGTGCCCGCGTTGTTGATGAGGATGTCGGGAGCCCGCTCGGCGAGCTCGGCGCCCAGCGCCAGGACGGCGTCACGGTCGGCGAAGTCCACGGCGCGGCCCTCGAAGGACCGGCCGAGTCCGCGTACCGTCTCGGCGACCTCGTCGTCCGCCTGGAGACTGGCGCTCACCCCGATGATGTCGGCTCCGGCGGCGGCGAGGGCCTCCGCCATGGCGCGGCCGATGCCCCGCCGGGCGCCGGTGACGACCGCGAGACGGCCGTGGAGGTCGAAGAGGTGGCTCATGCCCGGGCCTCCCCGGCGACGTCCACGAGGATCTTCATGGCCCGGCCGGCCGACAGGTCGTCGAACGCGGAGGCGATGTCGTCGAGCGGGACGACGCCGGAGATGAGGGCCTCCGCGGGGATGACGCCCCGGCTGAGCAGATCGACGGCGCGCTCGAAGTCGGACCGCTGGTACACCCGGGCGCCCAGCAGGCGGAGCTCGCGCCAGAACACGCGCTGCAGGTCCAGCTCGCGAGCGGCGGAGTGGATGGCCACGATGACGATCGTCCCGCGCACCTTCGCCAGCGCGGTCGTGGAGCGGGCCGCCGCGGCGGCTCCCGACACCTCGAAGACCACGTCGGCGCCGACGCCGCCCGTCCAGCGCTCGACCTCGGCGGTCATGTCGGCGGAGGAGGGGTCGATCACCTCGATGCCGAGATCGGCGATCCGGTCGCGGCGGGAGGCGTCGACCTCGGCGACCATGACATGGGCGCCGGCGTGCCGCGCGACGACGGCGATGAGCACCCCGATGGGGCCGCCGCCGAGCACGACGGCGCGGTCGCCGACCTGGAGGCCGGAGCGCCGGACGTCGTGCACCGCGACCGCGGCGGGCTCGACGAGCGCCGCCGTCCGCAGGTCGAGGCCGGAGGGGAGCGGCACGGCGATCGAGGCCGGGACGTTCCACCGCTGCTGCAGCCCGCCGGGGGAGTCGATGCCGACGAACACGAGGTTCTGGCAGATGTGCTGGTGCCCGGCGAGGCAGGCGGGGCAGGTGCCGTCCCAGACCAGCGGCATGACGGTCACGGGGTCGCCGACCTTCCAGCCCTCCACGCCCGCGCCGATCGCCGCCACCGTGCCCGACGTCTCGTGGCCGAACACGAGGGGCGTGCGTACCCTGGCATCCATGTTGCCGTGCACGATGTGGAGGTCGGTACCGCACAGCCCGCAGTAGGCGACGGCGATCTGGAGCTCGCCGGGACCGGGCGGCCCGACGTCCACGGCCACGGTCGTCAGGCGACCCTCGCCCATGTATGCAGCACCCTTCATCGGGCGTCCTCACTCTCGTCAAGGCGGCACTTCGAACCGCTTGCACACGTCATACGTATGCTCTATTTTCATCACATTGCGCGCGTCGTCAATGTGGGCGACAGGACAAAGGACACCAATATGGTCCGTAACAGACATACCGGATATACGGAGCGACGGATGCGCCTGATCGGCGGTGTGGGTGCGGCGGCGATCGCCCTCACGCTCGCCGGCTGCGGCGGCGGCGGCGGTTCCTCGGTCGGCTCCTATGGTTTTCCGCAGGTCACGCAGGACGACAAGGCCCCGCTCACCGTGTGGGTGGACGCCGACCGGGTGAGCGCGACCGACGCCTTCAAGAAGGCCAACCCGGGCGTAAAGATCAACGTCGTCACCTACGACGGCTCCGCGAACGGGTCGAACTCCTTCCGGACGAAGATGCAGCTCTTCGACCGGGCGGGCAGCGGCTGGCCGGATGTCGTGTTCTCGTCGCAGAACAACGACGCGTCGTGGGCGAGCCAGAAGAGCAACGGCAAGCAGGCGTTCGCGGCCGTCCTCAACACCGGGCTCGTCCCGAAGGCCACGCTCGACAGCTTCACCCAGGGCTCGCTGGCCCCGTGCACCGTCGAGGGCAAGGTCTACTGCCTCCGCAACGACCTCGCGCAGGTGGTGCTCTGGTACAACAAGACCCTGCTCGACAAGTTCGGCTACACCCTCCCCACCACCTGGGAGGAGTACCAGGCGATCGGTGAGAAGGTCGCCAAGGAGCACCCCGGCTACATCGTCGGCGCCGTCGGAGACTCCTTCGCCCCGGAGATCTACTTCTGGAGCAGCAAGTGCCAGGCGAACGACATCACCGGTGTCGCGGCGGTGACGGTGCACACCGACAGCACGGAGTGCAAGCGCGTCTCGACGATGCTCGACACTCTGATCAAGAACGGCACCGTCCCCAACCTGAGCGTCTTCACCCCTGAGTTCGTGAAGAAGTACTCCGACAAGGTGCTTTTGATGCCGGGCCCGGCATGGTACGCGGGCGCGATCTTCAACAACCCGCAGTCGCTCAAGGTCCCCTCGGGCCAGCTCGGCGTCGCGGCACCGCTGGCCTGGCAGGGCGACACCCCGGTGACGGGCAACGTCGGCGGCGGCACCTGGTTCATCAGCAGCCACTCGAAGAACCTCAAGGCGGCCGAGAAGTTCGCCGAGTTCGTCACGACGGCCGACGACTACCAGGTGAACGTCGCTCCCGGTTATCCGGCCTACGCGCCCGCCGCGGACAAGTGGATCAAGAAGCAGGAGTCGAGCGGCTACTACGCCACCGACCTCCAGGCGTTGACCAAGGCCGGCGCGCAGATCTGGACCGGGTGGGGCTCCGGGGTCTTCAGCCAGGAGGCGATCTGGGCCAAGACGATCACCCCCGCGATTGCCAGCGGCAAGAGCCTGGTCGATCTGCTCCCCGAATGGGAGACCGCGATCAAGAACCAGGCCCAGGTCAACGGCTATACGGTCAAGTGATATGACGGTTACGCATCAGGCCGCCCGGTCCGCGGGAATCCCGCGCGGGCGGCCGCCCGGCCGCGGTGACGGCGGTGAGAAGAGCGGGATGAGCTACGCCTTCATCGCCCTCTACGCGGTGCTCACACTCGCGTTCGGGATCCTTCCCGCCCTCTACGCCGTCTACCTCGCCTTCACCGACGGCGACGGCGGCTTCGCGGGCTTCGCCAACTTCACCAAGGTGATGGGCGACTTCCGCTTCCTGCCCGCCGTCGAGCACGTCGCGCTCTACCTGGTGATGTGGCTGGTGGCCCTGGTGGTGCTGGTCACATTCCTGGCCATCGTCGTCCACGCCGTCCGGGTGCGCTGGCTGAGCCGGACGCTCCGGTTCGTCTTCTACCTGCCGGGCGCCCTGGCGGGTGCGTCGAGCGTGCTGCTGTGGCTGTTCGTGCTCGACCCGACCGCCAGCCCGGTCGGCGGCCTGCTGCGTCTGATGGGCTTCACCAGCTTCGTGCAGGTCATCGTGCCGGCCAACCTGCCGCCGGTCTTCGCCGTCATCGCGTTCTGGACCGGCGCGGGCGGCTGGATCGTCATCATGTACGGTGCGCTCAACAACATCAGCCACGACGTGATCGAGGCCGCGCGGATCGACGGCGCGAGCACCGTGCAGATCGCCTGGCGCATCCAGCTTCCGCTGCTGCGCAAGTGGATCTCGTACATGGGGATCATGTCGCTCGCCGCCGGCACGCAGCTGTTCGTCGAGCCGCAGTTGCTCTCACAGGCCAGCAACGCGATCGTGCCCAACGACTACTCGCTCAACCAGCTCGCCTACCAGTACGCGTTCCAGCAGAACGACTTCAACGGAGCGGCGGCCATCTCTCTGTTGCTGCTCGTCGTCGCCCTCGCGCTGTCGGCCGTCTTCGTGACGCGCGGCGGCCTGTTCGAGAGGGGCTGAGGTCATGACAACAATGGACGCCGGTCGCCACGCGCGCCACCAGGGCGGTACCAGCGGCTGGAGCGGCCGGACGATCGTCGCGGTCGTGGTCGTGATCTTCGTGCTGTTCTTCGTCATCCCGATGGTCTGGCTGCTGCTGGCGACGACGAAGTCGGCGCACGGGCTCATCGTCGACCATCCGTTCCTGCCCGGTAGCCTCGGCGACCTGGCCGCCAACTGGAGCCAGCTGTTCGACTTCCAGGACGGCGCGGTGACCGCGTGGGTGGGCAACTCGGCGCTGTACGCCGTGGGCGCGCTCATCATCACGATCATCGCGAGCATCCCGGCGGGCTACGCGATGGCCCTGACGGACTTCCGGTTCCGGCGGTCGCTGCTCGCGCTGACGCTGATCGTCATGCTGATCCCCAACACCGCGCTGGTACTGCCGATCTTCCTCGAACTCAACGTGGTCGGCCTGATCGGCAGCCCGCTCTCGGTGATCCTCCCGATGGCGTTCTTCCCGTTCGGGGTGTACCTCACGTACATCTACTTCTCCACCAGCGTCCCGCGTGATCTGCTCGCGGCGGCGCGCCTGGACGGGTGCACAGAGCTTCAGGTGTTCACCAGGGTCGCGCTGCCGCTGGCAGCGCCGATCGTCGCGCTGGTCGGGTTCTTCAGCTTCGTGCAGAGCTGGAACAACTTCTTCCTGCCCTTCGTGATGCTCCCTTCGAGCGAGGGTTACCCGGTCCAGGTCGGCCTCACTTCGCTGCTCGCCTCGACTCCGGCGTTCAACCCCAGCTCCGCCGGGGCACAGTCCGTGCAGTTGCCGACGCTCGCGCTCGCGACCGTCATCTCGGTGCTGCCCGTGCTGATCGTCTTCCTCTTCGCGCAGCGGTTCCTGGTCGCCGGCATGACGGCGGGCGGCACCAAGGAGTGAGTCGGAACATTGTGAATAAGGAGCAATCTTGAAAGTCACCGGATACCGCAGCCTCACGACAGTGCACGACTGGGGGCGGCGGATCGGCGACGCCAACGGGGTGATGCCGGAGCCGCGCACCGATGTGCACGTGCTGATCCTGGAGACCGACAGCGGTCTCGAGGGGGTCGGGCTCGGTTCACACGGCGACATCGACCGCGTCTTCGGCGCCGTCGAGGGTGAGGACCCGCGGGCCGTCACCGCCCTTTACGACCGGATGCTGGATTGGGTCTTCAAGACCGGCCACTCAGGTGCGACGTTCGGCGCGATCGGCGCGATCGACATGGCGCTGTGGGACCTCAAGGCGAAGGCGGCGGACGAGCCGCTCTGGCGCACCCTTGGCGGCCGGGACCGGTTCGTCCCCGGTTACGCCTCCGGATTGGACATCGCCCTCGACGACGAGGCCCTCGTGCTCCTCTACGAGCGCTTCGCCGACCGGGGCTTCAGCGCCGCCAAGCTCAAGGGCGGGCGTGAGCTCGAGCACGACCTGCGCCGGCTGGAGGCGTTGCGGGACGTCCTCGCCCGCAACTCGGCGCACCCCGCCCTGATGTTCGACGCGAACGAGTCGTGGAACCGCTCGCAGGCCGTGCGGTACATCACGGCGCTGGAGCGCGTGGTCGACCTCGCCTGGGTCGAGGAACCGGTGCGGCGCTGGGACGCGGCCGGGCTCGCCTCCGTCCGGAGCGGCATCCGCGCCGCCGTCGCGACCGGCGAGAACCTCACCGGCCTCGAGCAGTACCGGCCGCTCCTGGACGCCGACGCGGTCGACATCGTCCAGGTGGGCAACGTCTGGGGCATCACGCACTTCCTGCGGGTGGCCGCGGTGGCCCATGGCCGCGACCTGCCGGTGAGCCCGGTGGCCTACCACGCGAACCCGCTGGCGCACGCCGCCACGGCGGTGCCGAACCACCTGGCGTTCGAGGTCCAGGACCTCTCGTCTCCCATCGGCCTCCAGGTCGACCAGGAGTACGAGGAGGGCGGGATCGTACTCGGCGATCAGCCCGGCATCGGCATCCGGGTCGACGAGGATCACATCAAGATCGTGCGAGCCGCCAACCCGCCGGCCGCGCTCGCCGGGCCGCACGTCCGTCCAGACAGGGCGGGCCTGCGCCTCGTCCCCGACCCGGTCATATCGGATCCGCGTCAGGACGGCCGGGTCGGCGGCCCCGCGGTGGAGCAGGTGGGATCATGAGTGAGCCGCACCGCATGGAGCGTCACGCTCTCGTCGTCGGCCTCCGGCCGGAGCGCCGGGAGGAGTACCTCGAACTGCATCGCAACGTCTGGCCGCAGGTCGAGCAGACCCTGCGCGACGCGAACGTCACGAACTACTCGATCTTCATCGTCGGCGACACGCTGTTCGCCTACTACGAGTACGTCGGGGAGGATCACGCCGCAGACATGGCGCGCATCGCCGACGACCCCGTGACGCGCGAGTGGTGGACGCACACCGACCCGTGCCAGGTGCGGATCGTCGAGGAGCGGGATCCCGGGGCTCTGTGGCAGCCGCTCGACGAGATCTGGCACCTGTCGTGAGCCGTTCCATCGACGCGCACGTCCATCTGTGGAACCGGGCCACCGACCCGCAGCCGTGGATCGACCCCGCGACGATGGCGGCCATCGATCGCGACTTCGCACCCGCCGACCTCGAGCGGATGCTCGACGCCACCGGCGTGGACGCCGCGGTCGTCGTGCAGTCGAGCAACAGCGCCGCCGAGACGCGGCGGCTGCTGGCGCATCCGAGCTCGCGCATCGCGGGTGTCGTCGGCTGGGCGGACCTCACGGCCGACGTCGCGGAGCAGCTCGACGAGCTCGACCCCTCGGCGCGCGGGAGGCTGGTGGGGATCCGTCACCTGGTCCATGTCGACCCCGACCCCGCCTGGCTCGAACGACCCGACGTGGGCACGGCGCTCAAGCAGCTGGGCGCGCGCGACCTCGGCTTCGACCTGGTCGTGCGGTGGTGGCAACTGCCGCGGGCCGCGACCGTCGTGGCCGCGCACCCCGGTGTGCGTTTCGTCGCCGACCACCTCGGCGGGGTCGCCGAGTCGGACGACGACGCAGGCTGGGAGACCGGCCTGCGCGAGCTCGCCGCCCAGCCGAACGTCTTCGCGAAGATCTCCGGGCTGGCCGGGCTCGTGAGCGGCGGCGACGGAGCCCGCCTGCGCCGGGTGACCGGCGTGGCGCTCGACGCGTTCGGCCCCGAGCGGCTCATGTACGGGTCCGACTGGCCGCTCGCCGAGCTGGGGGCCGGAGCGGTCGCGTGGCGACGCGTCGTGGACGAGCTCATCGCCGAGCTGAGCCCGGCGGAGCGGCAGGCGATCATGTCCGGCACCGCGTCGGCCGTTTACGGGCTCGGCGCATGACGGCCATGGTCCCGGGTTGTCCGAGGGCCGGACTCGTCCCGTCCGGGTCCGTGTGAACGCACGGACGCTGACATCCGGGCCCGGCGGAGCGGCTCTCTAGAGTCCGGCGTCTTCGCCGGGCGCCGCGAGCCTGCGCCGCTTCCAGGAGCCGACGATGTGGTCGCGCATCGCCCGTTCCGCGGCCTCGGCGTCCTGGCGGGAGATCGCGTCGACCACCAGAGCGTGCTCGTTCAAGGTGGAGTGGAAAGCGTCCTCGTACCCCATCCCGTGGTATCTGCTGCTCTCGAGCGCCCGCCGGTACAGGCGCTTGGCGATGTTCTCGGCCAGGCGGTTGCGGGAGAGTTCCATGATCGTGAGGTGGAAGACCACATCCGCCTGCCGGGAGGAGTCGCTGTCATGCCGCATCTCGCGCATCGACTCCAGAACGTGCTCGACGCGGGTGAGCTCCTCGGGTGTGCGCCGCAACGCCACCGTGCCCGCCATGGCGGACTCAAGGCTGCCGCGGACGACCGTGAGCTCGTCCAGGATGCCCAGGGACTCGTCGTTGTCGATGAGCGCGGACAAGACGATCGGGTCGAGCATGTTCCAGGATCCGGAGCGGGCCACCTGGGTTCCGCGGCCCTGAGCCACGACCACCAGGCCCTTCTCCTCGAGCCGCTTGATCGACTCGCGGAGAACCGTCCGGCTTACGCCGAAGTGCTCGCAGAGCGGGCCCTCGGGCGGCAGCAGGTGCCCTTCGGGAATCTCGCCTGTGACGATGCGCTCGACCAGTTCGCTGACCACCGCGACGCCCAGCCGCTCGGCAGGCCTGCGGGAGGAGAAGGCGAAGGCGTCCGCTTCGGCGCTCATGACCGCACTCTAGTGCAGCGCCGCGACGCTTCCTGAGCCCTCGGCCGACAACCCGGCGGGCTTGCGTACGTTTCCCGTCCGGCGGAGGAGCTGACGAACGGGCCGGTGGGGTCAGGTCGGTGGGGAGAACAGGCGCTGCTGAATCTCTCGGCGGTAGTCATCCAGGGTGTTGTCGATGTGGGTGGCGGCGGCCAGGGCCGCCGCTTCGGGGTCGCCGGCGCGGATGGCCTGGTAAATGGCCTCGTGTTCCTCCACGGCCTTGGCCGCGTGGCCGCCCAGCGAGCCGCGCAGGGCGATGATGTGGGATTGCGCCTGCAGCCGCCGGGCCTGCCGTACGGAGTTCTGAAGGAACATGTTGTGCGAGGCGGTCGCGACGGCGGTGTGGAAGGCGTCGTCGCCTTCGTTGAACATGTCCTCGCGCCCCGTGTCGTGACCATGGCGGCACAGGTGGGCGGCCTTCTCGATGGCGGTCAGCTCGGCGGGTGTGGCGCGGCGGGCGGCCAGGCGGCTGGTCTCCATCTCCTGCGCCCGCCGGAACTCGAAGAGCATGTAGACGTGATCGAGGTCGGTGGGGAGGAAGAAGGGCGCCCAGCGTCCTCCGCCGAGCATGCCCTCGTCGTCGGCCACATAAAGCCCGCGGCCTTTATGGGCGCGGACCCGGCCCAGGGCGGAGAGGATCTTGACGGCCTCGCGGACGACCGTGCGGCTGGTGCCGAGCTGGTGGGCCAGGTCGACTTCGGTGGGCATGCGGTCGCCGGGGCGGAGGCGCAGCCGGGCGATGAGCTCCAGCACCTGCTCGGCCGCCACCTCGTAGCCCGGCCGGTATCCGGCCTGGCGCGGCGTGTCGGTCACGGTGCTCCCTTCGTGCGATCGCCGCGAGACTATGACCTGTTTCGCTCACCGTACATCCGGCGTGGTTCGATCGCGGACAAGGTGAGTATGACCCATCGGATCCGATCTGGGCATGGAAGAGACTCACTTCGGCAGGCCGAAGACCATAAGGGGCCGTTCGGGGTCGCGGAAGTCTGGGTGGTGCGTGGGAGAAGAGACACTCTTCCGCCACGGTCGTTCACGCGCCGGCAGGCCCGGAGCCGGCTCCACTTGAGAGCGCGCCGAGCACGCCGGGGCGCCGCCTGGCCCATGAGCCGAGGATGTGAATGCGCATCGCGGCCGCGGCCCCCTGGGCGTCGCCTCGAAGGATCATCGCCTCGATCTGCCGATGCTCGGCGAGCGACTGGGCATGTTCTTCCCTGCTGGGGTCGCCGTTGTACTGGCTCGACTGCCGAGCCTTGGCGTGGATGCCGTGGATGATCGCGTGACCGAGACGATTGCCGCTGATGGCCATGATCATCTCGTGGAAGGAGACGTCCTCTCGGGCGTAGCGCAGCGGGTCGTGCAGGCTCTCCGCGAGAACGTTGGCCTGCGCGGTCAGCGCCTGCGCCTGGGCCGGCGTGATCACGCGTGCGCACTGCGCCGCCATGTCGCATTCGAGCGCCGCCCGGACGTTGACGAGGTCGTCGAGGATGCTCAGATCGCTGTCGTGCCGGATCTGCGCCTCCAGGACGACGGGGTCGAGGAGGTTCCAGCCGATGGGCTCCAGCACCCCGGTGCCTCGGCCCGGAATCGCCTTGACCAGGCCCTTCGCTTCGAGAAGCTTGATGGACTCCCGCACAACCGTGCGGGAGACGCCGAACTCCGCGCACAGCTCAGGCTCCGTGGGGAGCACGGTGTCCACCGGATAAGCCCCCGACACGATGCGGTCGACCAGATGGGTGACGACCGTATCGCCCAGGCGGCGAGGACGTCGGTGCCGGATAGGCTCCAGCAGGTCGCGGGAGGAGCCCGGGGCCGTACCGGGGTGAGGGGACGCGGCAGTCACTGGGCCTCCACAAGGGTCACGACGTCAGTATACGCCTTCCTCCATATGTAATTCATATGATGAAGTGTCGCTTTCAGCCCAATTCAGCGTCAGCGGGCGGAACGGGGCTATCTGGCCGCGTCAGGGGTCGGCGGACGGCGGGCCTGCGGGGCTTTCCTCGCGCGCCGATTTCACGCCGCTCCGTACTCAGGCGGCGGTACAGGCGATGCCGGTCGGCCGGCGTCCGGCGCGTATCGGGTCGGATGGCCGGGGCGCGACGGTGAGAGCCCACCGCTCCGCGTCGTCACGTCCTCCCCTGATCGAGCCGTGGCCGCAACGTGAGATCGAGGTGATCCTCGGTGTCGTCGCGGGCCGGGGTGCGCATGAGGGCATGGGCCGGGGAGGGAAGGGACGCGGACGCCGGCGAGGAGCCCGGCCGTGGCAGTGAACGCCGCCGGTGTGTCTCGGAGCGTGCCGGCGCCGGCGAGGACGCGATCGGGTACCAGCGCGTCGGCGAGCGGCGCTCGCCCGGATCCCTCCTTCCGGGAGATCCGCGAACCGATCAGTGCTCACCTGGTGGCGGGGATCCAGGTCGTGACGCGGCGGCGGTACGTAGGTGTTAGCGCTAACAGCGATCGAGTGAGCGGTGTCCCTTCCTACCGGTGGATTGTGGTGGCGGGTGCAGCGAAGCCAATACGACCGGCCGGCCGCCTGTCAAGAACCGGATCTTCACCCTTTCCCCACAGGGACCGAGAGGCATCTCCGGCGGCTCTGATCAGGGATGCTCGTGCTCACCTCCTGGCGCCGGGGGATGAAACATTCACGCCCTGCCTCGGATGGCCCACGTCCCTCGGCGTGCCGGTGCGACGGCGGCGATGGGTGGCGTTGCCGAAACGGTTCGACGACCGCGCGACGCCGCCGCCGACCGCCAGTTCGGTTCGAGACATCGCACCTTAAGTATGAAACATTCGAGATGATCCAGGCCGCGGACGGACGGTCGCCGGCAAGGCATATGTGGATTTCCGCTGGTCAGCGAATTCACAGGGCCAACACCGGCCGGGACCCGTGTGTGCGCGTCCCGAAATTAAGCAGTCTTAAGTCTTGACGGGTCTGGCCGTGCGGACCGTAATTGGTAGCTAGCACCCGGGAGACGCTCCTTCCGGGGTCTGTACGGCTGGACCACGTCGGCGGGTGTGTGGAGGCCTTTTGCATGCCTCCGCGCATCGTGGTCGGCCACGTCGGCTTCCATCGCCTCGCTCCACCCCGACCCCTCGTGGTGCCATGTGAGGCCGTGCAACCCTGGAGAAGCACGTGACCGATCGGAATACAACCACGGCGTCCGCCGTGCGGACGTCCTCGCCGGCCGGGGTGTTGAGACCGGTTCTGGCCGGGCTCGTCGCCGCGGCGGTGACCGCGGCGATCACAATCGTCGGCGTGGCGACCGCGGCCCAAGCCGCCACCACGACTCTCTACGTTTCGCCCTCGGGCACCGGCAGCACCTGTTCATCCGCCCAGCCGTGCTCTCCTTCGGGGGCGCAGACGGCGGTGCGGTCGTTGAACAGCTCGATGTCCGGCGACATCGTCGTGCAGCTCGCCGACGGGGTGTACAGGCTCTCCGCGCCGCTGCGGCTGACCGCCGCCGACTCCGGCAACAACGGATACCAGGTCATCTGGCAGGCCGCGGCCGGGGCCCACCCCGTCGTCACCGGCGCCAGGGCGGTCACCGGCTGGTCGCTCGCCAACCAGTCGAAGAACATCTGGCAGGCCAACGTCGGCACCGGCATCGACACCCGGCAGCTGTACGTCAACGGCGCCCTCGCCACGCGTGCGCGCGCCCAGCTGAACCGGGGTGACTTCACCTCCAACGGCAGCGGCATGAGGTTCACCAGCAGTTCCCTGAGCTACCTGAACTCGCTGACGAACCAGAACCGGATCGAGCTGGAGAGCGTCGGCTCGTTCACCGACCGGTACGTGCGGGTGCAGGGCATCAGCGGGAACTTCATCACGATGCAGCAGCCCAGCTGGAGCAACAACATCTTCGGGTACGACACGTTCACCACCCCGCACCGGGCCGGGCCGCTGTACATAGAGAACGCCTACGAGCTCCTCGACTCTCCGGGTGAGTGGTACATCAATCCGTCCACCGGCGTGCTGTCCTACATCCCCCTCTCCGGGCAGAACATGAGCAACGTCAGCGTGGAGCTGCCGACTCTGCAGTCCCTGGTGGACGTCGGGGGCACCTATGACGCGCCCGCGCATCACATCGCGTTCACCGGGATCACCTTCACCGGCACCAGCTGGCTGGGCCCGAGCAGCAACCAGGGTTTCGCCGACCAGCAGACCGGCTCCTACATCTCGGGCAACTCCAACTGGCCCGGCGACCTGCCGAGCTCCTGCCAGGAAGGCTGCCAGCAGTTCGAGTCCACCCGCCCCAACTGGGCTCAGATGCCCGCGGCGGTTCAGGTCTCGGCCGCCAACAACATCACCTTCAGTGACTCGCAGTTCGTCAACCTCGGGCAGACGGCCATCGGCATCGGCAACGACGCCAACGCGCACGCCAGCGGCGTCGGCCTGGGCGCCAGCAACATCACGGTCACCCGGTCCGAGATCGCCCGCAACTCGGCCGGTGGCATCGTGGTCGGCGGCGTGCGCGCCGACGCGCATCACCCGAGCGACCAGCGGATGGTCAACCGGAACATCACCGTCAGCAACAACCGCATCCATGACCTCGGTCTGGACTACCGGGGCATCGTCTCGGTCCTGACCACCTACGTCAGCGGCTCCAACGTCTCCCACAACGAGGTCTACAACATGCCGTACACCGGCATGTCGATCGGGTACGGCTGGGGCGCCAACGAGCCCGGCGGCAACACCCAGTACGCCAACCGCGGCCTGTACAACTACCAGCCGCGGTACACCACGGCCACCACCGCGTCCAACAACCAGCTGGTCGGCAACTACGTGCACGACGTCATGCAGCAGATGACCGACGGCGGATGCATCTACACGCTGTCGTGGAACCCCGGTGCGGTGATCAGTGACAACTACTGCCTGCGGACCAACGGCTTCTTCGGGGTCTACTTCGACGAGGGCTCCAAGTACTACACCGTCAGGAACAACGTCCTGTCCAACACGGGCACCTGGCTCACCGCCAACTACTGGGGCGGCGAGAACATGGGGAACTTCACCGTCACCGGCAACTGGTCGAGCAACGGCAGCACCAACGTGACCAACGGCGACCGCGGCAACGTGGTGAACAGCAACGTCACGGTCTCCAACGGCAACTGGCCGTCGGGCGCCCAGGCCGTGATGGCGGCCGCCGGTCCCCAGAACGGCACGTCGTCACCCTCGCCGTCACCCTCCGGGCCTGGCAGCGGGACGACGTCGGTGTTGCGCAACGTCAACGCCAACCGGTGTCTTGACGTCCCTGGCCAGACGCAGACGAACGGCACGCAGCTCAATCTGTGGGACTGC
>NZ_JBEZDW010000070.1:0-19719 GCF_040802045.1 Microbispora sp. NPDC049125 | reverse complement strand
CGTCAACGGTGCCGGCACCGCGGACGGCACCAGTGTCCTCATCTGGGACTGCAACGGCCAGAACAACCAGAAGTGGCGCCTCAACTCCGACGGCAGCATCACCGCCGTCGGGGCGAACAAGTGCCTGAACGTCACCTCTACCGCCAACGGCACCAAGGCGCAGATCCTGACGTGCAACGGCTCGAACAACCAGAAGTGGACCCGCGTCTGAGCTCGTCCTCCACGTCCGAGGGGAGCGGCCATGGAATCTCCGTGAGCCGCTCCATTCGGAACCCTCACCGCCCGGTGCGGCTTCGATGGAGCCGTACCGGGAGTGAGGCGATGTTTCGTACTCATTGGTCCGATGTTGTAGCGGTATTGAGCCCTATTTAGACCGGATTGAGGCAGACAAGATCACTCTAAATGGAGTAATCTCGCCCAACCCTTACGAAACTTGGGCGCTGTTCCATACAGGGCGCTCCCAGATCCCATGGATAAGCATGCTTGACAAATGCATTTGGCATACCTATTTGCGGAGCGAACCACTTCAATCCCGGTCCGGCCGAGCGGGGCGTCCCGCCGCCGGCGCCGCGCCTCGGGCCGCAGCCGGCCCGGCCCCGTGGTCCGATGGGCGGGCCACGTGCTGAAGATGTCCGGCATCGGCAAGAGCTTCCTCGGTGTGCGGGTGCTCCACGGGGTCGACCTGGAGGCGTCCGCCGGCGAGGTCCACGCGGTGGTGGGGGAGAACGGCGCCGGCAAGTCGACGCTCATGAAGATCCTCGCCGGGGTCCACACCCCGGACGAGGGGACCATCGAGATCGACGGCCGGAGTGTGGCCTTCCGGCACCCGGTCGAGGCCCAGCGGGCAGGGGTCACGATCATCTACCAGGAGCTCACCCTGCTGCGGGAACGCACGGTGGCCGAGAACGTCTTCCTCGGCCGCGAGCCCGCCCGGTGGGGTGTGGTCGACCGGGCCGCGATGGAGTCGGCGACCGGTGAGCTGCTGAGCTCGCTCGGCGAGGAGTCGTTCGGGCCACGAGACCTCGTCCGGCGGCTCTCGGTCGCGCAGCAGCAGGTCGTCGAGATCGCCAAGGCGCTGTCGCTGAACGCCCGGATCGTGGTGATGGACGAGCCGACCGCCGCCCTGGCCGACCACGAGGTGGAGCTGCTCTACGCGCTGGTGCGGCGGCTCACCGCGCGCGGCATCGCGGTCCTGTACATCTCGCACCGGCTCCGTGAGGTCTTCGAGCTCGCCGACCGGATCACCGTGCTCAAGGACGGCGCCCGGGTCACCACCGCGGAGGCGTCCACCCTGGACACCGGGGCCCTGGTCCGCCTGATGGTCGGCCGGGAGCTGGCCTCCTACTACCCGCCCCGGGCGGCGGAGCCACCGGGGGAGGTGATGCTGAGCGTGCGCGGCGGCGGCAACGCGCGGCTGCACGGCATCGACCTCGACCTGCGCGCCGGGGAGATCGTCGGAGTGGCCGGGCTGCAGGGCTCGGGCCGCACCGAGCTGGCCAAGGCGTTGTTCGGCGCGGAGCCCTTCACCGGCGGCGAGATGACGCCGCGCCGTCCACGCTCGGTCCGCGACGGCATCCGCGCGGGGATCGGCCTGGTCACCGAGGACCGCAAGGCCGAAGGGCTCCTGCTGAACCAGCGGGTGCGCGACAACGCCATGCTCGTCGCCCGGGCGACAGGGAAGCGCGGGCCCGCGATCGAGCGGCTGCTCGAACGGGTGCGGCTCAGCCCGCCCCGGCCGGCCCAGGAGGTCCGGTTGCTGTCCGGCGGCAACCAGCAGAAGGTCGTGCTGGCCAAGTGGATGACGGTCGCGCCGCGCGTCCTGCTGCTCGACGAGCCCACCCGTGGCGTCGACGTCGGCGCCAAGGCCGCCATCCACGAGCTGATGCGCGAGCTGTCCCGCGACGGCGCGGCCATCTTGATGATCTCCTCCGAGCTCCCCGAGCTCATCGGCATGAGCGACCGCATCGTCGTGCTGCGGGACGGCCGTATCGCCGGGGAGCTGCCCGCAGGGGCCACCGAGGAGGCCGTGATGCGCCTGGCGGCCGCGTCATGACCGAGGAGATCAAGCTCAGAACCGTCCCGGCCGGGGGCTCGTTCCTCCGGCGGCTGACGGCCGACCGGCCCGCACGCGCCATCTACGTGGCGCTGGCCCTGCTCGTCCTGCTCGGCTGGCTGCTGTTCGCGCTGGACGGCGGGCGGTTCCTCAGCCAGGAGAACATCGTCGGCATCCAGCAGCGCTCGGCGGCCCTCGGTATCGTCGCGGTCGGGCAGACCCTGGTGATCCTTGCGGGGAGCCTGGACCTCTCGGTGGCCTACCTGATCAGCCTGACGTCGCTGGTCGCGGCCGAGATCATGGCGGGCTCCGGCGCGAACGTGCCGGCCGCGATCGCCGCGGTGCTCGCGGTGAGCGCGCTGACCGGGCTGGTGAACGGCCTGATCGTCACCAAGCTCCGGGTGCACGCCTTCATCGCCACGCTCGGGGTCGCCCTGATCATCCGAGGAGCGCTCGACCAGCGGTACGACGGGCCGGCGGGCAGCGTGCCCGCGTCCTTCCAGCACCTCGGGTACGACCGCATCGGGCCGGTGCCGGTGTCGGCGCTGCTGCTGGCCGTGGTGGCGGTCGCCGCCGCGCTGCTGCTCGGCCGGACGCGGTTCGGGTACCGCGTCTACGCGGTGGGCGGGGACGCCGAGGTCGCCCGGTTGTCGGGCGTCCGCACCGAACGGGTCGTGGTCGTCGCCCACGTGCTCTGCTCGGTCTGCGCGGGGATCGCCGGATTGCTGCTCGCCTCCCGGCTCGGCGCGGGCGCGCCGACGGTCGGGACGGACGGCGGGTACGACCTGGAGTCGATCGCCGCGGTGGTGCTGGGCGGCACCGCCCTGGCCGGCGGGCGCGGCGGGGTCGCGGGAACCGTCGGCGGAGTCCTGGTCCTGGCCGTCCTCGACAGCATCTTCAACCAGTTGGAGATCGACTCCTTCGCCAAGGACGTCGTGCGCGGGGTGGTCCTGGTGGCCGCCCTGGCGATCTACGCGAGGGGGAGGCGGACCTCATGAGACGCGCACTACCGATCTTCGTGGTGCTGGTCGCGCTGCTCGTCGCGATCGCGGTCGTCAACCCCTACTTCCTGGAACCGCCGGCCTTCCTCGCCTTCGTCAAACGGGCGGCGCCGCTGGTGATCCTCGCGGCCGGGCAGTATTTCGTCATCGTGTCCGGCGAGTTCGACCTGTCCGTCGGCTCCCTCGTCACCGCCGAGGTGGTGATCGCGGCGCGGCTCATCGACGGATCCGCGGACGTGACCTGGCCCGTCCTGGCCCTGCTGATCGTCCTCGGCCCGCTCGTCGGGCTGGTCAACGGGATCGTCTCCACCGTGCTGCGCGTCCCGTCGTTCATCACGACGCTCGCGATGCTGCTCATCCTTTCTGGAGCGGTCTTCCTGTGGACGGGCGGCGCGCCGAGGGGCGCCCTGTCCCCGGAGTTCCGCGAGATCGGCCGGGGGAGCCTCGGCCCGGTGCCCTGGTCGGTCCTCGTTCTCGCCGTGGTGGCGGCGGCCGCGGTCTTCACGATGCGCGCCCGTTTCGGCCACACCCTGATCGCGGCGGGGGACAACGACCGGGCCGCGGCCCTGTCCGGCGTCCGCGTCGCCCGTGTCCGGACGGCGGCTTTCATGATCTCCGGGCTGTCGGCGGCGGTCGCCGCCGTCCTGCTCGGTGGCTTCGCCGGGGTGTCCGCCCAGGTGGGCCAAGGCCTGGAGTTCCAGGCCATCACCGCCGTCGTGCTCGGCGGCGTGGTACTCGGCGGCGGCCGCGGCTCCGTGGTCGCCGCCATGGCAGGCGCCTTCACTCTGGAGGCGCTGTTCACCCTCCTCAACCTGTACGGCGTCTCGGGGGCGCTGGAGCCCGCCGTACAGGGTGTGATCATCATTGCCGCGGTGGCGCTGGGGGCCGTGAGCCTCCCGCGCAGGAACCGCGGCCGCCCCGTGTTGGAAGGAAGCTCATGAGTTCATATCCGCGGCGGCTCCTCGCCGTCGCCGTGCTGGCCGTGCTGACGACGGCGGCGGCCGCGTGCACCAGCGACAAGCCCTCGCCCTCCGCCACCACCTCCGCCGCCGCCCCGGCCGCCTCCACCGGCGCGGCGGACAAGGGCACCGGAGCGCAGTCGAAGTTCTTCGTGCAGGCCGACTACGACGCGCAGATGGCGATGCGCCAGGCACAGCCGACCGGCCCCGCGGACAAGCCCTGGGAGCAGAGCATCGACGCGCAGCCGATCGACACCGCCAAGTACAAGAAGGCGGGGCCGTACCACCTGTGCTTCTCCAACGCCGCGGTCAACAACCCCTGGCGGCAGGTCGGCTGGAAGACCATGCAGGCGGAGGTCGGCCTGCACAAGGAGATCACCCGCTTCACCGCCCTGGACGCCGAGGGCAAGGACGACAAGCAGATCTCCGACATCGCCGAGCTGCAGGGCAAGGGCTGTGACGTGCTGATCGTCTCGCCCAACACCACCGCGACACTGACCCCCGCGGTGTCCGGGGCCTGCCCGAAGGTGCCGGTCATCGTGTTCGACCGGGGTGTGCAGACCGACTGCCCTGTCACCTTCATCAAGCCGATCGGCGGCTACGCCTTCGGCGCCACGGCGGCCGAGTTCCTCATCGACAAGGTGCCGTCCGGCGGGAAGGTCCTGGCGCTGCGCATCCTGCCCGGTGTGGACGTGCTGGAGACCCGGTGGTCGGCGGCGAAGGTCGCGTTCGACAAGAGCGACCTCGACGTCGTCGGCGTGGAGTTCACCGACGGCGACGCCGCGAAGACCAAGAGCATCGTCAGCGACTACATCCAGCGCTACGGCAAGATCGACGGAGTCTGGATGGACGCGGGGGCCACCGCCGTCGCGGCCGTCGAGGCGTTCGAGGACGCGGGCGTGCCCGTGCCGCCGATCAACGGCGAGGACCAGCAGGACTTCCTGAAGAAGTGGAGCGACGCGAAGCTCACCGCGATCGCCCCGACCTACCCGACGTACCAGTGGCGCACGCCCGTCATCGCGGCGCTCAAGATCCTCAAGGGCGAGCAGGTGCCGAAGGTCTGGAACCTCCCGGAACCGACGGTCACCCAGGAGAACCTCGCCACCTACCTCAAGCCCGGCATGCCGCCGCTGCACTACGCCCTGTGCGGCTGCGAGAACCTGCCCGGCTACCCCGAGAAGTGGGGCGGCACTTCGTGATCGGCGTCAACACGTGGGTCTGGGTCTCGCCGCTCACCGACGACTCCCTGGCCACCCTCGCGCCGCGGATCGCGGCGTGGGGGTTCGACGTCGTCGAGCTGCCGGTGGAGCGGCCCGGCGAATGGGATCCCGGCAGGGCGGCGGACCTGCTTGCCGGGCTCGGGCTGGGCGCGTCGGTCGTGCTCACGATGCCGCCGGGGCGTGAACTGGTCGGCGCCCCGCCCCAGACTGTCCAGGAGACCCAGGACTACCTGCGGCACTGCGTGGACGTCGCGGTGGCCGTCGGCGCGCCCGCGGTCAGCGGGCCCGCCTACGCCTCCGTCGGCCGGACCTGGCCGATGAGCCCGGACGAGCGCCGCGCCGTCTACGCCGAGCTCAGGGAGAGCCTGAAGCCGGTCCTCGCCCACGCGGCCGAGCACGGGGTCCGGATCGGCGTCGAACCGCTCAACCGGTACGAGACCAGCCTGCTGAACACCGTGGAGCAGGCGCTCGAAGCCCTTCCGGACGACTGCGGCCTCGCCCTGGACACCTATCACATGAACATCGAGGAGAAGGACCCGCTCGGAGCGGTCCGGCTGGCCGGCGACCGGATCGCGCACATCCAGGTGTGCGGGACCGACCGCGGCGCCCCGGGCGCCGACCACTTCGACTGGCCCGGCTTCGCCGCGGCCGTCGAGGACGCGGGCTACACCGGCCCGCTCGTGATCGAGTCCTTCACCGGCGACAACACCACCATCGCCACCGCCGCGTCCATCTGGCGCCCGCTCGCCCCGTCCCAGGACGCCCTCGCCACCGACGGACTCGCCTTCCTCCGCACGCTTCCAAGCCGACGGGACGACCCCGGCCCCACCGGCCGGGACGCCCCGCGGGCGTAATCCGCCCTGTCCCAGTCCCCGACCCCGGCCCCGAATCCGGCGACCCCCTGGAGAACCCCTATGCGAAGACCACGCCTGCTCCACATCCTGACCGCCGTCCTGCTGATGTTGCCCTTCAGCGCGGTGCCGGCGCAGGCCGCGGCCCCGCTGTTCAAGGTGCTGCTGTTCAGCAAGACCGCCTCCGGCGCCTACCGGCACGACTCCATCAGCGCCGGCATCACGATGTTCCAGCAGCTCGCCGCCGACAACAACTTCCAGCTCGACCGCAGCGAGGACTCCTCCGTCTTCAACACGGCGAACCTGAACACCTACGACGCGGTGATCATGCTCCAGACCTCCGGCATGGTCTGGGACAACGACGCGCAACGCCAGGCCGCGCAGGCGTACGTGCGCAGCGGCCACGGCATCGTCGCGATCCACAACGCCGTCGACATGAACATCGAGTCGCAGTTCCCCTGGTGGGACCAGACCGTGCTGGCCGGCGCGCACATGACCCAGCACTCCTCGATCGTGCAGGGCACCGCCAAGGTCGCCGACAAGGTCCATCCCTCCACCAAGGGCCTGCCGGACCGGTGGACGCGCACCGAAGAGTGGTACAACTTCGACAAGAACATGCGCGGCAGCGTCCACGTGCTGGTCACCGCGGACGAGACGACCTACGACGCCGGTGCGAACAAGATGGGCGCCGACCACCCGATCTCGTGGTGTTCCAACCCTGAAGGCGGCCGGGTGTGGGCCACCGCGATGGGCCACAACGCCTCCTCCTACTCCGAGGCGTTGTTCAAGCAGCACCTGCTCGGAGGGGTGAAGTGGGCGGCGGGCGCCGAGGCCGGCGACTGCGGCGGCACGGTCACGTCCCGGTACCAGAAGGTCACCTTGGACGGCGCGCCCGACCAGCCCATGGAGCTGGACGTGGCGGCCGACGGCACGGTCTACTACATCTCCCGGTCGGGCAAGGTCAACATGATCGCCCCCGGCGGCGCGCCGCGCGTGATCGGCAGCCTGTCGGTGTACGACGGCGGCGAGGACGGCGGCGTCGGCCTGGCCCTCGACCCGAACTTCGCCACCAACCACTGGGTCTACCTCAACTACTCGCCCCTCAACGGCGGTGAGGTGAACCGGGTTTCCCGGTTCACGGTGAACGGCACCACGCTCGACCTGTCGAGCGAGAAGAAGATCATCGAGGTTCCCGCGTTCCGCAACGTCGACGAGCCCGGTCACACCGGCGGCTACCTTGCGTTCGGCCCGAACGGCAACCTCTACATCGCACCCGGGGACGACACCAACCCCAACGGCTCCAGCGGCTTCGCCCCGATCGACGAGCGGTCCGGACGCGAGCACTACGACGCCCAGCGCTCCGCGGCCAACACCAACGACCTGCGCGGCAAGATCCTGCGCATCCACCCCGAGTCCGACGGCACCTACACGATCCCGCAGGGCAACCTCTTCGCGCCCGGAACGGCCAAGACGCGTCCCGAGATCTACGCGATGGGCTTCCGCAACGCGTTCCGCTTCTCGGTCGACAAGGACACCGGCTGGATCTCGGCGGCCGACTACGGTCCCGACGCGGGCGCCGCGAACGCCAACCGGGGCCCCGAGGGCACCGTCGAGTGGAACCTGATCAAGGAGCCGGGCAACTACGGCTGGCCCTACTGCGTCGGCAACAACATCCCGTTCAACGACTTCAACTTCGCCACCAACACCTCCGGTGCGAAGTTCAACTGCTCGGCGCCGGTCAACAACTCGCCCAACAACACCGGTCTGACCAACCTGCCGGCGGCCAAGTCCGCCACCATCTGGTACAACTACCACGCCTCCGCGGAGTTCCCCGAGATCAACTGCTGCGGCGGCGCGGCCCCGATGGGCGGCCCGTTCTACCACTACGACCCGAACAGCTCCTCTGACCGCAAGTTCCCCGAGTACTTCGACAAGACGCCGTTCTTCTACGACTGGAGCCGCAACTTCGTCAAGGAACTGCGGCTGGACTCCTCGGGCAACCTCCTGAAGATCAGCCCCTTCGTCGCACAGCTCGCCCCGCACGCGCCCATCGACATGAAGTTCGGCCCGGACGGCGCCATGTACTACGCCGACTGGGGCAACGGCTTCGGCCACGCCAACACCGACGACGGCATCTACCGGGTCGACTACGTCGGCGGCGCCGGCGGCAACCGCGCCCCCGTCGCCAAGGCGAGCGCCACGCCGGACTCCGGCAGCGCGCCGCTGACCGTCGCGTTCTCCTCCGCCGGCTCGTCCGACCCGGACGGCGACGCGATCACCTACGCGTGGGACTTCGGCGACGGCGGCACCTCCACCAGCGCGAACCCGTCCCACACCTACACCGCCAACGGCACCTACACCGCCAGGCTGACCGTCCGGGACTCCGGCGGGAAGACCGGCACCATCACCCTGTCCATCGGGGTGGGCAACACCCGTCCCACGGTCGCCTTCACGGCCCCGCCGGACGGCGGGTTCATCGCCTTCGGCGACACCGTCGCCTACAGGGTGAACGTCACCGATCCCGAGGACGGCACGGTCGACTGCTCGAAGGTGGTCGTGACCCCCGCGCTCGGCCACGACCAGCACAGCCATGACACCGGCCAGGTCACCGGCTGCTCGGGGAACATCACGACCACCGCCTCCGGCCACGACGAGGCGGCCAACGTCTACTACGCTCTGATCGCCGAGTACACCGACAACAGCGGCCTGAAGGGCAGCACCGGCATCACGCTGCAGCCCAAGCACAAGCAGGCCGAGTTCTTCACCGGATCGTCGGGCGTCCGGACCGTCGACGAGAGCGGAGCCGAGGGCGGCAGGCGCGTCGGCGACATCTCCAACAACGACTGGATCTCCTTCACTCCGATGAACCTGACCGGGATCGACTCGGTCTCGTTCCGCGTCGCCTCGCCGTCGAGCACCGGGGCGTCCATCGAACTGCGCGCCGACTCGCCGACCGGGGCGCTCATCGCGTCCAGCTCGGTGCCGAGCACCGGCGGCTGGAACAACTACCAGTCCCTGCCGGCGGCGCCGGTCACCAACCCCGGTGGCACCCACAACGTCTACGTGGTGTTCAAGGCGCCGACGGCGAACTCGTTCGACGTCGACTCGATCACCTTCAACGGCAAGGGTGTCGCACAGAGCAGCAGCAGCCCCTCGCCCTCTCCGTCTCCGTCTCCGTCTCCGTCTCCGTCGCCTTCGGCGGGCACGAGTGCGCTGAGGGGTGTGGCGTCGAACCGGTGCCTGGACGTCAACGGCGCGTCGACGACCAACGGTGCGCAGGTGCAGCTCTGGGACTGCAACAACGGCACCAACCAGAGGTGGACCTCGACCAGTGCCGGTGAGCTGCGCGTCTACGGCAACAAGTGCCTGGACGTCAACGGCGCCGGCACCGCCGACGGCACCACCGTGCTCATCTGGGACTGCAACGGCCAGAACAACCAGAAGTGGAGGCTCAACTCCGACGGCACCATCACCGCGGTCGGAGCCAACAAGTGCCTGGACGTGTCCGGCACAGCCAACGGCACCCGAGCACAGATCTGGACCTGCAACGGCGGGAACAACCAGAAGTGGACCCGCGTCTAAGGCCATCCAGCTTCGATCGCACCGTGCTCACCAGTTGATGTGACGCCCGGCGCGGCCCGCTTTCGTCATGGGAGGGGGCCGCGCCGGGCGTCGCGATTTAAGGACACCCATGTGGGGGCGCGGCCGCTCATGTCGCGACCGGCTACAGACGGCCCGCCGTTCGTCTGCGACGCCCCAGGTGCCTGAGGGGAGGTCACGTCTCGTCCGGTGACCTGCCGCCCGCCGCTCGACTGCGCAGTCGCGCGTTGAGCCGGGCGGCCTGTCGCGTGAGGTGGTCGCGTTCGGGGAGGCTGGACGCCGATCGGGCGGCTTCGGCGTAGAGCCGCGCCGCGGTGACCGGGTCGCCGTCACGCTCGTGGAGGTACGCCGCGGCGGCGGTGTGGCGGGGCAGGGCGGGGTCGAGCCCCGCCAGGGCGGCCAGGCCGGCCCGCGGGCCGTCGGCCTCGCCGACCGCGACGGCCCGGTTGAGGCGGGCCACCGGGCTGCCGGTGAGGCGCACCAGTTCGTCGTACCACTCGACGATCTGCACCCAGTCGGTCTCCTCGGCCGTGCGGGCGTCGGCGTGCAGCGCGGCGATGGCGGCTTGGGCCTGGAACTCGCCCAGGCGGTCGCGGGCGAGCGCCGCCTGGAGCACGTCGACGCCCTCGGCGATCAGGCGGGTGTTCCACAGGCCGCGATCCTGCTCGGCGAGAGGCACGAGCCTGCCGTCGGGGGCGGTCCGTGCCGGGCGCCGTGCGTGGTGGAGCAGCATGAGCGCGAGCAGGCCCGCGACCTCCTCATGGTTGATCTTGGCCGCCAGCAGGCGAGTGAGCCGGATCGCCTCGCCGGCGAGGTCGACATCGCCGGAGTAGCCCTCGTTGAAGACCAGGTAGAGCACGCGCAGCACAGTGGCGACGTCGCCGGGCTGGTTGAACCGGGCACCCGAGACGGTCCGTTTGGCCCTGCTGATGCGCTGGGCCATGGTCGCCTCCGGCACGAGGTAGGCCTGCGCGATCTGACGTGTGGTCAGGCCGCCGACCGCGCGCAGCGTGAGCGCGACGGCCGAGGCCGGTGTCAGCGAGGGGTGGGCGCACAGGAAGTACAGCTGGAGCGTGTCGTCCACCTCGTTGCCCGGGCCGGGCGCGGGCTCGGCCTCCACGCGTACCTCGCGGTTGCGCCGTGAGGTGTCGGCGCGGGCGGCGTCGAGGAACTTGTGCCAGGCCACGGTGACGAGCCAGCCCTTGGGGTCACGCGGCGGATCCTCCCCCCACACGCGCACGGCCTCGACCATGGCGTCCTGCACGGCGTCCTCGGCCGCCGCGAAGTCGGCTCCGCGACGGACGAGTACACCGATCACCGCGGGCACCAGCTCCCGCAGCAGCGGCTCGTTCACTCGGTGACCGTGAGCGGCTGGCCGTAGACGGGGCGCAGTTCGAGCCACTCGTGGATCGGCTTGCCACCCGCACCCGGAGCCGCGGACAGCTCCCCGGCCAGCTCCAGCGCCCGCTCGTAGGTCTCCACGTCGATCATCATCCAGCCGGCGATCAGGTCCTTGGTCTCCGCGAACGGGCCGTCGGTGACCGGCGGCCGCCCCTCGCCGTCGTAACGGACGAACGTGCCCTCCGAGGAGAGCGCCTGTTCGCCGACGAACTCGCCGGTCTCCTCGAGCCGGGCGGCGAAGTCACGCATGTACTGCACGTGGGCCGAGACCTCCTCCGGCGTCCACTGGTCCATCGGCACGTCGTTGACCGACGCCGGCGCGCCCCGGTAGTGCTTGAGCAGCAGGTACTTGGCCATCGTGTTCTCCTTGGTGCGGTACGGCCCGTGGTGGCCGTGTTCACTGCGGGGACGGAGCCGCGGGCGGGTTCTCGACATCCCACAGCGAAATTCGCCGAAACGCATCTCCGGCTTCAGCCGGCGGCGCTCCCCGGCGCGACCCGCCGGCCGGCCCTCGCCCGGGTCTGCGACCCCGCCGCCGCGCACATGTTCGCAATCGAGCAAGATGGGACTCGCGGCCGACCTTGCTCAGAAGACATCCATGATACGGAGGAACACCCCATGACCAGTGACCTGAAGGCCCAGGCCGCCAGACTCCGCGAGCTGCACCACGCCGAAGAGATGCTCGTGCTGCCGAACGTGTGGGACGCGGCCGGCGCCGAGATCGTGGCCGGGGCCGGGTTCCCCGTGGTCGCCACCGCCAGCGCCGCGATCTCGGCGATGCTCGGCTACCCGGACGGCGAGGGCGCGCCTTGGCAGGAGATGTTCGCCGCGGCCGGGCGGGTCGCCCGGGTGGTGTCGGTCCCGGTCACCATGGACGCCGAGGCCGGATACGGAATGGAACCGCGGGAGCTGGTGGACCGGCTGCTGGAGATCGGCGTGGTCGGCTGCAATCTGGAGGACACCGACCACCGGGCGGGCGGGCTGGTCGACGCCGGTGTCCACGCCGAGCGGCTGGCGGCCATCCGGGCCGCCGCGGACGACGCCGGCGTGCCGATCGTCATCAACGCGCGCGCCGACACCTTCCTGCCGGGTTCCGGGATCCCCGAGGACGAGAGGCTCGCGGAGGCGGTACGCCGAGGCCGCCTCTACCTGGAGGCCGGGGCCGACTGCGTCTACCCGCTCGGCACCGGCGACGAGCGGGACATCGCGACCCTGGTCGCCGAACTCCCCGGCCCGATCAACGGCAACACCAGGCCCGGAGGCCCCGACCTGGCCAGGCTCCGTGAGCTCGGCGTGGCGCGGGTCTCCTATGGCCCCCGTTTCTACCGCGAGGCGCTGGCCAACCTGAAGGCCACGGTTCAGGAACTGCGGGGCTGACCACCTGCCCGGGAGCCCACGTCGCCGGCCGCCGGCGCGTGAGGATCATCCGGCCGGGGCGGACATGTCCTCGTCCTTCCATTCCAGCCGGTCCACGACCTCGATCACCCCGTTCACCCGTTCGGCCATCTTCACAAGGATCCGCGCGTCGCTGTGGCGATCAGTGCTGCCGCTCAGCGTCACCACCCCGTCGGCCACCGAGACGCGCACGCCGGACGCGTCCGTCCACAACGCGCCTTCCAGGATGTCGTCGCGGACCTCGCGGGCGATGTCGTCATTGCCGCGGGCGAAGACCTTCAGGACGTCGTGGCGGCTGATGACGCCCTCAAGCCTGTCTTCGTCGTCGACGACGGGCAGCCGCTTGACCCCATGCTCGTTCATCAGCCGGGCCGCGCTCACCACGCTGGTGTAGGACCTGACGGTGATGGCGGGAGCGGACATCAGCTCGGCCGCCGTCTCACCGCCGGCCTTCTCATCGGCCTTCTTCGCCGGCCATCCGCGGAGCCGGACCCGCAGCGGGGGCCGGTAGCCCTCCCCGTAGTACTGCGCCCGGAACCCCTCCTTGTGGAGAAGGTCGGCCTCCGAGACCACGCCGATGACGTGACCGTCGCCGTCCACCACCGGGACGGCGCTCACTCCATGGGCGATCAGCACCTCGGCCGTGTCCCTGAAGGACGTGGTGCCGTTCACTGACGCGACATCTCTGGTCATGACGTCCCGGACCTTCATGTGCATGGTGACTCCCGTCCTCTCCTCCGGTGTTCCCCTTCCTTGGCCTGGCGGAGTCGATGGACCGTTTCAGATTCGTCCACACGTGGCCGTCCCCGGGAATCGGCAACAGGGGGGCGCGGCGGGGCTCCCCGAGCGTCTCCGCGCCCTCTGAGCGGCCGACGGGCGGCACCAGGAAGGCCGGTCCGGCCCGGATCCCGCGGTGATCGCGCGGTGATCCCGCCGGGTCCGGTCATCGCCGGCGGTGTCGATGGCCGACGGACTCCGGCAGGAGGATGCCGCATTCCGCCCGTGCACCCTGTCGCCGGCAGGGGCACACGTCCTCACACGTCCGGACACATCCTCACACGCCCTCACGCGTTCGCCGCGCGGCCGCTCATGATTCAGTGACGTTAAGGCGCCCAAGAATCGACTCGATTCGATTGTCGATGAAATTTACATCACAGCGCGGTGGCGAGGGTGACGACCCCTCCTGGTCAGCGGGGGGAAGGGACGTGACCTCCCCAGAGAGTGCTCCTTCGGACCGAGGCCCTTCCTTGACACTTCCCGGCACCTCGGATTGGCTGCGCTGCACCGACTCCGTCAGCCTGCCGACGAGAGGAGACTCGACACGTTTCAACATCTCCTTCATGTCAACGCCCACTCGTCGCGGCCCGACCGGTCGTGAACGCCCCGGCGCGAGTTCGGCTTCCACGATCAGAGCGGCGCTTCGCCGCCCCCATCTGATATCCGGCAGATCGATAAGCCCGCATGCCGGCCGGCCAAGGACCCCCACCCCCCGACCAGGAGAAGTGAATGTTCCCTGTCCAGACACGTCGATCTCGAACCGCAGAGGGGAGTCGAGTGACGTCGAGGCGTAGATCCCTCTTCGGAGCAGTCGCGGCCGCGGCGCTTCTCGTCCTGGCCACCGGTCAGGCGGCGCTGAGCGACAGCCTCGGCTCCACCACGTCCTCGGCGGGCGCGAGCGCCCTGGCGGCGACCGCCGGGTGCGGAAAGACCCCGACGCTGAGGAGCGGTTCGCAGACGATTCAGAGCAGCGGGAAGAATCGTTCCTTCATCCTGCGGATTCCCGACAACTACAACAACACCACGCCCTACCGGTTGATCTTCGGGTTCCACTGGAACGGCGGCACCGCCAACGACGTGGACTCGGGCGGAACCAGTGGATACACCTGGTCCTACTACGGGCTCAGGGCGTTGTCGAACAACACCGCGATCTTCGTCGCGCCTCAGGGCAACGGCAACGGCTGGGCCAACCCCGGCGGCGAGGACACCGTCTTCGTCGACGACATGATCCGGCGGATCGAGGCCGACCTCTGCGTCGACACCTCCCAGCGTTTCGCCTTGGGCTTCAGCTACGGCGGCGGCATGAGCTACTCGCTCGCGTGCAACCGGGCGACGGTCTTCCGCGCGGTGGCGGTCTACTCCGGCGGGCAGCTCAGCGGATGCAGCGGCGGCACCGAGCCCGTCGCCTACATCGGCCTGCACGGCCTCAGGGACCCGGTGCTCAACATCTCCCAGGGGCGGTCGCTGCGTGACAGGTTCGTCCGCAACAACGGCTGCACCGCCCAGAACCCGCCGGAGCCGGCGCAGGGCAGCCTGTCGCACATCGTCACCTACTACTCGGGGTGCCGGGCCGGGTATCCGGTCGCATGGGCCGCTTTCGACGCCGGCCACACCCCCGGCCCGGTGGACGGGTCCGCGTCCGACAGCGGTGGCGGCGACAGGACCTGGACCAAGGCCGTGGTGTGGAACTTCTTCTCCCAGTTCGGGAGCAACCCGTCGCCCAGCCCGTCTCCCTCGACGTCGCCGTCTCCTTCGGCGTCTCCCAGCCCTGGTACGGGGGGTGCGATCCGTGGTGTGGGGTCGGGCCGGTGCCTGGACGTGACCGGCGGCTCGGCCACCAACGGTGCGCAGGCGCAGATCTACGACTGCAACGGGAAGGCCAACCAGCAGTGGACCTCGACCAGCGCGAGTGAGCTGCGGGTCTTCGGCAACAAGTGCCTGGACGTCAACGGCGCAGGCACCGCCGACGGGTCCACTGTGATCATCTGGGACTGCAACGGCCAGAACAACCAGAAGTGGCGGTTCAACTCCGACGGCACCATCACCGCCGTCGGGGCCAACAAGTGCCTGGACGTGCCGAACAACGCCACGGCCAACGGCACCAAGCTCGCCATCTGGACCTGCAACGGCGGAGCCAACCAGCGCTGGACCCGCGTCTAGACAGACTCGAAAAGACACCCTCGAAACACCGGAACCCTCGCCGGGACGGCTGACCGACCCGGCGAGGGCTTCCTGTTTCCAAGTTGCAGGTTTTCAAGGAGCGGTTTTCCAAGGAGCGGTTTTCCAAGGGGGGCTTCCCATGGGGCGGGTTCCAAGGAACAGGCTTCGAATGGGCGGGGCCACCTTCTCCTATGAGTGAGCCGCCCACCCGCCCTCGTCGGCGGCCCCGCGCCCCGCCTGCCCTGCCCGGGTCACCGCCGATCGGTACGGCGACGGTGCGGCCGGGGCGCCCAAGGGCACACAACAGGGTCTGCTCAGTGCAGTGATCGGCTCTGTCCCGTAATCACCGTACGGTCCCCACAACAGCGTGCCGGGGCGGCCCCGAGAGGCCGCCCCGGCGAAGGGGAAGAAGGCGATGGATCAGGTGCGGGTCCAGCGCTGGTTGGCTCCGCCGTTGCAGGTCCAGATGGCGAGCTTGGTGCCGTTGGCCGTGGCGTTGTTGGGCACGTCCAGGCACTTGTTCGCGCCGACCGCGGTGATGGAGCCGTCGGAGTTGAACCGCCACTTCTGGTTGTTCTGGCCGTTGCAGTCCCAGATGATCACGGTGCTGCCGTTCGCGGTGCCTGCGCCGTTGACGTCCAGGCACTTGTTGCCGAAGACCCGCAGCTCACTCGCGCTGGTCGAGGTCCACTGCTGGTTGGCCTGCCCGTTGCAGTCGTAGATCTGCGCCTGCGCGCCGTTGGTGGCCGAGCCGCCGGTCACGTCCAGGCACCGGCCCGACCCCACACCACGGATCGCACCCCCCGTACCAGGGCTGGGAGACGCCGAGGGGGAGGGGGACGTCGACGGGGACGGGGACACCGGCGGGCTGGGGGACGACGTCGGCCCGCCGGGCGGGTCGAGCGGACAGCTGGCCATGTACTTGGAGATGCCACTCGCGTTGGACAACGACGGGCACAGGAACGGCCCGTACCGGGTGTCCTTGTCGATGAACACCTTCATCCAGACCATCATCGTGCGCGCGAAGGCGCCCGAATTGCCGCCGCCTCCACCGGCGGGGAAGCCGTGGCCCTCGTTCGCGATCTCGACGTAGGCGCGCTCGACGGAGGTGGGAATCGTGTTGTACGCGTTCTGGGCGTACTGCGGGGTCACGGTCCCGTCGGTCTGGCCGGCGAACACGACCGTGGGGATCTTGATGCCGGACAGGGAGCCCTCGGGCACGTACGGCGCCTGACCGACCACGGTCAGGAGTGAGGGCCGCTGGAGGCCGGCGAGAATGGCGCCGCCGCCACCCATGGAGTGCCCGCCGACCGCCAGCCGGTTGCGGTCGACCCGGTCACGCACCGAGCTGCTGTTGACCAGATAGTCCAGGGCGGCGAGCAACTGGGTGGCCCGGGCGTCGGCGTAGTCGTTGAGGGTGTTGGTCTCGATCCCGATCACGACGAAGCCGAACGAGGCGAGTCTCGGGCCCTGCCAGGCGTAGTAGCTCCAGGCGGTGCTGAAGCCGGGGGCGATCGCGATGGCGCCGAAGGTCCCCTGGCTGGTGTCGGTCGGGTAGTAGATGACCCCGCCGCCGAATCCGTTGCCCTTGGGGACGGTCACCTGCGCGGTGGCGAAGGGGCCGCGGCTCGCGGCGATGCTGCTCGCGGTGGGGTCGGGCCCGCGCTGGTAGGGGTTGTCGGCCGCGGAGGCCGTGGGCGCCGTCGCCGCGCCGACGAGCACCATGAGGCCGGCCACGATCCCGGCGAGGACGACGGTCAGCAGGCGTCGCGGCGACCGCGTTCCCGCCGGATACGCATGGGGGGCCCGGCGCGGAACCCTTCCGGGGACTTCGTCTGAAGACATTGCACGCTCCTGTGCGCGGTTATGTCGATGGGATTCGACGCACATTCGTGAGAGACGTCAGACGTTAGGACGGGCGATCACCGGCGTCAACGGCTCATCCTTGCGGAGAGTCAGGACGAAAAGGGGTAAATGTGGCCGCTTCCGCATCCCATCAGGAGAAAGACGTCCTATGTGTGCTCCGTGAGCGTCGCCGAAGGCGTGAACAGTTCACGCTTTCCTGATCGGGCTCGTCAAAACGGCGGTCAGGACCGACGGCGACCGGCCGGGCCCGTACCTTTCGGCGCCGTCATGCGACCTGGTCCGGCCGTCGAGAGGCGGCCCGTCCCGTTCCGGTGGACTCTCCCCGGTGGGGCGCCGGTCCTGCCGGGCGCCCCACCGGGGTCGGTCACCTGCCGCGGGTCAGCCGCGCCGGCTCCACTGCTGGTTGGCGCCGCCGTTGCACGACCACAGGATGATCTTCGTGCCGTTCGCTGTGCCGGCGCTGTTGGCGTCGAGGCACAGCCCGGACTGCACGCCGGTGATGGTGCCGTTGGAGTTGACGTTCCACTGCTGGTTCGTCTGTCCGTTGCAGTCCCAGATGATGACCTGGGTGCCGTTGGCCGTGCCCTGGCCATAGGCGTCCAGGCACTTGTTGCCGTACACCTGGATCTGCTTGGAGGAGGTCACCGTCCAGCGCTGGTTGGCGTTGCTGTTGCAGTCCCAGAGCTGGAGCTGGGTGCCGTTGGTGGTGGAGGAGTTGGGGACGTCCAGGCACCGGCCGGACTGACCGCCGACGATCTGCTGGCCCGTGGTGGGGATGGTCGTCGTCGCGTAGCCGGCGGCGGTGATGTTGGCCTGGACCAGGTTCTCGGTGGCGTCTGACGGGTAGCCGGAGGTCATCGCGCCTTCGTAGAAGGTGCCCTGGGCGCCGTTGCTGTTGTCGCCGCCGATGCCCAGGATGATGGCGCCTTCCTTCTTCATCGGGTTGTAGCCCGATACGTTGGGCCGTACGCCGTTGTAGAAGGTCGACAGGCCGCCCGACTGGGCGTTGCCGCCGCGGATGGCCCAGTGGTTCGGCTCGCCCTTGATGATGGCGGTGAGGAAGCGGTGGCTTATGCTCGGATCGCCGGGGTTGTTCTTCTGGTTGACGCCGGAGAACAGGCCGTTCTCCAGATCGGCCATGATCCAGGGGCCGCTGCCCGCCCCGGAGCCCCACCAGTTGTTGTTGCCGAAGTAGATGGCCTCCATGTGGCCGTTGCCGGTGTCCAGGTTGTTGGTCTCGGCGTTGCCGTAGTCGAAGCAGCAGCCGCCGTTGTAGTGCGTGCCGTTGAGGATCGCGTACATGCCCTCCGGTTGGTCCCCGGTCGCGATGCCCGAGGTCCGGTTGTTGCGGTAGCCGGTGCCGGGGCTCGAGTAGACGCCGTACGCCTTGGAGCCGCCGACGGTGACCGGCGCCAGGGTCGCGTCGGCGAGTTTGTCGGGACCGGGCGCGGCCCCGCCCCCGGGTGCCTGGGTGAGGTGGTTACCCCGGCCGGACTGGTCGTAGATGATGGTGATGAGGCAGGTGGTGCCGGCGCAGAAGGAGTCCTGCGTGGCGGCGTTGGCCACTCCTCCCGCGGCCAGGACGCCGATGTCACGGGTGGTGTTGTCGGAGGAACGGCGCACCTGGTACAGAGGGCCGTTGTAGTTGGCGTACAGGGCACGGGTCGTGCTGTGCGCCGCCACGCAGGGCGTGCCGCCCGAAGCGTAGATGTCGCACGGCCCTGACGTCGCGGCCTGGGCGGGACCGACGCCGGCCACGCCGGCGACGGCGGCGGCGATCAACGCCCCCGCGCCGACCGCGAGCGTCTTTCTCAGATTTCTGAGGAGCATCATGGAATGCGCCTTCTCTCGTTTGTGCTGATTGGTTCGTCTCACCCCGGCGGGTCCTGCCGGGCCCCGCCGGGGTCGGTCATCTGTCGCGGGTCAGCTGCGCACGGTCCATTTCTGGCTGGTCGTGCCGGTGCAGGACCACAGCTGGACGGGGGTTCCGTTGGCGGTCCCGAAGTTGCTCGCCTCCAGGCACAGCCCGGACTGCACACCCCTGATGGTGCCGTCGGAGTTGACGTTCCATTGCTGGTTGGCCTGGCCGTTGCAGTCCCAGATGATCGCCTTGGTGCCGTTGGCCGTGCCCTGGCCGTAGGCGTCCAGGCACTTGTTGCCGTACACCTGGATCTGCTTGGAGGAGGTCACGGTCCACTTCTGGTTGGCGTTGCTGTTGCAGTCCCACAGCTGGACCTGGGTGCCGTTGGTGGTGGAGGCGTTCGGGACGTCCAGGCACCGGTTGGACTGGCTGCCGACGATCTGTGAGCCCTGCGCGGGGGGATTGCCCGCAGGCGCGTACCCGGCGGCGGTGATGTTGGCCTGGACCAGGGCTTCGGTGGCGTCGGTCGGGTAGCCGGTGGTCAGGACGCCTTCGTAGAAGGTGCCGGCGCCGCT